>CALDYC010000068.1 GCA_937941245.1 uncultured Acidimicrobiales bacterium | reverse complement strand
GTGCTCATCATGACGAGCAACTTGCCCATCGATCCTCGCGACTATTTCAAGCCCGAGTTTGTGAACCGCATCGATGACATCGTGCGGTTTGACGAGCTGAGCGTCGATCACCTCGAACGCATTGTCGCCATCCAGTTGCAGAGTCTCGAATCGCGACTTGGGGAGCGCAAATTGCATCTCGAAGTAACCGAGGCTGCGAGGGCGCTGCTCGCTGAACGCGGCTACGACCCTGCCTTTGGGGCCAGGCCTCTCAAGCGGGTCATCCAGCGTGAACTCAGCGACAAGATGGCGATGGCACTACTCGAAGGCGAGTACGCCGAAGGAAGTGTGGTCGTCGTCGATGAGGTCGACGGCGACTTCGCGATCAGTTCGTCTGACCTCATCGAATCTGTCGCCTGAACCGGCGGCTCTGAGGCAACGACGCATCCATCGGGCATGCGTGCGTTGTGCGAAACCAGTGCCGTCGGTGTCCCAATCGGCGCTATTGTGCCAATAGCCGACGTTATTGGGGAAGCCGATGGAAGATCTTGTCAAGGAACCGGTAGCCGATTGGGCCACTGACTTTGATCACTCTCATCCCGATTACGGAGCGAACGCTCCCGCAATCTGGGACGAGCTGCGAACGACCTGTCCGGTCGCTCATTCGGAACGGTTTGGTGGCATGTGGCTCCCGACGCGCCACGACGACATCGCGGCAATCGCTGCGAACGACGACGGCAATTACACCAGTCAACGAGTCGTCGTATCGGCGGTCGAGGACGAATCGATGCCGGCGCCCATCGGCGGTGCCCCTCCGATCACGAGCGACCCGCCGTTTCATGCTGACGCTCGTCGGCTGCTTCTGGCCCCATTTGCGCCAAAGGTAATCAACGAGATCACACCGTTTGCTCGCCAGTTTTGCAACGACTTGCTCGACGATGCACTCGCCAAGGCCCAGGCCAACGACGGCGTGTTTGACGCAGCTGTCGATTACGCCCAGAGCATCCCGGTGCGAGTCATTGCCAAAATGCTGGGTTTACCACCCGAAGACGGCGACATCTTCCGACGCTTCATTCATCAAATCGTCGAGAACCCGGTCGACCATGACGTCGCCGACGAAGACAGCATCGAGGTCTACCTCGATGCCCAGATCGACAAGCACAAGGCCGACCCGAAACCCGAAGGCGACTTGATCGACCACCTGCTGCGGGTCGAGCTGTACGGCGAAAAACTGTCAGATGAACACGTCCGGGGAACGGTGATCCTGCTGCTGATCGCTGGTATCGACACTACGTGGTCGGCGATCGGCTCGTCGTTGTGGCATCTGGCTCAGAACCCCGATGACCTCAAGCGGTATCGGGACGAACCTGAGATCCGGCCGTTCGCCCAGGAAGAGTTCCTTCGTTTCTATGCGCCGGTGACGATGGCTCGGCTGGTTGCCCAGGATCATGAACTTCGTGGATGCCCGATGAAGCAAGGCGACTGGGTCCTACTTCCATTTCCGGCTGCGAACCGTGATCCCGAAGCTTTCGATGATGCCGACACGTTCATCATCGACCGTCAAAAGAACCGCCACGGTGCGTTTGGATTGGGCATTCACCGATGTCTCGGCTCGAACCTCGCCCGCATGGAACTCGCCGTTGCCCTCGACGTGTTTGTTGAACGCATCGATGAATTCGAACTTGTTGACCCCGAAGCCGTGCGGTTCTCGACCGGCCAGATCCGTGGGCCTCGCGAACTTCCTATCCGCGTCACCCGCTGACCTAACGTGTATCCAGAGTCACCAGGGGAGAACCGATGAAGATCAAGTACAGCCGAGAACTCTGCCAGGGGCACAACCGTTGTTACATGCTCGCCCCCGAGCTGTTCGATGTCGACGATGAGGGCTACGCGGTGCTGCTTGTCGACGGAGAGGTTCCCGCTGAGTTGCACGAAAAGGCACAACTTTGTGTCGACAACTGCCCCGAGTACGCAATCGAACTGACTGAATAACCAACTGATCGGCCGTCAGATTCGACGATTCGACGAAGGCGGCTATACAGCGTGCGGCACCGCTTCGACGCGGATGATGGTGTCGCCGATCTGAAGATCGATGCCCGGAGTCATCAGCGTTTCGCCGGTCACCCGCACTCGGTCAACGAAGCTGCCGTTCGTGCTTCCGAGGTCAACAACGAGCAGGTTGTTGCCCTGCGGCGTGAGTCGTACATGCTGCCGTGAGATCTTCTCGTCGGCCAAAAGCAGGCCATCACAGTCTCTGCCGATCATCAGAGGCTCGACGATCGTGACGTACAGAACTGCTCGATCACGCTGACGGATCGTCACCGTTGGATACATGACATCTCCATGGCCTTGAGGGTAGTGCTGCTGCGCACCCGCGTTCTTGATCCCGGCGAACGGCGCGACGCGTCATCAACGAAAAAATCTCCCGTTCGCTGGGCCGATGGCAATCAGCGCACAGCTACTGTGGAGAGCGAACATCTCCACGATCACCAAGGAGTTCGCATGACCGATCTGGCAGGAACCGGAACCCACGAGAACCTCAAGGCCGCCTTCGCTGGCGAGTCCCAGGCCAACCGTCGCTACCTCTATTTCGCAAAGGTTGCTGACATCGAGGGCTATCCAGCAATCGCATCAAACTTCCGCGAAACCGCCGAAGGCGAAACCGGCCATGCCCACGGCCACCTCGACTACCTCAAGGTCGTTGGCGACCCGGCAACAGGTGAGCCAATCGGCGACACCGAAGAGAACCTCAAAGCAGCCGTTGCTGGCGAGACCCACGAGTACACCGAGATGTACCCAGGTATGGCGGCCACCGCACGCGACGAAGGTTTCACCGAAATCGCCGACTGGTTTGAAACTCTCGCCAAGGCCGAAAAGGCTCACGCCGGGCGCTTCCAGGAAATGCTCGACACCCTTGGCTGAACACCACGCATGATTTTGTGAGAGGGGCGTCTGCGGGCAGAAAGTGTGCCAGCGGCGCCCCTTTTGCCATATCTCGGCCCGA
Organism: uncultured Acidimicrobiales bacterium; assembly: GCA_937941245.1. Lineage (GTDB taxonomy): Bacteria > Actinomycetota > Acidimicrobiia > Acidimicrobiales > UBA10347 > UBA10347. Next base: position 36,690 of record CALDYC010000068.1, on the reverse strand, counting down.
GTCACAATGCGCGCTGGGCCACCTTGGTTGCGCGTGGTTGCCTGAACTACCTGATCATCGAACCCCGAACTCTGTGAGGAACCGTGGCATCTGACGGACCGATCTCCTACTCGCCGACTGACGGCTTGAGCTACGACACGGCCGACCCTGTCTATTGGGACCCGGCCGCGCTCCAAAAAGAGATCACTCGAACCTTCGAGATCTGCCACGGCTGTCGTATGTGCTTCAAATACTGCGACAGTTTTCCGTCGCTGTTTTCCTTCCTCGACGATCGACACGACGGCGACGTCACCAAAGTCACCGCCGCCGAAACCAGCCAGGTTATGGACGAGTGCTTCCAGTGCAAGCTCTGCGAAGTGCAATGCCCGTACACCGTCCGCGACGAGCACGAATATCAGCTCGACTTCCCCCGCATGGTCCACCGATTCAAGGCCCAGCGAGCGCGAGTCGAAGGGGTCTCAAAGCGAGACAAGCTTCTTGGTGACCCGGATCGGCTCGGGGTCGCCGTCCGAGCGACCGGCGGGCTCGCCAACTGGGTGAACAAACAGGGCCCCGCCCGCATCGTTGTCGAAAAATCGATCGGTATCCACCGCGACAAGTTGCTGCCCGAGTTCGCCAAAGAGAACTTTGAGAAGTGGGCGCAAAAACAAGGTCTGATCAGCGACGATCCGACAACTGGCGAGGCGGTGCTGTTCCAGACCTGCTTTGTCGAACACAACGAACCAGAGATCGGTCACGACACCGTTGCCGTCATGCAACACAACGGTGTCGAGCTGACATGCGAGAAGGGTCTGCTGTGTTGTGGCATGCCCGCATGGGAGTCTGGGGACCTCGACAAGGCCCGAGCGAATATTGCGCACAACGTCGAGCGGCTGATCCCGCATGTGCGGGCCGGCAAGCGGGTCCTGGCAATCAACCCGACCTGCGCCATGATGCTGCGACGCGAATGGTCCGAAATTGCGGCGACCGAAGACAGACAAGCCGTTGCCGAGATCGCCGAAGCCACCAGCGATCCCGCTGAATTTCTGTGGGAACTGCGTGACGAGAACCGATTCAACAGCGACTTCAAGTCGACACCGGGCGACGAAGTCGCGTATCACGCTCCGTGTCACCTGCGAGCCCAGGCGGTGGGCTTCAAGGGCCGAGATCTGATCAAGAAGATCCCTGGCGTCAAGACCAAGATGACGATGGAGTGCTGCGGTCACGACGGCACCTATGCGATGAAACTTGAGGGATACGAAGTGTCCGTGCGCATCGGCAAAAAGGCATTCGACGGGCTCAAATCCGTTGAAAAGTCCGAGGTTTGGGCCACCGAGTGTCCACTTGCAGCGATCCAGTTCCAACAGCACGCCGGACGCAAGCCTATGCACCCCATGAGCGTGCTAGCCCGTGCCTATGAGCCCGACGGCTTCCCGACGCCGATCACCACCGAACCCACCGCAACCGCCTGATCAGACGAGGATTCACCATGGCCAGACTTGTTGAACGAAGCGAAATTGTTGACTACGCCACCTACGAGGACACTCGCGCAATCACCCGCGAAAAGGTCTTCGCAGCGAAAGAGCTTCGGCGGGTACACCTCAACAAATACCTCACGTTCCTCTTCGAGAACCGAGAGACGCTCCGGTATCAGATCCAGGAGATCATTCGAACCGAGCGCATAGTTCGCGAGGCGGACATTCTCAACGAGATCGAGACATACAACTCGATCCTGGGCGACCCAGGTGACCTCGGCTGTGTGTTGCTGATCGGTATCGAGAACGAAGCAGATCGCAAACCGTTACTCACCCAATGGCTCGGACTTCAGGACTACCTCTACGTCGTTCTCGACAATGGCGACAAGGTCTATGCCTCGTTTGATCCCGCACAGGTAGGCGACGATCGAATCAGCGCAGTGCAGTACCTGCGTTTCGCCGTCGCCGGGCGCACACCGGTGTCGGTCGGCACCGACTTTGCCGACTTGGCTTGCGAAGTGGCACTGACCAGCGACCAGCAAGCCGCGCTGGCCCTGGACCTCTCGGTATGAGCAACCCACCGGCAGCGCCGCGAGAACCAATCGTGTTTCCGGCCCGGGATCAGGCGTTCGATCTCACGGCATTCCCGTGTCCGCGCTGTAACCAGGTTGTAGCGGCCGAGTTCTATGGGCCATGCACTGCATGCGCTGCTCAACTGCGGGTGAGCCAGCAAGGTGAGGCAACAGGAGTTGTCGCTGCGGCCTACGAGCCGAAGATGAACGTAACCCCAAACGCCGTTGCCTTGAAAGACGACTAACCACTCAAGTCCTCTCAACCCGTTCGGTCCCGATACCGGTGTAGCGGGACATGTACCGCTCAAACCGAAGCGGCCACCACTGTTCGTCGCGGGCATGAGCATGCCAATGATCAGGAATCGTTCGCATATCGCGGTCGACGCTGAACGGTTCGATCCCGAAACGCGTCTGGGCTGCAGCCGTGAGCGCAGCGATCATGTGATCGATATCGCCTGGTGAGGGATCGGTGCCATGGCGCTTCCAGACCACCATGGGGACCGCACATGCTTCGCAATCGGCGACCCAGCAGATGTGGTCTTCGTGATACCAATGGGTGAAGCGGGCTGCTGTGCAAAGGTCGCAATCTGCGGGAACGTCCGGCGAAAGAAGATGGGCGTTCGTAGCGTTCCGTTGGTTCGACACAAGCTCAGTCTGACAGGGCAAAGTGCAACGGATCTTGCATCAAGTAGCTCAACGGCGCGACTTTCGGGCAAGCTGGTGCGTCGAAAGACCGCATACCTGTACGCACAGCATCAAAGGGCTCTCACTCGATGACATATGACGACGACAGCTTCGCCGGTGGCGACGATCGCGACAAGCTGGTCCCTGAATGGGGTCGCTCCTCGGACGAACAAATTCTTTGGCTCGGTTTGGCCGTAGTCGCCATCCTTGCCGGATTGTTCTTCTTCGGCTCTCGATGTGGCGATTTGGCCGACAGCGCGGCCGGGGCGGCCGGCCTCGGTGGTGCCGCAACAGCCGATCTCACAATCGATGAGGTGTTGAGCGACGACGGTGACCTTTCACGCACCGACACCTTGTTCGAACGGGCCGAGATCAACAGCGACCTTGGTAACGAGTCCGCAGGCCCCTACACCGTCTTCGCTCCAACCAATGGTGCCTGGGACGACCTGGGCGACAGCATGGACGTCGATGACGTCGATGACGTAATTGATGACTTCAGCGATGACGACGCATCGTCGGCTGCAGTCACCCACATCGTCGAGGGTGAGTACACCCTCAGCGAACTTCTCGATGAGGGAACGGTCACCACGATCGACGGGTACGAACTCACCTTCGATGACGATGAACTGATCAACGGTGCCGTCGAAATCGAAGACGCCGACATCGAGACCGCAAACGGCATCGTGCACACAATCGATGGCGTGCTTCCGGTTCCTGTTGAGGTGGCCGAAGCTGAGCCAACACCAGAGCCAGAGATTGAAGAGGCTGCGGCTCCAGCTCCGACTCCGGAACCAACGCCAGAGCCAACTCCGGTACCTGATCCAACGCCAGAACCGACTCCGGTTCCAGATCCTGTGACGATCGCCAGCCTGGCGGGTGAGACCGCCGACCTGTCGTCCATCACCGCTCTGGTCACCCAGCTCGGTCTTGACACCACGCTGGCCGACCCTGACGCTGGTCCGTTCACGGTCTTTGCTCCGAATAACGCTGCAGTCGAGGCAGCCGGCGAGTCGCTGGCCAGTTTCGACGAGGCCGACGTTCAGAGCACGGTTCTGTACCACGTCGTCGCCGGCGAGATCCCTGCCTCTGAGGTCGTTCCCGGAGCCCGCTTCGAGACGCTGAGCGGTCGCACGCTGGCAATCAGCGGCGACAACACGCTTCCCGGTGGCATCAATGTCATCACCGCAGACCTGCAGACCGACAACGGCATCGTGCACATCATCGATGGACTGCTCGTACCAACCGATCTGCAGCTGCGTTCACTCAACGAATTGGTCGCTCTCGAGCCAATCCAGTTCGATGTTTCTAGCGCCGTGATCCGTCCTGAGTCGGCCACCATCCTCAACAACGCCGCCGCAGTGCTGAAGAACCTGCCTGCCGGAACGATCGTTGAAATCGGTGGGCACACCGACTCTGATGGCGACGCCGCCAGCAACCAGGCACTCAGCCAGGCCCGTGCCGAATCGGTACGCGACTACTTGGTTGGCCAAGGAGTCGACGCCGAGACGTTGACCGAGACCGGCTACGGCGAAACCGCACTGTTGGTGGACCCCGAGCTCACCGACGCTGACAAGCAAGCGAATCGCCGCATCGAGTTCACCGAAGCTGGCTGATCCTTTTCGTCAACGCCGCCCTCGTCAGCCGAATTCGGTTGGCGGGGGCGGCGTTTGCGCGTTTTGGCGTTTGATCGCTCGACGATCAGCCGCTAGGTCGAACGTCAGAGTTGAACGACGACTTTGCCCGTGGTCTTGCGGTTCGCAAGATCCGAAAACGCTTGTGGAGCGTCGTCGAACGTGTACGGCGGGTGGAGCGCAGGCGAGATCTTGCCGGCATTGGCAAGGTCGCTCAGGGCCTGTTGTTGGCGCACGAGCGACTGCGGATCTCGGGCGATCGAAGCACCCCAGTGCACCCCGACGATCGAGTAATTCTTGAGCAATGCGTGATTCATTGGCGAATCGGGAATGGTGCCTCCGGCGAAGCCGACAATCAGCAATCGACCACCCCAAGCCATAGTGCGCCGGGCATGGTGGAACGTGTCGCCACCCACGACCTCGTAACAGACGTCAACGCCTCCACCCGAAAGCTCGCGGACCTCGTCGACAAAGTCAGGTGTTGCCCGGTAGTCCACGCCATGATCGGCACCGATCTCGCGGCAGAGGGCAACCTTGTCGGGCCCACCAGCAACGGCAATGACGGTGGCACCTTGGGCTTTGGCCAAATCGATTGCCGCACTGCCAACCCCGCCAGCGGCAGCGGTAATCAGCACCGTCTCGCCAGGCTGCAATGTGGCCCGTTCGTGCAAAGCGAACCAGGTTGTTGTGTAGTTGACGAGCAATGCGGTTGCCTGCGATGCGCTCAACGCATCGGGAATCGAGAACACCTGGTCGGCCTTTGCCCGGGTCTGGTCAGCGATCGCTGCGCCGCTCATGGTCATGACGCGGTCGCCGACGCGGTACCCGCTCACCTGGTTACCGACCGATGCCACGGTTCCCGCGACCTCAGTTGCCGGTGAGAACGGCGGCGTCATCTTGACCTGGTATTTGCCCTGGGCCTGCAACACATTTGGAAACGCCACGCCGCATGCTTCGACGTCGATCACGATTTCGTCGTCGCGAGCCACTGGTGCATCGACCTCGTCCAGCTGCAGGTTGTCCCACGGGTCGCCGATTTCGTGGACCTGCCAGATTCGCATTAGTGAACTCCCGTTGTTGGTGTGTCGACAATCTTGCTCTGCAACACACCGATACCGTCAATTTCGACCTCGACCAGGTCTCCGGCAGTGAGGTAGGTAGGCGGATCCATCTTGTCGCCGACGCCCGATGGGGTGCCAGTAGCGATGACGTCGCCGGGTGCGAGCGAGGTGCAGGCGGTGATGAACTCGATCGTTTCGGCGATGGTGAACAACATCATGTCGGTAGAACCGTTCTGTCGGGTCACACCGTTGACTCGAGTGCTGATTTGACGCCCGTAGGGATCACCGAACTCGTCCGCACTGACGACGTGGGGACCGATCGGAGCGGACCGGTCTGCGTTCTTCCCAAGCGCCCATTGCGGGGTCCGGCGTTGATATCCCCGGGCGCTGATGTCGTTGAAACAGGTATAGCCGAGCACGCCATCCATGGCGTCAGCTGCGCCCACCTGCCGCAGCGGGGCCCCGATGATCACCGCGAGCTCACATTCCCAATCGAAGCGGGTGTCACCTGGCGGTACTGGGACCTCGTCGCCGTCACATGACAACGATGCGTACCACCGGGCAAAAATGTTCGGGGCACCGGGGCGTTCTCGGCCGGTCTCGGCGATGTGCGATGCGTAGTTCAGGCCCAGACAGAGCACCCGTGCTGTTTTCGGCACCGGCGGAATCTGTCGCACATCGACCAAATCGATGCCTGGGGTCCGCGGCGTCGTCGTCTGCCATCTTGACGGATCGTCGTAGAACTCGTCAATGGAGCACAACTCGTGGATCTGGTCGCCGCGTGGGACTCCAATCATGTGGTTGGTGCCGTTGTCGAAGCCGAGGAAGCGCATGGTTGAAGTCAACCAGACTCACGAGCTCGCCCGAATCACCAAGAGCTGGATCGGCCGAACGCGGTAGCTTCGGCGCCATGGTGCTCCCGGTTCTTGCCGCCTTCGACGTCGATGGAACCTTGCTGAGGTCTGACCACACATGCAGTGACCGCACCCAGAAGGCGTTGCAACGGCTTCGAGCTGCCGGAGTCACCGTCGTGATGGCAACCGGACGTCCGTTGGCCATCCGACACGAGACGTTGGAGCTCGTCGGGCCGGTCGACTTCGTGGTGATGGGCAACGGTGCCGACACCATCGACATGAGCACAGGTGAGGTGCTGCGCTCGGTGACTGTGCCCGTCGCGATCATTGACCGAGTGATCACGGTGCTGCGCTCAGCTCGGCCAGATCTCGGCATAGCCCTCGACACGCCGTCAGGTGTGTTGCAAGAGGACGGCTTCGCCGAGCGGGTGCCTCCAGCAGCGCCGGTCACCACATACCTCGATGCGTTGGACGAACGACGACGTCGGTCTGAGGTCGTGACACGGTTGGCACTCTTTGACCGTGCAAGCGACGATCTCGACACCCTCGACCGCGATGTGCAGCGTCTCGTTGACGACCGGGTCGACGCAGTCCACGGCGGCTTTCCGGTCGTGGAGGTCGTCGCTGCCGGCGTCGACAAGGGCCCTGCTTTGCGCGAACTCGCTGAGCATCTCGACGTTGCCGCCGCCGACACGATCGCGTTCGGAGACGGTCTGAACGATCTCGGTATGTTCAGCTGGACCGGGACAGCAGTTGCGATGGCCAATGCAACCGAAGCCGTCAGGGCATCTGCGGACGTCATCGCTGACCTCAATGACGACGACGGTGTGGCCGGCTACATCGAGAACGTGCTCGGCGTCTGACTACGTTGGAGCCATGACTGACCGCACGTTCGGATTCAAGACACGGAGCTTGCATGCAGGGGGGCAGCCGGACTCGGCGACCGGCGCTCGGGCGGTGCCGATCTATCAGTCAACAAGTTTCGTGTTCGAAGACACTGCCGACGCAGCGGACCTGTTTGCATTGCAAAAGTACGGCACGATTTACAGCCGTATTTCTAACCCAACGACGGCTGCGTTCGAAGAACGCATGGCCAGCCTCGAAGGCGCAATCGGGGCGGTAGCTACGGCGAGCGGCCAGGCAGCAACTTTTTTAGCGCTCACGACTCTGTGCGGTGCTGGGGATCACATCGTTGCTGCTGCTGGGATCTATGGAGGAAGCCACACACTGCTCAACATCACAATGGCGAGACTCGGTGTCGAGACGACCTTCGTGGCCAATACCGATGCAGAGGCGTTCGCAGAAGCGATTCGGCCAAACACCAGGGTGCTGTTTACTGAAGTTATTGGAAATCCCTCGGGCGCGGTCGCAGACCTTGAACTGCTGTCCGATGTTGCGCACAGCCATGGGCTTCCGCTGATGACGGACTCGACCTTTGCAACGCCATGGCTCTGTCGGCCGATGGAATGGGGTGCCGACATCGTCATGCACTCGGCCACCAAATTCATCGGCGGCCACGGCACGACAATCGGAGGAGTGGTCGCTGAAGCTGGAACATTCGATTGGTCCTCGGGCCGTTTCCCTCGGATGACCGAACCGATTCCGTCCTACAACGGGCTGCGGTGGCATGCGAATTTCGGCGAGTATGCGTTTTGTACCGCGATGAGGTCAGAGCAGCTGCGCGACGTCGGCGCAGCGTTGTCGCCTTTCAACTCGTTCTTGTTGCTGCAGGGTCTCGAAACACTTGGCCTGCGCATGGATGCCCACGTGGCCAATGCCCAAGCGGTTGCCCGCTGGCTCGATGACGATCCCCGAGTTGGCTGGGTGGCTCACGCCGACCTCGAAGCGTCGCCGTACCGGTCGCTCGCAGCGAAGTATCTACCGAATGGCGCCGGTGCGATCTTCACGTTTGGGGTCAAGGGCGGCCGAGAAGCAGGACGGAGGTTCATCGAGGGTCTGACTTTGGTCAGCCACCTGGCGAACGTTGGCGATGCCCGAACGTTGGTGATTCACCCCGCGTCTACAACCCACCAACAAATGAGCGACGCTGAACTCGAGGCCGCGGGGGTCGGCACGGACATGATTCGGTTGTCGGTCGGACTCGAGGACCTCGATGACCTGATCTGGGACCTCGATCGGGCCCTGGCATCCGCCGTCAGCTGAACCGGTGACCTGAACGGCCGGCGAATCAGCTTTGGGTCGCTAGGGCGGTGCGACAGTCAGGAATAGCGATGTCGATTCTGCCGCCACAGCTATTGCCGACCTGCTCAAGTTCGCTGTCGTAGTCAGAGCGAAAGTACAGGAAGTCGCACGAGGTCATATCGCCGGCCTCGCACCCGGCGACGATGTCGCCAATGCCGGGGCTGTCGTCGCTGAACCAGATCGAGTCGGGGCCCGCAACCTCGATGCCTTCAGTGCAGAACGAGTCGAACGCCGCACCGCGACCGCCGCAGCCAAGAGCGATTGCTTCGAGGTCGCTGTCGGGCATAGAGATCGACAACAAGATGTCGCAGGCCATATCGCTGGTAGCCCTGGCGCTGATGGCCCCGGCGCTGGTCGATTCGGTGGCGGTTGATTCGGTGGCGGTCGATTCGCAGTCGGTGACGAGTGAAGCCACGTTGTCGCCGGTGGGCACGGTCGCAGCATCGTCGACTTTGCTCGCGTCGCCGTCGCCAAGTTGGTCGTCAGCGGCGCTAGCAGCAGGTTCCCCCGCGTTGGTCTCTTCGCGGTTTGGGTCTGCCACTGCGTCATCGTCATCGTTGTCAGTGCTTCCGGAAGCGGCAGCGTCGGTGGTGCTGGTTGGGTCTTGGTCAGCATCGCCAGGATCGAGTTCTGGCTCGCCCGCAGTCGACTCACCCGGATCGGGGTCGGAGTCCGAAGCGGCGGTGTCGGAAGAAGAGAATTCGTCAGCGATTTCAATCGAGGGCGCAGCTGAACATGCGGTAACAAGCGCCAGAAGGGACACGACGGCGCACAACAAATGGGAGATCCTGAACATGTGGAGAGTTTGCCCCGTTTGGGATGTGTTGCGTCAGAATCTGAGCAACACTGGCCCGATGAGCAACACGGCACCAAGCGCTTCAGAACGCCGACAGATCCTGGACGACACCACATCGATCGCCATCGTCGGTGCCTCGGCGAACCCATCGCGTGCGAGCAATTTTGTGCTCACGTATTTGGCTTCGTCGATTTGTGACTACGACTTGTATCCGGTTAACCCCAACGAGACTGAGATCAATGGGATCCCGTGCTATCCGTCGCTCGATGCACTTCCGGTTGTGCCGGACATGGTCGATGTGTTCCGGCGCGCCGAAGATTGCCCGACCATCGCTGAGCAGGCGGTCGCCGTCGGCTCCCGATGCCTGTGGCTCCAACTCGGCATTGTCAGCGAACCTGCTGCAGATATCGCCCGTTCCGCCGGCATGAGCGTGGTGATGGACCGATGCACCAAGATCGAACACGCTCGCTTTGCCGGTGGCCTGCACCTGGCCGGTTTCGATACCGGTGTTATCTCTAGCCGCCGTCGAGGTTCGTGAACCTCGGGGCGATGGTCATTAGTTTGCGGCCCGCATCGAGCTGAACAGATCTCGCCAGCTGATTCGCGAGCCGGTCCGAAGCAACGTGACCTCGTACACGCGGCCAGCAAGTCGCAGCAAACCGACCACACACGCGGCCATCAACAGGATCGACACCGCGACCTCCCATGGCGCGATGCCACCTTGGATAACTCGAACCGGCAAAAGCATGGGAGCTGTCAACGGCACGAACGTGAGAATACGAGGTAGCAATGAATTGGCGCTGCCGATGATCGCGCTTTGTCCGACGAAATAGCCGACAAAGAGCGGGATGTAGAGCGGCATGATCACCTGCGAGGCATCTTCCATACGCGAAATCAATGAGCCGAACAGGGCAAACAACGTGGTGTAGATCAAAAGCCCCGACACCAACCCAACGCCAAGAATCGGGATGAACTGCCATACCGACGATGGAACCGAGACGGCCGAGGTCAACGCCAGACCAGCGAACAGTCCACCGATCAGCAGCCCGACCTGAATCAGCGCAAGCACCACAATGCCCGCCACCTTGCCAGCGAGCAACGAACTCGGCCGGATATGGCTGAGTAGCACCTCAATGACCCGGGTCGACTTCTCTTCAACCACGCTCATCAACGTGAGTTGGCCGAATACCTGTGGGACCATGAACGCGATCAACAGCCCGGCAAAGGTGATGGCGTCGCGGAAATTGTTCGTGGTGTCGCTTGGGTTGCTGAATCGCTCGGGGACCTGCGTGGGCGTGAGGACCGACGTCAACGTCTGCTCGTCGATTCCGGCTTGTTGGGCACGTTCGAGCGTCTCAGCCTGGTTGAGCGCTACTCGGATCAATGCATCGAGTTCGGTATCGACGTTCCGACGCCAAAACAATTCAGGTCCACTCAAGACCGCAACATCTGCACTGCCGCTCGCAACCACGCGCTCGAGCTCGCTCGGGTCGTTCACGGTGTCGATTGAGACGTTCAGGCGACCTTCGACGAGTACATCAAGCCGATCGATAAAGGCGTTGTCGACATCGACAGACACCGCTAGCTGAACGTCGCGCAGCGCGCCGTCGCTTTCGGGCCACAGCGCAGCAACGACCGGCCCTGCAATCGCAGCGAGTGCGATAAAGGCGGTGACGATTCTGAATGCCTTGGTTCGCCCGCGGGTTGTGATCTCGCGTCGTGCAACTTCGATCCACTGGGACCGCATCACGTCGCCGAACCAATCGGCTCGCCCACGAGCCCGAGGAATACATCGCTAAGTGGTGGTGGCTCGTAGGTCACCGAGGCGATCGCGCCGTGGGTGCTGGCCTGTGCGATGAGGGCTGCTGGATCTGCGTCGGCCGGGAGCTCGAACGTGGTCGTGTGAGTCGCCAATGACGGTGTGCCGGTTTCGATGCGGGTAGCGCCGTCGGGGCGCCAATCGGGTGCAGGTTCTCGCCAATCGATACGCAGCTTGCGTACCGGTGAACGCTCTCGCAGTTCAGTGACGTGTCCGGTCGCCTGGGTTGTGCCGTTTGCGACGATCGTCACTTGTTCGGTGAGGTCCTGGACGAGATCGAGCTGATGGCTCGAAAAGATCACGCTCGTGCCGCGAGCGACTTGTTCGTGCATGACATCGCTGAGCATGGACACCGCAACTGGATCTAACCCAGCGAAGGGTTCGTCGAGAATGAGAAGTTCAGGTTCGTGAACCAGCGCAACAGCGAGCTGTACCCGCTGCTGGTTACCGGTCGACAACTCTTGGATGAGGTCGTCGCTCCGATCCGACAGGCCAACCCGCTCGCACCATTGCTCGGCCCGACGGTCGGCGATGTTGGGGGCAAGCCCCGCCAGCCGACCGATGAACGTAATGTGCTCGTGCACCTTCATGCGTGGGTAAAGCCCCCGGTCCTGCGGCATGTAGCCGATTCGTTTGCGGTCCTCGGTGGTGACTGGCGTGTTGTTCCACGTGATTGACCCGTCGTCGACCGATGTCAACCCGACAATTGCCCGCATGGTGGTGGTCTTGCCAGCCCCATTCGGACCGAGGAAGCCGATCAGCTGTCCTGGCTCGACGGCGAGTGACAATCCATTCAGTGCCTGGATCGCTCCGAAGTGCTTGTGAAGATTGGTTGCCTGAAGTCCGTGGGGCATTGGCGTGCAAGATATCGCGTGTGCCGTGTGTGGCTCACCGTCAATAACCGCTGCGGTGAGACTGAGCGCAGCTCAGCGGGCCTTGTTGCCCAGATGCCATTTCCCGCACTCTTGGCAGTTGTACGCAACCAGATTGCGTCGACCGCGCTCGGACCGGAGCTTGGTGGCGGTGTCTTGGGCTTCCTTCTTGGAACGGTGTGCCTGCTTGCCCTCGCAGGACTTTGCATGGCGAGACCGAGCTCGCTTCAGCTTTCGTGGGGTTTTGGCCATGGTGTTGGTTCGTTGTCGCGATTTCGTGTGGTGTTGTAGCGATTGACCCAGCTGGGGTCAAGTCGGTCACGATCCTGCCGATAGAGGTGTATGGGCGACCAAACAGTATCTGACCGGGTCGCAGACGAACTTTCGTTTGCGAGCTTCCTCATCGAGGTGGCCTCGACCTCGTCACCCATGGCCGATCACAGCCACAGAGCCGACAGCCTGCAGGGGTTTGCGAGTGAGGTGGCGGCTCCGTCGCCTGCCAGCCGATGCCGTGGCAATCGGCGATTGCAGGTTGTTGTCCCAGACGAAGCCGAGATCGCAGCCATGGTCGCGCAGATGGCCCACGCCAGGCGCAATGGGCGCGAGCAGCCTGTGGCCGCGGTCGCTGCAACTGTTTCGCCAGTCGGCGAAGTCGAGATCGCCGCTGATGATCAGCAACCTGAAGCGTTACCGGTCCCGAAGCTCTCCGGAGACAACGAGGCACTGGCGAGGTGCGGCACGATGTCTGCTGCGTTCGTAGACCGGCGAAAGCGATCGTCGCGTCGAGCGCAGGAACTCGAGGCTCGCCTCGACGCGCTCGCCCAGTCGGTGCAACAGCCCAATCGACGTTGATACCGCACTTGCTCCGGTCGATCCGATTAGGGTTTTGGCATCAGGCGGGATAACACATCCCAAGGAGACACATCATGAGCAAATTTGACGACGTCATTGAGCGTTGCATCGTCCAAATGAAAGAGCAGAAGATCGGCGTTGACCGTCCGCTTCTCGAAGCGATCGCTAAATCGCTTGGTCCATCGCTGTACAACCGCGATGCATCACTCGTCGCCGCTGCTCAAAAGAGCGAGCTTGAGACGATCAAAAAGAACCTGCTGATCAAGAAGTTGGGCTGCGCAGACGGCCCAGCACTTGACAAGGCACTCGCAAAGGCTGTCACCAAGATTGGCAAGAGCCGCCGCAACAAGATGCGCCCCGTGTTCTACTACTTGCTCGTGAAGGACCTCGGCAAAGAGTCGGTTTACGTCTGACTCAGCTTCCCCTCGGTGGGATCAAGTTCTGATTCTCAGGAGCGTGTGCCTTGTGCATGCGCTCCTGAGTCGTTTTTGTCGAACTCGCGATGGAACGCCGTCGACGCCGTGCCGAGTGTGAGGTTCGGCTGGCCGGTGCACGGCAAACCGCGACAAGATGCATAGATGAACCCACGTCTATCAGCGCTATTCGGTTCGATCGTTGCCGTAGCGGTCGCTGGATTGATCGCTCTTGCGGCAAGCGATGGCAGCCTGCGAGCTGGCCGAGTGCCGATCATCGTTTGGTGTGTGATCGCCGCGTTCGCCATCAACTGGATCGTCTTTGTGCCGGCATGGTTTGCCCGCACCGAAAAGTTCTTTGACCTCACCGGAAGCTTGACCTATTTCGCGGTCACCGGGTTGGCGTTGGTGCTTTCGGGAGCAGACCAGGTCGTGCAGTGGCTGTTGGCGATACTGATATGGATCTGGGCTGCTCGACTGGGGTCATTCTTGTTCCGGCGTATTCTCGCCGACGGTGGCGAAGACGCAAGGTTCGCCAAGCTCCGGGTTGACTTTCTCTTGTTTCTGCAGACGTGGTCGTTGCAAGGGTTGTGGGTGTCGGTCACTGCATGCGCTGCGTGGACGGCGATCGCGGCAGCCGAAGATCAGTCGGTTGGCGTGTTCACGGTCGTTGGGGCCGTGGTCTGGCTGATCGGCTTTGGCATCGAGGTTCGGGCCGATGCTGAAAAGTCCCGCTTTAAGGCGAACCCGGCGAACAAGGGGCGATTCATCTCGACGGGCCTGTGGGCCTGGTCACGACACCCCAACTACTTCGGCGAGATCACCCTCTGGGTAGGCATTGCGCTGATTGCGCTTCCGTCTATGGGAGGTTGGCGTTACCTCACTTTGATCTCGCCGGTGTTCGTGTTTGTTCTGATCACTCGAATCAGCGGTATCCCCATGCTTGAACGACGAGGCACCAAGCGTTGGGGCGATGAGCCGGCCTACCAGCGGTACGTGGCGTCGACGCCGGCTCTGATGTTGCGCCCACCCAAGCGGTGACGTTTCGGTGAGCCAACGCATCGCTCTTGCGCTCGTGTTTCGCTCGTGTTCATCACCAGGTCGAAATACCAAGACCAAATGGCGGGTTTCGACGCCATGATCTCTTTCATCAAACGCAATTCGCTCGCCGTCGGGGTTGGGTCGATCCTTGGGTTGGCTGCTCTCGTGTGGGTCGCAATCGGTTTCTTTGGGGTGCATACGCTGTTCATCGACGACACCGTGAGCGAAGCATCGCCGTTCGCCGCTGCCGCTGCGCCAGCGACTGAGGCCGATGCGAACCCGGTGAACCAAGCTGCGGTTGTGGTCACAGATCCAGCCGCAACCTCGTCAGCTGCTGAGCCCGAAACAGTGGTCACCGCCGACGCGGTTCCAGCGTCTGACGAGACGGCTGTTGCCCAGGCGCCAGCGGACCCGGTCTCTGATCTCGTGTCGGGGTCAGACGTGACGGCGCCGCCAGCTGCAGAGCCATCTTCGGTGCCGCAACCAACACCCGAACCGACGGCACCACCAGAGCCGCAGGTGGTCAACAGCGCCCGCGGCAGCATCGTTAACCACGATCATCAAGGTGTCGGCACCGTCAACGTGTTGACCGACGGCGTGCAGACGTTTGTGCGGTTCGAAGACGATTTCAGCATCGACAACGGCCCCGACCTGAACGTGTACCTGGTCCGCGGAGCCGAAGCCGACGGCGACCCTTCGCTGTTCGACGACGACTTCATTGACCTCGGTGACCTCAAGGGAAACGTGGGATCTCAGAACTACGAAGTTCCGGCCGGCACTGATCTTGGCGAATATGACACCCTCGTGATCTGGTGTGTGCGATTCGGTGTTGCGTTCAACGCGGCGCCACTCGACGCGCTGTGATCCGCCTGTGATTGGAGCCTCGACCATGCCAGCTCTCGAAGAAACGATGAGCGCAGTATTTGCCTGCGCGGAGCGAGGTGACTGGACGGGCTTTCGCGCCCACTTCTCAGCCGACGCGGTCATTCGACAGAACGTGGTCGGTCGAGACGTTCCCATCGACGAAGCTGTGCCGGGCCTGGCTCGCTTGACCGCAGACGGAACCACCCTGCGCTATGACAACCCACGGCGAGTCGTCGGAACCGACAGCGCGACCGAGATCCACGACGTGGTGTTTACCCGCCCCGATGGACACGAGATCCGACTCGACATCTGCGTGGTGATGTGGTTCAACGATCAGGGGCAGATCACCCGTGCCGATGAGTATCTCGATTCACAGGCTGCGGCTGCGTTGTTCGCCTGAGCGTTGATGGGCGGCCCGATGCTTGGGTGCCGAGCCGGTTGCGACCGCATGACGTCGGCTAGCTGACAGCTTCTTCGCCGTCAATGCTGCCCGGCACCGCCCACCCGGGCGTGGGGGGCTCGGCCATAATGCGTGCGACATGAGAGATTGCGTCGCCCCGATTGACCAAGGGCGCCTGGGTGTGGCCGAGGACAACACCGTCGTACTTTGACTTGACTTCGCCCAGTACCTTGCCGAACGGGTCATAAATCGCCGCAAGACGGTCGCCCTTGGTGACCTGATCCCCTAGCCGGGCGTCGAGATGCACGATGCCGCTGCGCGATGCCCGGCTCCACCATGTCTGGCGAGAGAACAGTGGCGCATCGGCTACCGGAACCGGCAGGTCTGTCAGGCCGAGATGATTTAGTGACCGAATGACACCGGCGACGCCCACCGCAATCGCGGCCGGGTCGAAGCGCGATGCTTCGCCGCCTTCGAACAGCAGTGAGACCTTGCCAGCCTCGACAGCGGCCTGGCGCAATGAACCATCTCGTAACCGAGCATCGACCACGATTGGCGCCCCAAACACCCGAGCGATAGCGAGCGTTGGCGCATGGTCGATGTCGCAACGAATCTGCGGCAGATTGGTTCGCAAATCCGAGCCAGTATGCAGATCGATACCGATGTCGCTTCGGCTGACGACCTCGGTCATGAACAGGCTCGCGATGCGGCTCGCAAGCGAGCCACGGGACGAACCAGGGAAGCACCGGTTGAGGTCCCGACGGTCGGGCAGATACCGGTCGTTGGTGTTGAAGCCATGCACGTTGACAACCGGCGCGGCGATGATCGTGCCGTGCAGCGACGGAGCATTGATTTGATCGAGTACCTGACGAATGATCTCAACACCGCAGATCTCGTCTCCGTGGATCGCTGCACTCATCCACACGACTGGACCGTCATGTTTTCCGTGGACCACGATCAACGGCAGCGCAACCGGGGTTCCACTCATCAGATTGCCGATCGGTAGTTCGATCCGCATGCGCCGGCCAGCTGTGACCTGATGGCCAGCGACGGTGAAGGGTGCTCGACGGCGATTGGTAGCCGGCGTTGAAGCGCCTGTGGCGCTGGAGCGTTTGGTCTTCGCCGGTTCGGTCTTCGCTCTGGTGTTGGCCGAGGACTTTGTCCCGGTCTTGGGTACGTCGGCTGCCGCACGCGGGTTGGCGTTGTTCGAGGACTTGGGCATGGGTTACTCCGGACCGGTATCTACAGAAAGAGGGTCCACGGGTAGTTGGGCGACGCGACGCCTGCGGGCGCGGCGGACGGGTGCGAGTTCACGCATGGCATTGAGGCGACCGAAACACAGCAGCCGGTCGTTGGCGGTCAGCACATGATCACTTTGTGGGTTCGGGACGACGCCCGATGCATTTTCGATTACGAGCACGGTGATGTCACGGCCGCGCAGGCCCGATTCGGCGAGGGTGATCCCCTCGATCCATGTTCCTTGGTCGACGTGGATTTCGGCGACGCCGTAGCCTGCGGCCTTGCCCAACCGCTGTCGGACGTCGAGGTCTGGGAACGACACGTTTGACACGATGTGATCAACGATCGCGCCGGCGACGTCGAGACCTGTCGCTTGCTCGATGCCCTGCAGGCCGGGTGTAGAGTTCACCTCCATCACCAGCGGACCGTGGTCGCTCTCAAGCATGTCAACTGCGCACACGGTCAGGCCCATGGCCTGAGCGGCTCGCAACGCCACGTCTCGCTGTTCGGCCGTTAAAGCGATGCTCTCGATCGTCCCGCCACGCTGCACGTCTGAGCGGAACTCGTCGCCGGTGGCGGTGCGCCGCATGGCGGCAACAACGCGTTCGCCGACGACGAATGCGCGAATGTCGCTACCTCGGCTCTCGGCAACGAACCGCTGAATCAAGACGTTCTGGTTGGTGCTGTGCAGGGTTTCGACCACTGCCTCTGCGACCGTGAAGTCGGGAGCGAGGATCACGCCGACACCCTGCGTGCCCTCAAGCGTCTTGATGATGACGGGAGCGCCACCAACACGGCTGATGGCTGGGGCGATATCAGCTCGCTCTCGAACAAACGTGGTTGCCGGCACATCAATCTCGTGTCGCGACAGTATTTGCATCGCCCGCAACTTGTCATGGCTGTTCGCAATCGCATCGCAGGTGTTCGGCGTGTAGACGCCCATTGCCTGAAACTGCCTGACGACGGCGATGCCGTAGAACGTGATCGTGGCGCCGATGCGAGGCAAGATCGCATCGACTGACTCGATGTCGATTCCGCGGTAGGTGATCTTGGGATCATCTCGACTGAGGTCGATGGCGAATCGAAGAGTGTCATAGATTGAAACCTCGACGTCTCTGTCCGCGGCGGCAGCGACCAAGCGCTGACTGCTGTAGCTCTGCGGAGCTCGTGACAGAAGCCCGAGTTTCATGCTGCAGATCGATTGGTGAGCTGGAACGCTTGCGCCAGCAGCTCGTAGCTTCGAACCCGAGCCTGATGATCGTGGGTGATCGTGATGACGAACACATCTTCGGTCTGGTAGCGCTCGGCTAGCTGTTCGAGCTCGTCGCGCACGTGTGTGGCTGTCCCTGACAGCAGCGGTTTGGTTGGCCGCGGGGTGACGTGCAGAGGATTCGTGGTCAGTGGTGCGTCGGCGTCGGTCGGCTCGGGGATCGGACCTTGTAGGCCGAGCAGACGCCATCGTTTCACGCTGGTCGCCAGGTACGAAGCGTGCTCTTCGGTATCGGCGGCGATGGCGGTCGTCGCCAGCATGACCCGCGGTTCGGGACACAGCTCTGACGGCTGGAATTCACGGCGATAGGCATCGACGATCGGTGCTCCGTCGTGTTGTGCGATGAACTCAGCCCATACCAGCGGCAGACCAAGGTGAGCGGCGATTGATGCACTTCCGCTACTCGACGCGAGGATCCACAGTTGGGGTGGAATGCCGTTGGTCGGAGTTGCCCGAACACCACGGAACGGACCGCTCTGATCGGGTCGGTCTTGCAGGTAGTTCGCCAGTTCGATGACCTGCGCGGGGTAGTGCTCGGCAGACAAGGCGCCGGGGCCCTTGGCGAGCGCAGCTGCAGTTACCTGGTCCGAACCCGGTGCCCGTCCAAGCCCGAGGTCGATGCGCCCCGGAAACAGGGCCTCGAGCATGGCGAACTGTTCAGCCACCTTGTATGACGAGTAGTGGGTGAGCATGACGCCGCCCGAGCCAACTCGAATGTGCGATGTTGAAGCGGCAACTCGACCGATCAGGATCTCGGGGGCAGAGCCCGCGAGCGCGTTGCTGCTGTGGTGCTCGGCGAGCCAATAACGGTGGTAACCAAACGCTTCGCAACGTTGCGCCAGGTCGATCGTGTTGGCCAGGGCCTGCGCTGCCGTGTAGCCCGCCGGAATCGGGGACTGGTCAACGACACTGAGCCGGACGATCATGAAACCACCGTACCGGTCGACTTTGACGGCGAGCGAGGACACTCGGCTAGGTTGCGGTGGTCATTTGCTGCCCTGAGGCCGGAGGATCACCGTGAATATCGTTGCTTGGATCGTCGGAATAGTTGTCGCTGTTGTGTTCGCTGGTGGTGGCGTCGCAAAGATTGTGGACCTCGATCGCGCCCGAGAAAGGCTTGGCTACACCAGTACCGAGTTCCGTCTCATCGGGGCCGCCGAGCTCCTCGGGGCCATCGGTGTGGTCGTTGGTCTCATCTGGACGAAGATTGAATGGGTCGGACACGCTACTGGCGTTGGTCTGGCGTCGCTCACGCTCGCCGCGTTGATGGCACACGCCCGAGCAGGCGATGACGGCAAAAAGGCCATTCCCGCGGCAGTGATGTTCGGTGTAGTTGTGCTCTACATGATTTTCTTGGCGGTGCGTTGATCTGTCGATCCCGATGATCAGGCATGGCTGAGATGCAGCCGCCGGATCCAGCATCGGTACCGGTCACCTTCATCAACACTTCTGATCAGATCGCTGATCTGGCTCAGGCATTGGCGGCCGCTGAGCGGGTTGCGATCGACACCGAGGTGCCGATTGGCCCGCCCGGGGCGGGTGAGCTTCGAGTGATGTCGGTAGCTACCCGCGCACGGGATCAGAGCGAGCGTGCCTTTGTCGTCGACGCGCGCGACGTTGACCCGGTTCTGCTCGCACCAGTCCTTGCCGGTGTCACTGCCGACGCGTGGAACGCATCGTTCGATGCTCGGGTACTCGATGCTGCGGTGTGGTCGACAGCTGACACAACGTCTGATTTGGTGTGGTTCGACGTGCAGCTTGCCGACGCGCTGGTGCATCAAGGGCAAAGCGGGTTCACCTGGTTTCATGGCCTGGCTTGGGCGACTGAGCACTACCTCGGGCTGGTGGCTGACGGCAAGGGCACCGTCCAGCTGTCCTATACCCGAGACGATGACCTGACATCTGACCAAATCGCTTACGCAGCTGCGGACGCGGTCGAGACACTGTGGGTCGGCGATGCGGTTCGGGCTGTGGTGGCCCAGGCTGGACTCGATGAGATCTGCGAGATCGAGAATGCGGCTCGCCCATTTCTCGATCAGATGGAACGATCGGGGCTTCCCTTTGACTGGGCAGGGTGGGAAGGTGAGCTCGCAGCAGTCGCGGCCCGGCACCGGGTGTCGCTGTCTGAGTTGGCAGCTCTAACCGGCGGAGGTCAGGGGACACTGTTCGATGACGTCGTAGAGCCGACCTGGAACCCGGCGTCTGACCAGCAGGTTCGACACGCGTTGAACACGTGGTCGCCTGACCAGGTACGAGCATGGACAGCGTCGCGTCACCGCACACCCAGGCTGTTGCGCGACGGCGATTCGGTGACGGCGTCGGTGTTGCGAGAGATCGGCGGTGAGCTGAGTGCCGCGCTGCTGGCGTTTCGAAATGCAGCCAAGATCTTGTCGACGTATGGCGAGTCGATTCGCGATCACATCGGTGATGACGGCCGTTTGCATCCGCAGTATCTGCAGGTCGTCGGCACCAATACTGGCCGGCTAGCAAGTCGCAATCCGAACGCACAGAATTTCACACCACTGATGAAGCCCTTCGTTCGGCCCGCAGACGCTAAGCGGGTGTTCGTGCACGCGGACCTCAGCCAGGCCGAGCTGCGCTTCCTCGCCCAGGTGTCCGACGACGCGGCCCTTCGCGCCGCCTTCGCACGCGGTGATGACGTGCACACGACGACCGCAGCGACGATGTTCCGGTTTGACCCGGCGGCGCTTGTATCTGAGGACCCGGCGAGACTGGCTGAGCTGCGTCAGATCGCTAAGGCACTCAACTTCGGCATTGCCTATGGCACAGGCGCGGCGGCGCTGGCGCGGTCTCTGACCGCTAACGGCTCGCCGACGAGTCTGAACGAGGGTCGGGACCTGTTGCGTCAGTACCGGGCGACCTACCCGGGAACCGACGAATGGGCCAATGAGCGGATCGCCGAAATTCGAGCCACCCAACGGCGATCGTCGGAGATCGACTGGAAGCAGACGTTGCGGCTCTCTCGCGGGTTCGGTTCGGTGCACGCATTTCGTCGCCAGTTCCGGTCGGAGCAGCGACGATGGCCAACTGCGGACGAAGTGGTTGACGCCGTCAGCGATCCGGCGATCGATGGACGCGATGCGGCCACGATTCGTTGGATCCTCGGGCACCACGCGGCGGTGGCGCTGCACAGCGATGGCAGCCCGTTCGTGTTCGCGAGCCGCACCGTTGCCGGTCGACGTCAGCAGTTCAACGTGCATATCGATCGGGTGCTTCTGGCTGCGATCGAAGCGCTGATTGCGTCACCCGAGGCTTCGATTGTTCGCGCTCGAGCGGCGTTCGAGGCCGACCACGAGATCCGCCTGACGTCTCGGACCGCTCCGCTCGAGCGCCGTGACATTGAACGGGTTCTTGTCGACCGTGATCAACGCCAGCTGTTCGTCGAGTCGGCGATCCAAAGGGTCGGCGCCGATGTCGTAGAACCGTTCCTTGCGCGCGCTGCGCGGGAACGAATTGGGGCGATGGTTAACGCGTGGCGCAACGCGCCAATTCAAGGAGGCGTCGCCGACATCATGCTGGTTGCGTATGCAGGTCTACGGCAGCGGCTCGCGCAGTTCGGCAATGCCGTGCCGGTACAGACCGTGCACGACTCGGTTGTCGTTGAATGCGATGACACCGACGCTTCGGCTGTGATGGTCGAGGTCAAGGCCGCGCTTGAACAGGCCTCGTTGCGATTCTGTCCAGACGTCGTTCCGCTCGCCGATGTCGATATCCGCACGTCGCTCTCGGATAGCGACGTGGTGTCGATTCGTTGATTCGTCTCGGGCCCAGACAGGTGCTCGTCATCTAGCGGCCGGTTAGGCAGTCAATGGTTCTGCGAGGAAGACTGGAATGGTGCGCTCGGTGTTCTTGCGGTACTCGTCGTAGGGAGCAAATGCCTCGACGCAACGCGTCCACCACTGTGACCGCTCGTCGCCATCGATTTGGCGGACCGTCGCCGTAAATGGTGCCGGACCATCTTGAATGGCGACCCGTGGCTCAGCAACCAGGTTGTAGTACCAGCCGGGATGCGTCGCAGCCCCGCCCCGTGACGCGACGATCGCATAGACCCCTTGGTGTTCCACTCGCATCAGCGGCACCTTGCGAACGAGCCCGCTGCGATGGCCAATGGTGGTCATGATGATGACGGGCAATCCCGAATCTCGCAGGGTGTTGCCGGCGGTGCCGTTCGACGACTCATACTCGGCCACCTGATTGCGAACCCACTCGGTAGGGCTTGCGCCATAGGGCCGATCATCAAACAGTGTTGTGTGCACGAGTCCACAATAGGCAAACCAACTCGGTGCTGAACAACGCGACAGGTCCCATTGACGTATCTCTGCTGGGGTATCGGCGCGCCGTGGCTCATGAAGCTGGCCGGGCGTCCGATGTAGAGGGCATGAGCGAACCCGGTATTGCAGACTCGGCGGCAGCGCCAGCCGACTGCCCGACACCGGATCCCGGGTCGGTTCGTCAGGCAGTGACTGACGCAACGCTGCGTCGGGTGCCGACTCTTGCACTGGGAAACATGTCCGGAGCAGCGGTACTAAGCGCGCTGATCTGGGACCAAAGCGTCCAGCCTGCGCTGCAACGCTGGCTCGTCGTGATCACCGCGCTCAACGTGCTCTTTGTTCTGTTGCACTACCTGTGGTTGCGACCGGCCAACAAAAGTCGTTCACCGACCCAGACGATGTTTCTTGTGTCGACGGTCCCGCTTGGGTTGCCGTGGGTCGCGTTTCTGGCCGTCGCTCAACCCGAAACCGTCGATGCCCGACTCGTCGCCTCCGCCGGGATCGGTTGCGTGCTGGTGGCAGCGGCCGTTTCCGCAGGCAGCGCGAGTCAATCGCTCACGCTCTGCGTGCTGATCGTTGCCGGTGTGCCCAGCTTCGTGCATGTCGTGATGGCCGATGGTCTGGTCAGCAGGGCAGCTGGAATCCTCGCCTATTGCGCGATCTTGGCAGTCATCCTTGGTGCTCAACGTCAGAAGCGAGTGCTTGAACGCGAAGAACTCCGCCAGCGAAGCGACCTGCTGGTCGAGCAGACAAGGGTCGATCAGGGGCGACTGACCAAACTCAACGAACAACTGAACTACCGCGCCACCCATGACCAACTCATCGGCATACCGAACCGCGAGCTACTCCAGAACCAACTCGAAATCTCGGTGTCCGAAGCCCAGCAAGTCGGTGAGCATGTCGGGCTGTTGTTTCTTGACCTCGACCATTTCAAGTCGGTCAACGATTCGCTCGGCCACCCTGCCGGCGATGAGCTGCTGCGTCGAGTCGGAGAACGACTCAAGAACGTGATCCCTGATGGTGCAATGCTTGCACGAGTCGGTGGCGACGAACTTGTGGTCATGTTGCCGAACATCCGTCACGAATATGTTGTCCGAGCAATCGCCGATCAACTGGTGCAGGCCGTATCGCAGCCCTTTGCGGTTGAAGGTCGCGAGGTCCTGATCACGGTGTCGATAGGTATGGCGATGTCGATGCATGGCGATCGTGCCGAAGAGGTGTACCGACTGGCTGACACGGCTCTGTTCGAAGCCAAGCAACAAGGACGCAACCGAATCGTCGCCGCAGGCGACACTGCTCGCGACGCTCGACGTCAGTACCTGTCGACCGAGGCTGAGCTTCGCGACGCTCTCGAGAGCGACCAGATCGATATTCGCATCGAGCCCGAGTACGACATAACGACGGGCTCGGTGGTCGCCGCCGAAGCCGTGGTTTGGTGGGAACGTGACGGCATCGTCCAACAAGCGACATGTATCGAGGCCGCCCGACGAAGTGGACTACTCGAGTCTGTCCTCGACCTCACGATTGACCGGGTGGAGCAGTGGCGACGCGAAACCGGTTCAGAAATCGGCGTCGGCGTCAATATCAGCCTGCCGCAGCTTCGTCTGCTACTGCATCGGTGCTCTGAGACCACAGCGTCGCGACCGTTGGTAGGGCTGCGATTGCAGTTCGACGAGGCAACGCTGACCCGGGATGTTGAGCTGGTCCTCCCGCTACTTCGCTCCGCCCGCAAGCTCGGGGCGACCGTCGTGCTCGACCATTTCGGGCGCGACTTCGCATCGTTGCATGTCCTCAGTGACCTACCAATCGATGAAGTCAAGATCGACCAGAACTACATCGGCCGCGTCGGCTCCGATGATCGAGTGCGCAGCATGGTCATGGTGATGGCCAAGTACCTACATCGAGCCGGGGTTGCGGTGATCGCTCGGGGCATCGACTCTGCGGCTGAAGTCAACTTGCTCCGGTCGATCGGTGTCCCGCTGGCACAGGGGCAGTTCTTCGCTCGGGCCGGGTTTGGGTCCGAAAGCCGCACGGCGAACGATGGCGTGGTTGCGGACCCGGAATTGGTCGAACGCGGTTGAGGCTCTGGGTCTGCTGAAAGCCGCCGTGCGGCTGACAGACTGATCGCAGTGCCAGCGCCTGTTGAACACCCAATCTGGATTCCGCGCGGTTCCGACACCGCGAACTTGGACCTGTCGATCGTTGTTCCGGCGTTCAACGAGCAGGACCGCATCGGTTTCGTTTTGGACTCGCTGGCCCGACTAGTCCGGAGCCGATCAGCTGAAATCATCGTGGTTGACGATGGCAGCTCGGACAACACTCGAGCAATAGCCGAATCACGAGCTGACTCGTTTGATCGCCTGGTCGTCATCTCGCATGAGCGCAACCTTGGCAAGGGCGCGGCCGTTCGATCTGGTGTTGTGGCTACAGCCGGCGACGTCGTTGGATTCGTCGACGCGGATGACGCCACCGACCTCGTGGGGGTCGATGCAATGATCGATGAACTGCGACAGCACCCAACCGTCGGAGCGGTGTTTGGATCTCGACACCTTGCTGAATCAACGGTTTCGGGATCACCGATTGTGCGCGGTCTGATGGGTCAGGCGTTCAACCAGCTGGTGCGATTCGCTGCCGGAACAAATATCAGCGACACCCAGTGCGGTGCGAAAGTTTTCCGGGGTCCGCTGGCTCGCCTGGTGTTCGCCGGATCGCAGGTCGATGGGTTCGCGTTTGACGTCGAAATTCTCCGTTCGGTACTGGCGACGGGTTTCGAGGTCGTTGAATACCCGGTGGTCTGGAAACATGTCACCGGTTCGAAGATTCGCCCGCTCACGCCGGTGCGGATGTTTGTCGACATCGCTCGGCTTCGGCTCAGACCAATCGCTCCGATGTTGGGCTCGGTCGTGATCCCGCTTAGCGAGACGGTGCGGCGACGAGCTGATCCTCTCGCTGCGACCAATAGACAACCACCAGTGACCGCTGCCTCACAGCCGGGTTCTGAATCGATGTCGAACACGATCGCGTTGATAGGCGACCTCAGCCGGACCCAGTCGCTACTTGATGAGCTGGGCGTTGCCGGAGCGCTGGTGACTCACAGGCGAACGTGGCCCCAGGCCAGGGGAGCGTCACCGTCATAAGGCATGGTGCCGTGGAAGCACCTTTCGTCGCCATCGAACACCAGCGGGACGAAGTGGCGATCTCCTGGCCACATCGGCAAGGTTCGGACCGCAGATTCATCACCCTCGCATGCCCCAAGCAACACTCGCCGAGGGACCCATTCGAGCGTTCCCTCGGCGTTGCTGGCAAGCAGCTCCCCGGACCATTCGGTGATGAGAAAGACAAACACGAGCCACTGTTCGCGCTTGGGTCCGAAGTTGGTGAACGTGAGCGTGCCCCGCAACGCCATCTGGTCAGCGCTGACGCCGGCTTCCTCAAACAGCTCTCGGCGCATCGACGAGACAATGTCCTCATCGGGTTCGACTTTGCCGCCAAGTCCGTTGACCTTGCCGAAGTGGTCGTCGTCAGTGCGCGCATTGCGTCGAATCAAAAGCACCTGATCAAGATCGCGATCCCATAGGTAGCCAAGCGTGCCGACAACAGGCGTGAATCGCATGCGTGAGACGATGCCACAGCGAACAACGACGCGCTGCGACCCCGGCGAAGTTGGCGACATGGGTCGCAGCGAGATATGACACCGACAATGGAAATCATCGACGACGAACTGACGCTGCTGCACACCCGCAACTACGACACGCAGGTCTACAAGGCAGGCGATCTGTTGCGGGCCATAGGCGTGGTGCGCGATACCAAACCTGCGGGCATGTACATCGAACATGACCCCGATCCGCTCGAAATCCATCAAATGCAGGTCACACTTGACATCGAACTCGGCGCAATGACGATCGTGGCGGCGAAGGTCGAGTTCATCACCCACCCCGGCGAGACTTGTCCGTCGATTGTGACGCACTACGAGAAGTTGATCGGGCTGAACGTCGCGCGAGGATTCACACGCCAAGTACGTGAGATGTTCGGAGGACCACGAGGCTGCACCCACACCACTGCGCTTCTGCAGGCCATGGCGCCGGTCATCATTCAATCGCTGTGGTCCATGCGAATTGTCAAGCAACGAGAGTCGGGCGAACCCATGCGCCGCAATGCTGAATCGATCGAGATGAGCATTGCAGCGAACCTGAACACCTGCCATGTTTGGGACGAGACGGGACCCCACGTCGAGGCAGTTCGTTCCGGAGAGCATCGGACCCCACCGCTCTGGATCACCGAGCGCATGGTTTCGCTCGGACGTAATCCAGACGAGTGGTACGAGTGAGCAATTCGCCGGCATCGACAAGCTCTCACCGTCGCGATTCGATTCTGCTCGGCGTCGCAGTCGGTGTCGTCGGCGTCACCTTCGGGGTGCTCGCTGATAGTGCGGGGCTAAGCCCAGCACGCACGATGGCGATGTCGTTGCTCGTGTTCACGGGAGCGTCGCAGTTCTTAGCTGTCGGCGTTGTCGCAAGCGGAGGCTCGGCCGTGTCGGCTGTTACCGGGGCGTTGCTACTCGGGGCTCGAAATGCCATGTATGGCATGCGGATGAGCCCGATCCTCGGCCCCGGTGCGGTCCGCAGAGCCGCGGCTTCGCAACTGGTCATCGACGAGTCGACCGCCATGTCCCTTGCACAGGACAACATTGACGACTCGCGTGACGCGTTCTGGGTCACTGGACTTGCCGTATATCTGTTCTGGAACCTCGGCACCGCGGGCGGGGTTTGGCTCGGCGACGTTGTTGGCGAGCCCGCCGTCTGGGGCCTCGATGCGGCGTTCCCAGCCTCGTTTGTTGCGTTGATTGGGCCGCATATCGTCACCAAGCCAGGACAGGTTGCGGCAGTGTTGGCAGCGGCAATCGCGCTGCTCGCGGTGCCATTTACTCCGGCTGGGCTTCCGGTGCTGCTTGCGGCGCTTGCCGTTGGACCGGCCCTAGCCGTACAGCGTCGTTCCCACCGCCCTACGGGACCGGCGGGCGTCGAGGGCGTCACATGAGCTGGGTCGCCGTGCTGACCCTTGCTGCAGGGGCTTACCTACTCAAACTCGTCGGTGTCGTCGCCGGGGACCGCTTCGGCACCCCGCTTTTTCGTCAGGCCGTGCTGCTTATGCCGCCGGCGCTCTTCGCCGCCGTGATCATGTTGCAGACATTCGAAAGCGATACGTCGTTGGTGCTCGACGCCCGCGCCTGGGGGCTGCTCGCAGCGTGTGTTGCGACATGGCGTCGGCTTCCGTTCATGGTGATTGTGTTGATCGCAATGGCGGTAACTGCGATCGCCCGGTTGGTGTCATGACGATCACGCGGACCATGGTCGATCTCAACAATGGCCGACCGGCTTGCCCCGGGTGGAAGCTCGCAAGCGAGGCGATGGCTGTCACTTTGGCGAGCTACGGCGCTCACGTTGCGTCGGTCAAGCTGCGAGACGGTCGCGGCCCAGCAGAGGTCACCGTTGGGTATCAGGGGACTGCGGATGGCTATCACGGAGCGACGATCGGGCGGGTAGCAAACCGGGTCTGGCCCGCGTCGATCATGATCGACGGTCATCTGCACGAACTCATCACCAACGAAGGCGACGTGCAACTCCACGGCGGTCCGAACTCGATCGAGACGCATGTCTGGTCGGGCTCTAGCGTCGAGACATCTGACGGTGGAGTCGTCACGCTGTCGACCCGAAGCATGGATGGCGCGAACGGGTACCCAGGCACAGCCGACATTTCGGCGCGATTCGAACTGAACGCCGCCCGACTGACGATTTCATATTCGGCGATGACAACGGCCCCGACCCCGATCAACATCGCGAATCACACCTACTGGAACCTCGGCGAACCGTCGACCTTGCTCGACCACCACCTACAGGTCTGTGCCCGGCGGGTCGTCATGGTCGACGACCGTCTCGTGCCAGTCTCGGGTCCTCCCGCGACTGTCGACGGCACGCGGTTTGACCTGCGTTCTGGAACATCACTGGGTGCGACGCACCCGCCGCAGACCGCGCACTTTGATCATTGCTTTGTGCTCGACAACGATCGCCCAGACCAGATTCGCCTGTCGCACCGGAACGGGCGTCGACTGGTGATCTCGACCGATCAGGACGGTGTGCAGGTCTATACCGGCGCGCATCTGCAGCCGGGGATTGGCGCAGTCGCACTCGAAACTCACGGGTTGCCGAATATGCCGAATCGTCGGGACTTCGGAGACTGTACGCTTCGCCCTGGCGAGCGTTGGAGTTCAACGACGACCTATGACTTCGGGAGCACCACGACCGCCGATGACGAGTGCCAAGACTGACGGATTGTTCACCGCAACCGATGCGAAGAACCCGGATCACTTCTCGCCGACCGATTGGGCGCTCTTTGGTGGTGTATCGCTGATCTGGGGAGCGTCGTTTCTGCTGATTGCCTACTCGCTCGAGGGATACACCCCGGCAATGGTCACCTTGTTGCGTGTCGGCTCCGGCGCTCTGACACTGTGGGCAATTCGAGTGGCGATGGGTCGCAAGGTTCGCATCGATTCGTCAGACCGCAGGCCAATGGTGCTGCTCGCTCTGGTGTGGGTGGCCATACCCTTTTCATTGTTCCCGATTGCCCAACAATGGGTGAACTCGGCGGTTGCCGGTTTGCTCAATGGCGCAACGCCGGTGCTTGTCGCTGTCGTGTCGGTTGCCCTCGTCAAAGTCACTCCAAGCTGGCGTCAGATGACGGGAGTGGTGATTGGGTTCCTCGGCATTTTGCTGATTGCGCTCGGCTCAGCTGGCGAGGGAAGTTCCCAAGCTAAAGGGGTCGTGCTCATCTTGGCCGCGACCTGCTGTTACGGCGTGGCGATTAACATTGCCCCACCTCTGCAGTCAAAGTACGGGGCCATCGTCACGATGAGCAATATGCTCGGCATCGCCACTGTCGCGGTCATCCCGTTTGCTTTGCGTGACCTTGGCGGCAACCAACCTGACGTCGCAGCGACTGCCTCGGTGCTGGTTCTGGGCGCCATCGGTACCGGCTGTGCGTACTGGATTATGGCCACGCTCGTCGGCCGGGTTGGTGCTCTGCGTGCATCATTCATCACTTACCTAGTCCCGGTTGTGTCGTTGGCCCTCGGCATAACGTTGCGCGGCGACCACGTTGCTGCCTTGGCGTTGGTCGGCGCGCCGCTGACGTTTGTTGGCGCGTTGCTTGCTTCGAGACGGGCGTGACCCGACGTCACCTCTTCAGCTGATTCAGAACAAGTGACAATCTTTGGTTCGCTGGCTCTGCGAGTGAAGCGGTCGGTGCCTCCAGAATGGACCATGGCCACCGATACCACTTCACATGACCTGATCGTGATCGGCGCGACTGCTGGCGGACTGTCGGTCGCCGAGGCGGCGCGCCGCGCTGGTGTCGAACGTGTCCACCTCATCGAACGCGGTCAGACCGTGCTCATGCCTGACGTCATCAGTGAGAACGAGTTGTCGGTGACGTTCGGCGAAATCGTCTCGAGCGTCGACGTTGACCCAGAAACCGGGTTGGTCACGATTGTGACCGACCGCCGGACCCGTGTCGCTACGGCGTGTGTGATTGCGGAACGCGAAGTTGAACCCGAGAGCGAGCCCCCGATTCCGGTCGTGCCCGGTGACCGCGTGTCGGTTGACCTACCACCAGCGATTGCGATCGACGCCGATGTGATGGTGATCGGCGTGAGCGATCACGCAGTCGAGCTAACCATGGAACTCGCCAAGCGAGGTGCCGGTGTGGTGCTAGCCGCCGACGGCATGGACCCCGCCCGTTTGTCGCCCGTAGCAGGTCGCATTCTGGCAACGCTGGAACGCGAACGACGGGCCACTGTCCTGTACCGCTCCAGTCCGTCGCAGATCGGGGAGCGCAACGGCTACCCGATCGCGTACTTCAGTGATCGCCACACAC
This sequence comes from uncultured Acidimicrobiales bacterium, assembly GCA_937941245.1. Classification (GTDB taxonomy): domain Bacteria; phylum Actinomycetota; class Acidimicrobiia; order Acidimicrobiales; family UBA10347; genus UBA10347. The sequence goes on along the minus strand of CALDYC010000068.1, from coordinate 6,445 downwards.
CCGATCTCGAGTTCGACCATGTGGTGTTTGCGACCAGTCGAGCGCCAGCTCGCATTGATGAACTCGGAGTGACCGAACGAGCCCGAGCATCGGACTCGGTCCTGTTGTTTTCGGGTAAGGCCGAGACGATCGATATGCACGGCGCATTTGGGCCCGACCTGTGGCCGCGAATCGCCGAGGCTCGATTTCCTGACCGCACGGTCGAACCAGCTGGCGTTCGGTCTTGGAGCCGCGATACGACACTGGCCGATGAACTTGCTGAGCACTATTACAACGCAACAATCACGAAGTTCGAGCCAACGCACACCGACCTGTGGCGGTTGAACGTGAAGCCGGATCATGGTGATACGTCGCATCTTCCTGGCCAGTACGCCACGCTTGGGTTGGGCTACTGGGAGTCGCGCATCGACGACGCCATCGACGTCGACCTCGACGACAAGTGGCTCAAGATGGTTCGGCGGTCGTATTCGATCTCGAACTCGATCCTCGATACGAGTGGTTACCTGACAGTCGATACCGACACCGATGAACTTGAGTTCTACATCGTCCTCGTCAACCCGAGCGAGGACAATGTGCCGGGGCTCACGCCACGCCTTGCGTTGAAACGCCCAGGTGACCGAATCTTCCTTGGGTCAAAGGTGGCTGGTCGTTACACCTTGGCGCCGGTCGTCGATCCTGGCCGGACGTGCATCTTCTTGTCGACCGGAACCGGCGAAGCGCCACACAACGCCATGGTCAACCAGCTCCTGCGCAAGGGCCACCACGGTCCGATCATCTCAGCCGTAACTGTGCGTCAATGGAGCGATCTCGGGTACCTGGCCGAGCACCGAGAACTCGAGAAGCGGTACGACCACTATCACTACATGCCACTGCCGACTCGTGAGGATGACGTCCCGAAGACGTATCTGCAGGATGTCATTCGAAACGACGCGTTCAACGAACAATTCGGGGTCCCGCTCGACCCGGCACACACTGATGTCTTCTTGTGCGGGAATCCGGCGATGATCGGGCTTCCTGAAAGTGACGGGGATGAGGACCAGTGGCCCGAGGTCGTCGGAGTCACCGAGCTACTTGTCGACCGTGGGTTCACGCTCGATCGACGCGGCAGGCCCGGCAACATCCACTTCGAGGAATACTGGTAGAAGCACGGTTCCCGATGCGGCTGGAATCGTGGATGCCGCTACCGTTCCGTCCGTGACCGATGTTGTTTCTACCCCGGGCTCAACGCCTGTCGTCACTCCTGCTTCGAGCGACGCTGAACGAGTTTTCTCGCAGTCAATGGTCATTTCTGGTGTGCGCTGCATGCTGACCTATGTCGTATTTCCGTTCGTCGCTCCAGTCGTTGGCATTGCGTCGGGCATCGGTTCGACAATCGGGCTCATCGTTGGGCTGATCGCCATTGCGTCGAACGTGTTCAGCATTAAGCGTTTCCATCGCGCAGATCACCAATACAAGTGGCCGATTAGCGCGTTGAACCTTGGCATCATCGTTTTGCTGGTCGCGCTGATGGTCATTGACCTACGGGACCTGGTCACCTGAGCCAGACACCTGCGCTGGTCGAACGTCGCTGAAACGGTCAACCCGCAACAATTCCGGGAAGCGCAGACTGCCGAGCACGACAACCACCAGCGTGCCGAGGCCACCAATGACCACGGCCGGGCCGAGGCCGAACAACGCCGCAGTCGCACCTGATTCGAATGCACCGAGCTCGTTCGAACCGCCGATGAAGACGTTCTCTACAGCCATCACTCGGCCGCGCATGGCTTCGGGAGTGGCAAGCGGAACCAAACTCGAGCGGATAAACACACTCACCTGATCCGCAGCGCTTAGCACTGCTACCGCGACGATCGCCAGAGCAAAGCTTCGGACGACGCCGAGCGCAATGGTCGCGAGACCAAACACGGCAACGACGGTGAATAGTCCGTGACCGACACGCCGAGTGAGCGGGCGAATCGAGAGCAGAAGCGCGGTCACTGCCGCTGCGGCAGCAATCGACGCGCGCAATATGCCAACGCCCAGGTCGACGTCTTCGAAGCCGAGCCGCTTTTCGACAATGGCGGGAAGCAGCGCGACTGCCCCGCCGAACAACACCGCGAACAGGTCAAGAGAGATCGCGCCGAACACGACCGGTGTTTCCCGAATGAACCGCAGACCGTTGCGGGCGTCGCGCACTGCCTGCAGGGGGCCTGGTCGTGTGGTGAGTCGCTCGGTCCCGGGCGAGGGAACGAAGCTGAGCGAGACGACGGTTACCGCTTGGCCAGCGATCACGATTAGAAACGGCAAGACCAGAGATGTTCGGTTGGCGAGCGCTCCGATCAGTGGGCCCGAGATGAGTGCGATCTGGAAGGTCAGCGATCGCAAAGCGACCACCCGCTCGATCATTCCGTCGGGGGCCAGGTCAATCGGCAACGACCGGCCGGCCGGTGTGCCGACGGCTCGCCCGACGCCGTAGATCGCAACGAAACCCAGGATCGGGAGAGCTGAACGGTCATCGATCGTTGCATGTATTGCGAGCATGACGCTTGCGGCGATACCGATCATCAGCCCGCCGGCGTAGACGAATCGTCGGTCGAACCGGTCGGCGATTGACCCGGTGAACGGGGTGAGCAGCAGAATCGGCAGAAATTCGGCGATGCCCAGCAACCCAAGGTCCAGCTCGCGGCCAGTAATGGCAAAGACCTGTAGTCCGACGACCGTCAGCAGCATCGATACCGAGAAGCTGCCTGTCGCCATGGCGAACAGCAGCAGTCTGATGCTTGAGGGGAGCGGCGGTCGCTTCTGTCGGTCGGTCACTTGGCCGACATGCCTGCATCGACCGGAAGCACGATGCCGGTGACCGCATCGGCCTGCGGCGAAGATAACCAGGCGATGGCGTCGGCGAGCTGGTCGGGTCCTACGAGCTGCCGGTTGATGTGGTGCTGAGCAAACTCATCGGCGTTGGTCAGCCCATATACGCGAGCGCTGTAATCGAGCAGGTCGGTCGCGGTTGACCCCGGTGAGACGACGTTGGCGGTGATCCCGGTGTCGGCGAGGTCGGCAGCAAGTGAGCTGACCAAGCTCGTGACCGCGGCTTTGGTCGCGGCGTAGCCGCCGAGCGACGGAGTTGCCTTGCAGGTAACAGCTGACGCAATCGCGACAAAGCGGCCGCGGCGCGGTTCGGGTTGGGCCAACATGGCTGGGATCGCCGCTCGCACGAGTGCGAGCGTGCCAAGGACATTCGTTTCGTGCATCGCCGTGAACGCGGTGTCGCTCAGCTCCCAGAGTGGGACGCCCCCGGCCATCACGCCAGCACCTGCAACAACAATGTCGAGACTGCCTCCGACGTCAACCGCGGCAGCGACCGCTCGCTCACAGACGGCAGACGAAGACACATCGCCCTCGATGTCCACTGCGCCGATCTCGTCAGCCAGCGCAGACAATTCGGCTCGGGTGCCGAGGGCATAGTCGAGCCGCGGGTCGTCGCTGCAGCGGTCGACGAGAACCAGCCGGTGACCGTCGGCGCTCAGACGCCGGGCTGTAGCCGCGCCGATACCGCGGGCGGCCCCGGTCACCAGCGCCGTACTCACCTGGTCAGGTAGCGGGTGGGAAGAAATCGTGGGGGATGACCACGTCGTCCGGTGAGAGCTCATCGAGCGAGCTCTTACCCAGACCGCGCATGGTTGCGTCGATTCCGCCACGGATCACGTCGAGCACGTTCTCGACCCCGCCTTGTCCGTTGACGGCCAGGCCCCAGAGATAGGCCCGTCCGAGCATGACGGCTTCGGCGCCAAGCGCAAGAGCTTTGACGACATCGCTGCCTCGACGGATACCGCCGTCCATCATCACCTGACATTGGTCTCCAACTGCGGCGACCACTTCTGGAAGCACCCGGATCGGAGCTGGCGAACTGTCGATGTTGTTGCCGCCGTGGTTCGAGACTGAGATTGCGGTCGCCCCCGCGTCAACCGCGCGCTTGGCTTCGTCGCCTCGGCCGATGCCCTTGACCATGAACGGACCGTTCCATTCCGAAGCGAGTCCGGCGATGTCGTCCCAGGTCGGCGGGGGAGTGCCCATCCACGCGCCGTATGCCTCGAAGAATCCGGGTACTGGCGCTCCGCCGGTTGGGAAGTTCGGCACGCCGAGGTCAGGCAGACGCCTTTGCTTTGCCCAGCTCAAGAGCCACCGAGGGCGAGTGAGTACGTCGGGAGCGTGTTCGAGGGCAACCTTGAAATCGATCTTCTCGGGGATCGATGGGCTTCCCCAGTCGCGTCCGTGAGAGAACGACCAGTCGAGCGTGACGATCAGACCCACCGCACCGGCGGCTTTGGCTCGCTCCATGCGCGCGGACATCGAGTCGCGATCGTCGGCCCAATAGATCTGAAAGAACGTTTGCGGGTTCGCGGCGACCACGTCTTCGATGGGTTTGCTTCCGAACGAGCTCAGACCCATTGGCACCCCACGAGCAGCGGTCGCTCGGGCAACGGCCACTTCACCATCAGGGTGAACGGCCTGCACCCCAGTCGGCGAAATCATGACCGGCATCGACGAAGCCTGCCCCATGATGGTGGTGTCGAGCGGTGCTCCGGTCGTCTGCCCTGCCGTTATTGGCCGAAGACCGAGCTGATCGAAGGCGCTGATATTTTCTGACGCCGATACTCCTGCTTCGGCACCAGCAACGATGGCGCTGTACACCGAACGGGGAAGACGCTTCTTCGCCCGAGCTCGCGCAACGGCTACGGATTCAAACCACGGATTTGCCACCCCGAGAGCCTAAGCCCAATGCGGCTACCGTCCGAAAGATGACCGAACTCAATCTGTCGCTCGGTCACCGGGCATGGCCCGATGTCGGCGATGCGATGACCTTGCTCGTGCCGGTTGGCTCGACCGAGCAGCACGGCCCGCATTTGCCGCTCGATACCGATACCCGCATTGCGATTGCTGTTGCCGAAGCGGTTGCGTCGAAAGATTCGACCATGGCCGTAGCTCCAGCGGTTGCCTATGGATCAAGCGGCGAGCATGCCGGTTTCCCGGGGACGTTGTCGATTGGATCGGACGTGCTGAAGCTGGTGCTGATCGAACTCGTCAGATCTGCGGACCACTTCGACCGGGTTGTCTTGGTCAACGGGCACGGCGGAAATGTGCAGGCGATTCGAGCTGCCCAGCGTCAGCTGGTTGATGAGGGGCGGACCGTCGAGATCTGGGCTCCGGTCGTGCCAGACGGCGATGCCCATGCTGGGTTGACCGAGACATCGCTCATGCTCGCAATCGCCCCGGAGCTCGTCGGCGACCCCACCGACGTGGTTGGCAACGTTCGTCCGCTCGTCGAACTTTTGCCAGACCTACGCAAGCACGGCATCAAGCCCGTGTCGACGTCAGGGGTGCTCGGCGACCCCAGAACCGCGACCGCAGAGCACGGTCGAACACTGCTTTGGGCCCTGGCATCGTCGCTTCACGACCAGCTCAACGGCTGAGCGTGGTGTTGGCTGGGCAGGTCAGATCGCCGGGTTCAGCCCAAAGGCGCAGATTTGGTGCTCAGCCGGACAGGTCGTGAATGGTCCTGTGAAGGTTTGGGAACTGCCCCGGCGGCGGCCGCAACTGCATCGTCGGCGTATCCGAACACACAGTCAGGGTCGGGTCCGTCGAGCGGAATGCCGGTGAAGAACTTCGCAGCCATGCATCCGCCACCGCACGCGTCGTAGGAGCCGCACGATGCGCAAGCTCCTGCGCTTCCGGGCTCACGAAGCGAGGTGAACAGAGACGACTCGCGCCATACCTGGGCGAACCCGCCGCTATCTCGCACGTTGCCGGCGTTGAACTCGTCATGGATGACGAATGGACAGGCGTACACATCGCCGATTGGGTCGATGAGGCACACGATGCGCCCAGCGCCACACATGTTCAGGCCCGGCAACGCCTCGCCGGTCGACTGGCCGAGTGCGTTGAGGTGGAAGAACGAGTCGCCGGTCAAGACATCGGGGTTGTCGAGAATCCAGCGGAAGATCTGCTGCTGTTGAGGATGAGTAAGCCGCAGGTCCTGATAGCTGTCGACGCCGCGACCCGAAGGACGTAGACGGGTCACTCGAAGCTGAGCGCCGTAGTCGTCGGCCATCGCCTTGTAGTCATCGAGCTGGTCGACGTTGTGGCGAGTCGCCACAATGCTGATCTTGAACTCACCAAAGTTTGCAGCCGCGAGATGATCCATTGCGGTGCGTGCTTGGAGCCAGCTGCCGTCTCCGCGTACCGCGTCGTTGGTTGCCTGATCGAAGCCATCGAGGCTGATCTGAATGTCGAGCAAGTCGCTGGCCGCGAACCGTTCGGCAGCCGCTTGGTCGATGTAGTAGCCGTTGGTCGAAAACTTCACGCCCACATTGCGAGCGACCGCATGGTCGACAATGTCGAAGAAGTCCTTGCGGATCATTGGCTCGCCGCCGCCGATGTTGATGTAGAACACCTGCAGGTCAGCGAG
>CALDYC010000067.1 GCA_937941245.1 uncultured Acidimicrobiales bacterium | reverse complement strand
CTGCTCGATCAGATAGTCACGTACCGCATCGGCTCGTTCTTGGCTCAGACTCTGGTTGAGAGCTGCGTCGCCATCGGCATCGGTATGGCCGCCAATTTCAATATCGGCAGGGTTGGCCAACAAGAATTCAACGACCCGATCGAGTTCGGCTTTCGCGGCATCGGAAAGATCAGTGCTGCCAGCAGCAAATTCAATTGGCTCCAAGCTGAGCTCGGTTCCGAGTTCCTGTGGGGGCTTGACGACTGTCGAAGGCGGGAACAACACCGAGTTGATGATGTGGATCACGCCATTGCGTCCGGCTACATCCGGCAAGATCACAGAGGTGAGATCGTTCAAGCGAACCGCACCACCGTCCACAGTGACCGAGATGACCTCGGTCTGCAGCGTGGAAAGCGTCGGCAGCGCCGCGATATCGGAACTGCTCAGCTGACCGTTGATGACGTGATAGGCCAGCAAGGCCTGCAAAGCGGCACGGTCACTTTGCAGCGGCGCTACCTGGGCCTGAGCAGCAGCAAACGCCTCGTTTGTCGGGGCGAACAGTGTGAACGGTCCGTTCCCATCGAGCGACTCGCCGAGCCCAGCTTCGTTCAGCAGAGCGCTCAGCGTTGACAGTTCTGGCTGGGCGGAAATGATGTCGTTAAGCGAATAACCAGCAGGTTCGACGCTGACGACCTCGAGATTGTTCTGGGCACCCGTCATGCCCGGCACCGCACGTGCGGCCTGGTCGACAAGTGCTTTGGAACGGTCATCGGGAACGGTGCCGTTGAGTACGGCGGTCGTGCCAATGACCTCACCGGTTACGTCGGGATAGTCGGCGAGAACGTCATTGAGCGCAGCCTGGCGCACAGCGACGGCCGGGTCAGGTGTCGGTGCGATGTCGTTCTGCGTGTCATCGACAACTTCGGCGCCGTTGTCGTCGCCGGTTGCAGTCGTGTCGCTGGGGGCATCATCGCTCGAGCACTGGGTAATGACCAGCCAGGCAACGAGGGCGAGCAGCACCGCGCTGAGGACCCACCAAACCCAGCCCATTGCAGAGTTTCCGTTGCCGTCGTCATATGCACCGTCGGGGCCGAAGTCGAGCGGGTCGTCGTCAGCAATCGGCGTGAACATCTGGGTGTCATCGCTGCCGGTGCCGCTCGGGGCGGCTGCCGCGACGGCTGCGGTCGGCGCTCCGGGCACAACGACCTGGGAACCAGACGTGTCGTTGTCGAGCGCATCGGGGAATGCTCCGGCGACCACATTGTCGGGGGTTGCACTGGCGGAAACGCCGACGGGAGCGGTGTCTGGCGTATCGGTGACGATTGACGTATCGGATGCGATCACGACGTCGTTGTCAACTTCGACGCCCGTCGAGTCGTATCCGCCGTCGAGGTCGACGGGTTCGACGATGGTCTCTGCGGCACCGAGTGCACTGCCGCCGGGGCTGACGAGATCGACGACGCGCCCGAAACCCTTTTCGTCAAGGTCGCTGACTGCGGCGCCGAGATAGGTGCGCAGACCTTCGGGAGTTCCGCCGCTGCGGTTCGAGAGCACGCCAGTGGCGAGGGGTGCAAGGACCGACATGACTTGAGCAAGCAGGCGGGTGCTGAGACCTGACGCTTCGCTAAGCGAGCTGAGCGCGGGTTCACCACGATCGCCAAAGGCAACGTCAAGCAGCGCCGCGCCCTGTGCCGGATCGCCGGAGCTGAGATAGGCCGAGACGTCGTCTGGAAGCTCTGCGCCGTTGTCATTGAGCATGGTCGCAAGATTTTGCGCGCCGCCTGGTTCCAGGGTCTTGTCCCTAAGTCCGGTGATCAGCGCTGGAAGCCCGATCTCCATCGCACGCCGCGTTTGGGTGCGATCGGTGCCAAGGGCATGCGCGAGATCGTCAGGAGCTGATCCGCGCAGCATTTCTGCAATGGTGTCAAACATCGAAGCCACGGATCAATAGTACGGCCTCAGGAGCCCCACACGTTGTCAGATGCTATGTAGGGACACATTTTCGTCGATGCGACGGGCTGGGTACACACCCGGCAACGTTGGGGAACTACGCTCAAAACATGGCGTTCGTAGACAGTTCAAAGGTCGCTGTAGGGACTGTGGCACCGGCGTTTTCGCTCGAGTCGGTGAGCGGCGAAACCGTCGACCTCGCAGCGTTACGCGGTTCTCCAGTCGTTCTAGTTTTCCTCCGTGGGTTCTTTTGACCGAATTGCCGAGCGCACCTCTCGCAGTTGCGAGATGACTATGCACGAATCGAAACAACGGGCGCCGTCCTTGTGGCCATCGCTCCCAGCTCGGGTCGCAAAGCCGACGCATACGTCGCCAAATCTGGGGACTTTCCGTTTCCGTTGGTCGCTGACACCGACCACTCGATCTTCGATGACTACGACGTAGCTTCGAAGCTCATGTCGCTTGGACAACGCCCAGCGATGTTTGTGCTCGACGCCGATGGTGTCGTGACGTACAACCAGGTTGGCACCCAGCAGACCGATCTTCCTACCGTCGACGAGATCGTCAGCCAAATCGAGGCGATTGCGTGACCGAAGTCGTCTGGCACGCGTTACCGACATCTGATTCACCCATTCTTGTGATGGCGTTGCAAGGCCTGTTCGACATTGCCGGAGCCGCAACCGACGCCGTCGATCAACTCATCGAACGCGCCGAATCCCCAACTCCGGTGGCATCAATCGACCCCGAAACGTTCTTTGATTTCACCCAAGAGCGTCCGGTGGTGAGCCTGAATGAGGACGGAACCCGGTCGCTTTCGTGGCCAGCAAACGACGTGGTTGAGGTCACGCCAACACAGGCCGGCGACAGCGCGCTCCTCGCGCTGTCTGGCATCGAACCACACATGCGGTGGCGTACCTTCTCAGAATCGGTCGGCGAGATTGCGCAACGATCTGGAGCTCGACTCGTCGTCACGCTCGGGGCAATGGCTGGCCTGGCCCCGCACACCCGGCCGCTTGGGGTTGTGGGTTCAGCGAGCGACGCAGCCCTGGCCGAACGCCTCGGGCTTGGCCGACCGAGCTACCAGGGCCCCACCGGACTCGTGGGAGCTCTGCACGTTGCCTTGCACGACGCGGGGCTGGCGGTCATTTCGCTGCGAGTGTCCGTTCCGCACTACGTCACACAGTCGCCCAACGCCGAAGCAACCCGATCGCTACTCGCGCGCCTAGAACTTGTCACCGGCCTTACGACCAACCATCGCAACCTTGACGATTCGGCAGCCCGATGGCGCGAGCGTGTCGACGAGGCGGTCGCCAGCGATGACGACATGCAGCGCTACGTCAAACAGCTCGAGGCCCAAATCGACGCTGCCGACGATGCCTTGCCGAGTGGCGACTCGATCGCAGCGGAGCTTCAGGCCTGGTTGCGCGACAACCCAGCCTGACCATGCGAGCTATCGCCACCGGCAGCTCACTGCTTTGGTCGTGGTCGGCGCCCGCCGGTGCGTCTATGGTGCCGACTTCGCTTCTCACTCACCAATCGCTCCCACTCCCCAATAACTGAGGTTTCATGAGCAACGAACGCGAAGACATGAGCTTCGACACCTATGGCAAGGCGGTGCGCCAACTCGCGCAGTTGGTTGCCGACGACGGCTATCGCCCCGACATGATCTTGTCGATTGCCCGTGGCGGGTTGTTCGTCGCTGGTTCGCTCGGCTATGCGCTCGGCGTGAAGAATCTCTACGTGATGAACGTCGAGTACTACACCGGGGTCGATCAGCGCCTCGACGTGCCGGTCATGTTGCCCCCGTACGTGGACTTCGTCGATACAGACGCGGCGAACATTCTGGTCGCGGACGACGTGGCCGACACCGGCCACACGCTTGAGCTGGTGCGCGACTTCTGCGTCGGCAAGGTGTCAGAGGTCCGCACCGCAGTCCTCTACGAAAAGCCTCAGTCGGTCGTCAAATGCGACTACGTCTGGAAGCACACCGACCTGTGGATTGAGTTTCCATGGTCAAAGGAACCGCCGCTGGCCCAAGGCCAGACCAACGTGCTCGACGCCTAGCGCATCGCCGCAACGCCGGCGTTGAGTACCGAATCGCCGAGAGCCATTCGGCGGCGACCTGTCCGTTGACCGAACGAGTCAGTGCTTGAAATGGCGTTGGCCGGTGAACACCATGGCCATACCCATTTCGTTTGCTGCCGCAATGACTTCGTCATCACGAATCGATCCGCCCGGTTGGATGACCGCGGTTACGCCTGCCGACGCAGCCGCATCGAGCCCATCACGGAACGGGAAAAACGCGTCACTCGCGCATGCCCCACCTCGTGCCCGGCCATCAGCCTTTTGTGCGGCGATCGCCCCTGCGTCACGGCGGTTCTGCTGACCAGCGCCGATACCGACTGCAGCTTGGTCCTTTACCAACACGATGCAATTGCTCGTGACCGAGGCTGCGACTCGCCACGCAAAGCGCAGATCGTGCCATTCCGCTTCGGTCGGCTCACGATCGGTCGCCACTGTCCAGGCAGCGTCCGCGAGGTCGTCGGTGACCTGATCGGCGGTCTGCACGAGCATGCCACCCGAGACCGATCGCATAGCCAGAGATGCGGTTGGAGGAGCTTCGCCAGCTTCGACCACTCGCAGGTTCGGTTTCGCTGCGAGTACCTGCAGCGCTTCGGGGGAAAACGACGGGGCAACAATGACTTCGGTGAACACGTTGGCGAGTTCCTCGGCGAGCTCCGTCGTCGCCGGTCGATTGAGGGCGACGATGCCTCCGAATGCAGAAACCGAGTCACAGGCGTGGGCCCGACGGTAGGCATCGACGATGGTGTCGCCGTGCGCAGCTCCGCAGGGATTGGCGTGCTTGATCACCACTGCCGCGGGCCGAAGCGGATCCAGGCTGTTGACGACGTTCCAGGCGGCTTCGGTGTCGTAGACGTTGAGGTACGACATCTCTTTGCCTTGATGAATCGTTGCGGCATCCCACCAGCCGGATCCATGGGTGTGGCGATAGCGCGCGCCCGATTGATGCGGGTTCTCGCCGTATCGCAGGTCGTGCACCCGATCCAGGCTCAGATGCAGCGTCTCGGGTAACGCATCGCTGGGATCGTGTGCGTCGAACCACGTGACGATCGCCGAGTCATACGCGGCGGTATGAGCGAAGGCGGCTCGAGCAAGGTTGCGGCGCATGGCTTGGCTTGGCCCACCTGATCGGTAGGCGTCGAGGACCCGGTCGTAGTCCATTGGATTGACAACGATCGTGACGGCGTCATAGTTCTTGGCCGCCGAGCGGACCATGGTCGGCCCGCCGATGTCGATTGTCTCGATGTCGGGAGCAGCGACGAACGGGTACAGGTTCGACACCACGAGATCGATCGGCTCGATCCCTCGATCAGCTAGCTGGGCCAGGTGAGCCGGCAGGGCACGGTTGGCCAGAATGCCACCGTGGATCACCGGGTGCAGTGTCTTGACCCGACCGTCAAGCATTTCGTCTGCGCCGGTGACCTCTGCGACGGTGCGCGCCGCCAGACCAGCCTCGGTCAGTGCCTTGTGGGTTCCGCCGCTGCTGACGAGTTCAAAGCCGACCTCGACCAGACCAGCGGCAAATGGCACCAATCCAGTTTTGTCGCTGACTGAAAGAAGTGCGAGCGCCATGGCTGTTCAAGGCTCCGTATCGAGAACTGGGATGCGAGTAGAAGGAGTTGGCCGAAGGCCTAGAGGTTGGCGACGATCTCGGCCATGAGCTCACCGGCTTCGGTCGGGTTCTGCCCGACCTTCACGCCAGCGTCACGCAGGGCCTCCATCTTGGCGTCGGCGGTGCCTTTGCCCCCCGACACGATGGCACCGGCGTGGCCCATCTTCTTTCCGGGGGGTGCCGTCACACCTGCGACGTAGCTCGATACCGGCTTGGACACATTGTTCTTGATGAACTCGGCGGCTTCTTCTTCGGCTGAACCTCCGATTTCGCCGATCATCATGATCGCCTTGGTCTCGGGGTCAGCTTCGAATGCTTTGAGACAATCAATGAAGCTCGTACCCGGAACAGGGTCGCCGCCGATGCCGACACAGGTCGTCACGCCGATGTCCTTTTGCTTGAGTTCGTAGAGTGCCTGGTAGGTCAGCGTGCCGGAACGACTCACGATGCCGACGGGACCCCCGGGCTTGGCGATATGTCCAGCGGTGATGCCGATATTGCACTTTCCGGGGCTGATGATGCCGGGGCAGTTCGGACCGAGCAATTGCACGTTCGGGTGGTCGCGCTGCAGCTTGTTGAAGAACCACGCCTCGTCGTGGGCGGGCACGCCCTCGGTAATCGCAACGATGAACTCGATGCCACCTTCGGCTGCTTCGATGACTGCGTCTTTCACACCGGGAGCCGGGATGAAAATGCAGCTTGCCGTTGCACCGGTTGCTTCGACCGCCTCGGCGACCGATGCGTAGATCGGAACGCCATCGACATCGGTCCCAGCCTTTTTGGGGTGGGTGCCGGCGACGACCTGGGTGCCGTATTCCTTATTCAGGCCGCCGTAGTAGCTGCCCTGTCGGCCGGTAAGGCCCTGGTAGATGACCTTGGTGTTCTCGTCAACAAAGATTGCCATGGGAAGAGTCTTTCTCGTGAAGCAGGCGGGGTCAGCGGGCGGCAAGTTCGGCGGAGCGGCGAGCTGCGTCGAGCATGGTGGTTTCCATCATCAACATGTCGTTAAGCGCCGGTTCGAGGATTGCGCGACCCTCTTCGGCATTGGTGCCATCGAGCCGGATCACAATCGGCGAATCGATCTTGACGCGCTTCATTGCTTCGAGGATGCCGTTGGCGACTTCTTCGCCACGGGTGATACCACCGAAGATGTTGATGAAGATGGCCTTGACGTTCTTGTCATCGTTGATGACTTCGAGCGCGCCGGCCATAACGTCGGCATTTGCGCCGCCACCGATGTCGAGGAAGTTCGCTGGTTTGCCGCCGACCTGATTGATGACATCAAGGGTGCTCATTGCGAGACCGGCGCCGTTGGCGATAACACCGACGGTGCCGTCGAGGCCAACATATTGCAGGCCCTTCGCATGAGCGGCTTGTTCACGGTCGTCACGGGTCTGCGTCTCGTCGTATTGCGCATAGTCCGGATGGCGGAACTCGGCGTTGCCGTCGAGGGTGACCTTCGAGTCAAGCACGTGCACCTTGCCCTCGGGCGTGAGGATCAGCGGGTTGATCTCAACGAGATCGGCATCGCCGTCGGTGTAGCTCGTGTAAAGCTGCTTGGCGATCGCAATGGCGCCGTCGCGTGCGTCGGGGTTCAGACCGGCACCATCGACCCACTGTGCGGCGAGTTCGTCGGTGAGACCGTCGACCGGGTCCACCCAGATCTTCGAGATCTTCTCGGGCGTCGATGCCGCGACTTCTTCGATATCCATGCCACCTTCGGCCGACAACATGCCGAGGTGTTTCTTGGCTCCTCGGTCGAGCGTGAAGCTCATGTAGTACTCCTCGGCGATATCCGAGGCCTTTTCGATCCACAACCGTTCGACGACATGGCCCTTAATGTCGAGTCCGAGGATGTTGGTGGCGTGCTCGCGCACCGCGTCGATATCGGCAGCGAACTTGATGCCACCGAGCTTGCCGCGGCCGCCGGTCAGCACCTGCGACTTGACCATGACTGGGGTACCCAGCCGCTCGGCTGCAGCCAGTGCTTCTTCAACGCTGAAGACAACTTCGCCCGCCGAAATGGGCATGCCGTACTCGGCAAAGAATTGCTTGCCCTGATACTCAAACAAATCCACCTGGAGGTCCTTAGTCGTGACACGGTCAGTCGACGCGGCGTCGAGGTGGGAAGTCGACCGGCGCCGACGTGATACTAGGCGGGTCCCGGTCGTTCGGGACCACGCCACTCCCATCGAAAGCGCTCACCGTGCCGGTTGAACAACGAGATCCCCGCCAGACCTTCAAAGCAGTTGCACTGGGTCTGGGTGCGGTTGGTGCAGCCGTCGGGTTCCTACTGTTGGTGCTATGGGTCACCGATCGGGGCGGCGTCGAAATCGCTCTTGGCGATGACGTGTTCGAAGCTGGGCGTGTCGACGTGCTCGCCGAAGAGATCGACGAGAACGGTCCCATTTTCTATGCCGACCTGATTGGCGGGCGTCAGAACATCATCGTCCAGCACCTCGGCAACGATCCGACCACCGGTTGGTATGTGTTCGATCTCGTTCGGGACGGAAGCACCGATGACTGCCAGCTCGAGTGGGTGGCTGACCGTGGCAAGTTCCGCGACGTCTGCGACGGCACCGAGTTTCCAGCGACTGGTTTCGGGCAACCGACCTACGCGATCACGATTGACGAAGATGACCGCCTTATCGTGAACTTCCGTTCAGATGACGAAGCCGCAACCGACCGGGTTCACGACGGCAGCCGTGCACAATTTCAAGTCGGTACGTCCACCGATCACAACAACTAGTTTCTGACGATGGCGACCGACCGGGTACATATGCCGCGGCGCGAGCCCGCGCCCCTGACCGCGATCGCCCGACGCGTCAGCTTCGCTCTCGGCCTCGTCTTGTTCGTCGCTCTTGTGGCCTGGGTGAACAAGGACGGCTACGTCGACGGCAACGGCGATGCCGTGAGTTTCCTCGACGCGCTGTACTACGCATCGGTCACCGTGACCACCACGGGGTATGGCGACATCACCGCCGTGAGCGACGGCGCGCGCCTTGCCACGATTCTGCTGATCATGCCGGCACGCATCGTGTTCCTGATTTTGGTTGTCGGGACCACCGTTGAGGTGCTAACCGACCAATCCCGAGAGTTCCTAGCCGTCCGCCGTTGGAGGAAGAACGTGCACGATCACATCGTTGTTTGTGGGTACGGATCAACCGGCCGCAGCGCCGTCCGAGAGTTGCGGAACCGAGGTGTATCGCTCGATGAGATTGTCGTTGTTGATCCAGACACCGAAGCCCTCGAGTCGGCGCGCGTCCACGGACTCGTCGCCATCAGCGGCAACGCCACCGAGCGAGCGGTTCTTGACAAGGCCGGCGTGCGTCAGGCGCGCGCAGTGGTGGTCGCGCCAAATCGTGATGACACCGCCGTGCTTGTGACCTTGACCGTTCGCGAGCTCAACGCCGATGCCCACATCGTCGTCGGTGGGCGAGAGCAAGAGAACCTGCATTTGCTGCGCCAAGGAGGTGCCGACGAGGTGATCGACGCGACTGCCGCGGTAGGACGCATGCTCGGCCTGGCGACCCAAACCCCGGGAGCCGTTTCGGTCGTTGAGGATCTCCTTGAGACCGGAACCGGGCTAGAGCTGACCGAGATGGCGCCGGTCTCTGCCGGCCAGTCGGTTACTGTGCCAGCCGATGTGACCGTCGTCGCGGTGATCCGCGACAACGAGCGTCTCGCTCCGGGCCAGACCAACCCCGCCGACCTTCGGGCAGACGACCGCCTCATCGTGCTGCGTCAGCGCGGTTGAGCTTCGGGGGCTTAGCGCTCGATCTTCTTCAGAGGCGCCCACGACAGCAGCACACGTTTTTCGCCCACGGTCGGGAAGCGAACGAGTGCTTCGGCTTTGTCACCGGATCCTTCGACCATCAATACGACACCCTCGCCCCACGTCGAGTGTTCGACGTCGTCGCCGGTTCGGATGCCGATCTCGTGCGCGCCTGATTGTTCACGGGCCGGCTTGGTCGGCTCTGCGATGCTCGTGCCCAGCGAGGTTCGTCGTTCGCCTGCGCGCATTGCCCGTTCGACGCGTGCTTCGCGATGTTCGGCCCAACGGTTGCTTCCTCGTGCGGAACTGCTGCGGCGTCGACCGGCGGTGCTCTCAACTTCGTTGATGAGGATTTGCGGAATCTCATCGAGGAACCGGCTCGGCGGGTTGTATTGGGTGGCCCCGAACAATGTCCGGCTTGCCGCGTGGGTGAGGTACAACCGTTGCTCAGCGCGGGTAATACCTACATAGGCAAGACGACGTTCTTCTTCGAGTTCCTCGGGATCGCCGATGCTGCGAATATGCGGAAAGACACCGTCTTCCATACCGAGGATGAACACCGTGGGGTATTCCAGACCCTTGGCTGAGTGCATGGTCATCAGCACGACCGACGCATCTTCATCATCGATCTGGTCGGTGTCGCTGACCAATGCGATCTGTTCAAGGAACTCGGCGACGTCGCCGAAATCGTTTGCCGCGCCGACCAGTTCGCCGAGGTTCTCCAACCGTCCATCAGATTCGATACTGCGGTCAGCTTCGAGCGCGCCGCGATAGCCGGACACGTCGAGCAAGTGATCGAGAACCGCCGAGGGCCCGTCGGCCAAATGATCCTCAGCCGAGGCCAACAGGTTGAGGAACGCATTGATACCGGTGATGGCTTTGCCAGACACACCCGCTTCGGGAGCTGACTTGAGTGCGTCGATGAACGACAGCCCATGTGATTGGGCCCACACATCGAGGCGCGCGATGGAACTGTCGCCCACACCACGACGAGGGGTGTTGAGTACCCGCTTGACACTGACCTCGTCGATCGGGTTCACGACGGCCTTGAGGTAGGCCATTGCGTCTTTGATCTCTCGGCGGTCGTAGAACCGTGTGCCACCGATGACCTTGTAGGGAATGCCAACCCGCATGAGGTACTCCTCGAGTACCCGGGATTGTGCGTTCGTGCGGTAAAAGACCGCCATCTCGCCCCAGCGGTAGTGCTCGGTCTCGTGCAGCCGCGAAAGTTCGTGAGCGACCCAGCGGGCTTCGTCGCCTTCGTCTTCAGCGTGATAGCGAACGATCTGCTCCCCTGGGCCCTGCTCGGTCCACAGCGTCTTCGGAGCCCGCCCGGCGTTGTGGTCGATAACCGCGTTGGCAGCGTCGAGAATCGTTTGGCTTGACCGGTAATTCTGTTCGAGAACGACGGTGGTCGCATCGGGGAACGCGTTCTCGAATTCGAGGATGTTGCGGATGTCGGCTTTGCGGAACCGGTAGATCGACTGGTCCGCGTCACCAACAACGCACACATTCCGATGCGAAGCACCGAGCTGCAACACCAGCTCGTTCTGCACCGGGTTGGTGTCTTGATACTCATCAACAAGCACGTGCTCGAAGCGCCGTTGCCATGTCTCGAGCACCGCAGGGTGTGAGCGGAACAACCTGACGGTCACACTGAGCAGGTCGTCGAAGTCCATGGCACCAGCGGCTTTAAGCCGCCGCTGATATTCGTCGAACACCTCGCCGACACGGCGTTCATAGGCCTGTCCAGCCCGTTCGGCGTACTCGACGGGGTCAAGACCTTCGTTCTTTGCAGCGCTGATTGCCGAATGAACGGCTCGGGGCGGGTAGCGCTTGGTATCAACGTTGAGGTCTCGCAGGACATAGCTCGTCAGACGGACCGCATCGGCATGGTCATAGATCGTGAACGACGACGGGTAGCCAGCGGTTGCAGCCTCGCGACGCAAGATTCGGACACAAGCCGAGTGAAAGGTCGACACCCACATCTTCTGTGCGACCGATCCAACGATCGCTTCGACCCGAGACTTCATCTCGTTGGCGGCCTTGTTGGTGAAGGTGATCGCCAGAATCGAAAAGGGTGAGACGCCCTGCTCCTGGATGAGTCGCCCGATCCGATGGGTCAGCACGCGGGTCTTACCAGATCCCGCCCCGGCAATGACCAGCAGCGGCCCTGAGTCGTGGAGAACGGCTTCTTCCTGGTCGGGATTCAGCCCGTCGAGGATCTCGATCGGCACGGCAGCACCTTATGCCGTCTCTGACACCGGGTCCGCTTCTCGTAGCCTGCGACCATGACAAAGGCATTTCGGTTCAGCGCATCACTTGGCGGCATGAGTGCTTCCGAGATCGGCGAGTCGGCTAGACGAGCCGAAGCACTTGGCTACTCAGCAGTCACGCTGCCCGACCACTTCACCGATCAGGCCGCTCCCCTGGTTGCGCTCACAGCAGCGGCCATGGCGACGACGACGTTGCGCGTGCTTCCGCTCGTGCTTGCAAACGACTACCGCCACCCGTTGGTGCTCGCCAAGGAGATCGCCAGTCTCGATGCATTGTCTGGCGGGCGTGTCGACTTCGGAATCGGCGCAGGTTGGATGACCAGCGACTACGAGGCGGCTGGCTTGACCTACGACAAACCCTCGGTGCGGATCGCCCGACTGGGCGAATCAGTCACGGTGCTGCGGGGATTGCTTGCGGGCGACAACGTCGACTTCCATGGCGAGTATTACGACGTGGTGGGTGCCCTGTCGGCGCCTCTTCCTGTCCAACCTCGTATCCCGCTCATGCTCGCAGGGGGGAAGCAGAAGATGCTCACGCTCGCTGGCCAGCAGGCGGACATCGTCGGCATCAACCCCGGCCTAGCCGCTGGGGTCATCGACGAGCGGGCCGGAGCCGATGCAACGCCTGACCGCACCGACCAGAAGATCTCATGGGTCAAGGCTGGCGCCGGGGAGCGGTTTGACGAGATTGAGCTTCAGACCCGGATCCACCTGGCGATGATCACCGACGATCGAGAAGCGATGGCTGCAGCGATGGCACCGGCACTTGGCATGAGCGCCGAAGAAGCACTCGGGTCCCCGCATGCTTTGGTCGGCAGCGCTGAGCAATGCATCGAGACTGTTCAGGCCTGGCGTGAGCGCTGGGGTATCAGCTTTGTGTCGATCAACGGGGACCAAATGGAAGCGTTCGCTCCGGTGGTCGAGGCCCTCCACGGCACCTGATCTCGTCGAGCAACGCACATGCGATCGGATTGCCTGGCGTGTATCCATCGGCCCGATCAGCCAAAACGATGTCCGATCGCGCCCGAAGTGATGGCACCATGGAGGCTTCCTTACTCACTTTGGACCAACTGGGACAATGACTGACACCAACGAAAACACCGACGAGACGCCAACCGGCGAATCGACCGACGACAGCACCGTCGTCGAATCCACATCCGAGCCTGCACCGGCAACCGAGGCAGCTCCCGAATCCACCACGCACGACACCGTGACCAACGCAGAATCTCAGGCTCCAGCAGCCGGTACCGCTGCCGAAGCACCCGACACCGCAGCTGCCCAGGCTCTTGCCGATGCACCTGCACCCCCATCCGCGCCAGAACCGGCACCGGCACCTGAGCCACCAGCCGAACTAGCAGAAGCCGACGTTGCAGCCGTGGCCGACGCCGCTGCTGACCCTGTCGATGCCGGATCCGACGCCGCAGCCGACGCTGTCGATGCCGGATCCCAGGCCGTAGCTACCGAAGCCGCAGCCGACGTCGAAGCCGATGCGGTCGCGCCTGCACCGACGCCTGCACCGACGAATACTCCGACACCATCGGTCGGTGATTCGCCAGCTACCGCTGCGGCCGCGGCCGCAGCCGCGCCCGATGCCACTGCTGTCGACACCGACCCTGATGCTGGTCTGGGCCTGCCGGACGCCGGTGCCATCCTCGGCCCACCGAACCTCGGCGGCTTCGAAAGCGGCGAAATCATCCCCGGTACTGTCCTCACGGTCTCCAAGCGCGAGGCCGAGGTGGATCTTGGTGACGGCAAGGTCGGTGTCATCAGTGACCGCCACTGGGACTCAGGCGAACAGGTCGACCTCACCTCTGTCGTCAAGACCGGCGACACCGTCGAAGCTGCAGTGCTGGCTCGCGCCGACGTCAAAAAGCGCATCACTCTCAGCCGCCTCTGGGCCCAACAAAAACGCGGCTGGGAAGCAGCCGAAGCAGCAGCCAAAGATAAGTCCGACCTGTCGGCAACGGTGACCGAAACCGTCAAGGGCGGCCTGTCGCTCGACGTCGGTGGACTGCGCGGCTTCATGCCTGCATCGCTTGCAGATCTGCAAACTGTCAACGACCTCACGCCGCTCATCGGCCAGACGTTCGATGTTCGCGTCGTCGAGGCTGACCGCAACAAGGCTCGGTTGATCGTTAGCCGCAAGGCCTCGCTTCGTGCAACACAACGCCAACAAGCAAAGTCGACCATGGCGTCGATCGAAATCGGTCAGGCCTTCAAGGGCACCGTTGCCCAAATCACTGACTTTGGCGCATTCGTCGACGTCAACGGTGTTCGTGGCCTGGTCCACAAATCCGAAATCGGCTGGAGCCGAGCACGCGACCCTCAGCGCGACCTGAAGGTCGGCCAGGAAGTCGACGTCACGGTCATCAAGGTGCAACCGTCGAAGAACCGGCTCGGGCTCTCCATGCGTTCTGGCAGCGATCCTCTCACCGCGATGAAGAAGGGCACTCGCTTCGAAGGCAGTGTCTCGCGACTGGTCGACTTCGGCGCATTTGTCGAGCTTCCCGAAGGCGGCGAAGGTCTGGTGCACGTCTCAGAAATGGCCGAGTACCGGGTGTTCGCTCCTGAAGAGATCGTCGTTCCCGGCGACAAGGTCTGGGTCAAAGTCATCAAGATCGACAAAAAGCGACGCACGATCGACCTGTCGATGTCGCAGGCTGTCGCTCCTGATCCCGCCAGCGAAACCGCCGCCGACGAAGCAGCTGCGGCTGCTGCTGCCGCCGAGCCAGAGCCTGCTGTTGCTGATGCGTCCGACCAGGCAACACCTGCAGTTGACGACGCACACGCAGAAGACGCCGCCGGGGCAGACGCCGCGGCGCCGGGCGATTCAGCGACCAGCGAAGACGAGTGAGCGACGGGTCAGCCGGCGACGGCTGACCTGCCGAGCAGAGCGAGCAGGCGCGTCGAAGCCGACGCGCCTGCCTCGATCTCGGTCGGCGGTCCAAAGAACGCGGTCTGGCTGAGATCGGCTGCGGCCGGCTGCCAGAAATCGAGCAGCCATTCGGCAAAACGCTGGTCAACGGGTTCAGGACGACTAACCGCAACGCCGACGTCCCAGGTGTGGACAACGTTGTCGGTGATCCGATAGGCCAGCAACTGGTGACCGGTAACGGTGCCCATGTCCAACGCCAGTGCCTGTGCGGCGATCCCATCGCCGCGAGCGACTTCGATGGCCCGAAGGGCCGTCCCGCGCCACACTGAAAGCGGGTCAGTTCCAAGCATCTCCGAACTGAACGCAGTCTGGGTTGTTTCGGTCTCGCCGGTCAGCACTGCGGGCAAGTGTGCTTCGCCCAGCACGACGTGTGTAACGAGCTCCCTGACATTCCACTCGGGGCACGGAGTCGGCAAATCCCATTCGTGATCGCCGATGCTTCGGACCGCGTTGCCAAACAGCGCGAGGGCTTCGACATATACGTCAACGACATCTACATCGGCTGGGATCGCGTCGGCGGAGATGGCGTCATGCAACCCTTGATCGTCAGCCATCAGGTCACTCCCATTCGATCGTGCCGGGGGGCTTTGAGGTGATGTCGTAGCCAACCCGGTTCACCCCGTCGACTTCGTTGATCACCCGACTCGAGATCGTCTCGAGTACGTCATACGGGATTCGGGCCCAGTCCGCAGTCATCACATCTTCGCTCGTAACCGCTCGCACGATGATCGGATAGCCATAGGTTCGCTCATCTCCCATCACCCCAACGCTGCGGATATCCGGTAGCACGGCGAATGACTGAAAGATCTCACGCTCAAGCCCCGCGTCTCGCAGGACCTCTCGGACAATGTGGTCGGCTTCTTGCAGCACCGCGACCTTGTCAGGAGTTACCTCGCCAATGATGCGGACCCCAAGTCCGGGTCCGGGGAACGGTTGACGCCAGACGATCTCATCGGGCAAGCCAAGTTCGGTGCCCACTTTGCGGACTTCATCTTTAAACAAAGCTCGCAGTGGTTCGACCAACGCGAACGTCATGTCGTCGGGAAGTCCGCCGACGTTGTGGTGGCTCTTGATCGTCGACGCGTGCTTGCCGCCTGATTCAACGATGTCGGGGTAGAGCGTGCCCTGCACCAAAAAATGTGCATCGTCGATGCCGGCCGAGGCCCGCTCGAAGACCCGAATGAACGTCTCGCCAATCGCTTTGCGTTTGGATTCGGGTTCGGTCAGTCCGGCCAGCTTGACGAAGAAGTCATCTGCGGCCTGCACATGAATCAACTCGATGCCTTGGGTTTTCTGGAAGGTCTCGACGACCTGATCACTTTCGTTCTTGCGCATAAGGCCCGTGTCCACATACACGCAGGTGAGCTGTGGACCGATCGCCTTGTGTACCAACGCGGCGGCGACTGCTGAGTCGACCCCGCCGCTGAGCCCGCAGATCGCCCGTCCGCTTCCGACCTGCTCGCGAATCGCCGCGACCTGTTCGTCGATGATGTTGGCCATGGTCCACGTGCGAGTGATTCCTGACCGGTCAAGCCACCGTTCGATCACGGCTTGGCCGTGCGGTGTGTGCGACACCTCGGGGTGATATTGCACGCCGCACACCCCATCGCTCTCAAATGCGGCGACGGGTGCATGTTCGGTCGACGCCGTGACCGTGAAGCCTTCGGGTACGTCGCTAATGCAATCGAAATGACTCATCCAGACGGACTGGGAACGCGGCAGACCTTCGAGGAGGTCGCCACCGGCAACGGTCATGTCGGTTCGCCCGTACTCACCCGCTTCGAAGCGGGTCACCGTGCCGCCCAGTTGACTGGCGATCAGCTGCGCTCCGTAGCAAATGCCAAGAATCGGCACGCCAAGCTCGTAGACGCCCGGGTCGATCGCCGGGGCACCATCGACGTTGACCGAAGCTGGGCCACCGCTGAAGATGATGCCAGCGGGCGACAGTGCGGCATATTCGCTGGCACTGAGGTCGGGGGCCACGATCTCGCTGTAGACGTTCGCTTCGCGTACCCGGCGCGCAATCAGCTGTGCGTATTGTGCACCGAAGTCGACGACGAGTACCGGCTGATCCGGCGTCGCTGCCGCGGCGTGTACTGAAGCGCTCATGGGCGTGGCCGATTGCAGCAACCCGGTGCAACGAGCGCCAAGGTGCGCAGAGTCGGTAGCAACGCGTACAGAGTCGGCGGGCGAAAGATCATGCAGTTCAAGCAAAGATTCTACCGGCACCGTTGCGGCCAGCCGGGGAACCTTTCCCTTACGCTCGACTTCGTGACTGTTGACCCGTCCAATGCCTTCGTACCCGACGGATCTGCTGCTGAGCCACTGATTGCGGTCGAGCCGTCTTGCTGGCGGACCAATGCGCTTGCTCGCGCCGTCGTGGCCGGCGGTGGGCGTGTCGTGCCTGCCGCCGAAGCCACGGCCCTGGTGTGGGCCGACCAGAGCCAAGCCGACCAGCTGCCGAGCTATCTGCACGATGGCATCGACTGGGTACAACTCCCCTTTGCCGGGGTCGAGCCGTTCGTCGACATGTTCGACACCGGCCGGCGTTGGACGTGCGGCAAGGGCGTCTATGCACCGCCGGTTGCCGAGGCCGCGTTGGCCATGTTGCTCGCGGGTTTCCGGAATCTCGTCAGCTACTCCCAAGCTCGAACGTGGACCGGTCCAGTTGGTCAGAACCTATGCGGATCCCATGTGGTCATCCTCGGCGGCGGTGGCATCACCGAATCGTTGCTTGCACTGCTTGCACCGTTTGGCTGCACCACAACGGTGCTTCGGAAGTCGACCGGCGACGTTGCGGGTGCTACCGCTACCCGGCCGATCGACGACCTGCACGAAGTCCTTCCCGACGCGGACGCCGTCGTGTTGGCTCTCGCGTTGACCCCCGAGACGGTTGGAATCATCGGAGCCGCCGAGTTTGCGCTAATGAAGCCAACCTCGTGGATCGTGAATGTGGCCCGCGGCGGGCACATCGATACTGACGCTCTCGTGTCTTGTTTGGATCGGTCGGGCATCGGCGGTGCCGCACTCGATGTCACCGATCCTGAACCGCTCCCGGACGGTCACACGCTTTGGGGCCGCGGGAACGCACTGATCACACCTCACGTCGGCAACACACCCGAGATGGGTCTGGTGCTCCTCGCTGAGCGGGTTCGACTGAACGTCGAACGGTACCGATCGGGCCAAGACCTACTCGGCCCGGTTGACGTCGCACGCGGTTACTGACTCGACGACCGTTACGCGACCGATCGCGGGCCGAGAACCGCGACACCTAGAAGAGTGCGCGAACCTGCCACAGGTCGGGAAAGCACTGGCGGAACAACGTGCCCTTGAGGTAGTCAACACCTGAGCTGCCGCCGGTTCCGGGACGGACACCAATCGTGCGTTGCACCATCATCATGTGGCGATAACGCCACTGTTGCAGCGACTCATCGAGGTCGACCATGGCCTCGCACAGACTGCGCAGTCTGACGTCATCTCGGTATGCCCCGGCGATGACGGCCTGAACCGCAGGATCCGGAACGACGGCGGCAGTCGGGTCGCGGTCGGTCGCCGACAATGGCATGGGGTGACCGTTGCGATGCAGGTACCCGACGAAGCTGTCCCACAGGGTCGGCTCGGCGATACGCCGCGACAGTCGTGCATGCTCACCCGGGTTTGATTCGAACCACTCCAGCTCGAAGGTGTCAGTGATACCGAGCAAGCATTCGAGTTCGCGGAACTGCGCTGATTGGAATCCGCTGCTTTCGTCAAGGAAGGCCCGGAACGACATGAACTCGAGTGGGGTCATGGTCTCGAGAATGCTGATTTGACTGATCAACGTGGCGAAGATCCGACGCACCCGTCTGAGCTGATGGCCCCCTCGCGCAAGCGCATCGCCATCGAGGTGACGGCCGAACCGATCCAGCTCGTGTAACACCTGTTTGAACCACAGCTCATACACCTGATGGATGACGATGAACAGGGTTTCATCGTGCTCCTCCGGCTCACTGCGCGGTTGTTGCAGGCTAAGTAGTTCGTCGATCTTGAGGTACTGGCCATAGGTTGTCACCACTGCCGATCGTAGGCCCGTAAGGTCGCCGGCATGACCAACGATGCCGAAGGCCAGCTCGCACGCTCGATTGCCCAGTTCGGGCCCAACGCTGCCAACTACGCAGCATCAACGGTGCATGCCAAGGGAGCCAGCTTGGGGCGGATCGTCGAGATGGTCAGTCCGCAGGCTGATTGGCATGCACTCGATATCGCTAGTGCCGCTGGGCACACCGCGTTCGCAATCGCCCCGCACGTCAGCTCGGTAGTTTCGTCAGACGTGACCCCGGAAATGGTTCAGGTTGCGGCCGATCTTGCCGTGGAACGCGGCATCGACAATGTTCGCTTCGAAGAAGCCGACGCCCATGATCTTCCGTTCGACGACGCGAGCTTCGACCTCGTGACCTGTCGCATTGCTCCGCATCACTTCTCCGACCCTGGCGGCTTTGTTGGCGAAGCAGCACGGGTCCTTGTTGCCGGCGGGACCTTTGCGCTCGTGGACAATGTCGCTCCCGAAGACGCCGACGCTGCTCGCTGGTGTGATGATTTTGAGCGCCGCCGCGACCTCAGCCATCTGCGATGCCTGCCGATCAGCGAATGGCTGGAACTGATCGATGGTGCTGGATTTGACATCGTCGCGGCCGAAACGATCGGCAAGCAGATGATGTTTGAGCCCTGGGCGGGCAATATGTCGGTCGACGAAGCGGTGCGGGTGCAGTTGTTGCACGATCTTCGCACCGCTCCCCCAGCGGCTGCAGCGTGGCTGCGACCGTCACTTGACAGTGATCGTTCGTCGGCAGCGTTTGTCCTCACCGAAGGCCTGTTCGTGGCCACAAAGCGCTGAAGCGATCGCCGGAGCTCCCGACAGCCATTTGCCAACACCAGCCACTTCGCGGCGGGTCTGTCACACCGCTGCACTAGGTTCGCAGGCAGGTCCTATGGCACTGACTGAGCTTCCTCCCACAAGCCCTGCGACACCGGCTCTTGCAGCGGGTCCTATCCCCCTGCCATTCGCTGCTCCCGCGGCTACGTGCGACCCGGACCTGGCCAGCTTTCACCCCGCGGTTCGCACGTGGTTCACCCGTACCTTCCCGCACGGACCAACCGACCCGCAGCGCCAGGCCTGGCCATCGATCGCCGCAGGCAATGACACGCTCGTCGCTGCACCCACTGGTTCAGGCAAAACGCTGTCCGCGTTCCTCGTCGCAATCGACGATCTCTACAAACGCCATGACGCTGGACAGCTGCTCGAAAACACCGCCCAGGTCATGTACGTCTCACCGCTCAAGGCCTTAGCCGTCGACATCAGCGAGAACCTGGTTCGGCCCCTCGACGAGATCGCAACCATCGCCACCGAACTTGGCTACGCCCCGCCGTCACTACGGGTCGGCGTGCGCAGCGGCGACACCACCAGCTCACAGCGCAGCTCAATGGTGCGCAAACCTCCCCAGTTCATCGTCACCACTCCTGAGTCGCTCTATCTCATGGTCACCGCCGAACGCAGCCGAGATGCGCTGCGAACGGTCCGCACCGTCATCATTGATGAGATCCACGCAGTCGCCCGTGACAAGCGAGGGTCACACCTCGCCGTCACCATCGAACGGCTCGAACACATCTGTGCCGAACGTCCGGTTCGCATTGGCCTGTCAGCGACCCAACGGCCGATCGAGACCGTTGCACGCCTGTTGGTCGGCACCGGCCCGGTCAAGGCTGACGGTTCGCCTGATTGCACCGTGGTTGACACCGGCCACCAACGCACGCTCGACCTTGAACTTGTGCTTCCCAACGGTGAGCCCGAAGCACTGGCACCTGCCGAACAGATCAGCGAAATGCTCGATGAGATCACCGAGATGATCGAACAGCATCAGACCACGCTCGTGTTCGTCAACACTCGGCGACTCGCCGAACGGATCGCCCATCAACTCGCCGAACGGATCGGCGACGACAAGGTCGCTGCCCACCACGGCTCGCTTTCGAAGACCCGTCGAGAGCGGGTCGAACGCAAGCTCCGCGCTGGCGAGTTCAAGGCACTCGTTGCAACGGCTTCGCTCGAACTCGGTATCGACATCGGGCCAATCGAACTCGTCTGCCAGATCGGCTCTCCCCGCAGTATCGCCACGTTCCTTCAGCGGGTCGGGCGCTCTGGCCACACCCGCTTTGGCACTCCCAAAGGTCGCCTTTTCCCGCTCAGTCGAGACGAGCTCGTCGAGTGCGCTTCGCTCATGTCCGCTGTTCGCGGCGGACGTCTCGACGCCATCATCCCACCAATCGCTCCGCTCGATATTCTCGCCCAGCAGATCGTCGCCGAGACTGCTGCCGAACGTTGGGACGTAGACGAACTCTTCGCCCTCATGCGCCGTGCCATGCCGTACCGCGATCTGAGCCGCGAGGTCTTCGACGAGGTCCTCGACTTTGTCACCAAAGGCATCGTCACCGGTCGAGGGCCCAAAGGTGCCTATGTGCACCACGACCAAGTCAACAACGAAGTCGAGGGCCGCCGCGGTGCGCGCCTGGCCGCACTGACTTCCGGCGGAGCGATCCCCGAGATAGCCGACTATCGGGTCGTCGCTGACCCCGATGACCTATTCGTCGGCACCGTCAATGAAGACTGGGCTACCGAGTCGTTGCCCGGTGACATCTTCTTGCTCGGCACTCATTCGTGGCAGATCCGCCGGATCGAACCCGGCGTCGTCCGGGTGGTCGATGCAGGCGGCAAGCCACCGACCGTGCCGTTCTGGCTTGGCGAGGCTCCGGCCCGCACCGCCGAGTTGTCCGAAGAGGTGTCACAGCTTCGCGCCGAGGTCCAGGCCCGACTTGAGACCGACGTTCCAGCCGCGGCGCGAGCGTGGGTTCGCGATGCGTGCGGCATCGACGCACTCGCCGCAGAGACGATCGTGGCATATCTCGCCGCTTCGCTTGCTGTGCTCGGTGATCTTCCTACCACCGACCGTCTCGTCATCGAACGGTTCTTTGACCAGACAGGCGGCATGCAGCTCGTCGTGCATTCACCGTTCGGTGGGCGAATCAACCGAGCATTTGGGCTCGCGTTGCGCAAGAAGTTCTGTGTCAACTTCGACTTCGAACTGCAAGCTGCCGCCAACGACGACGCCGTCGTCTTGTCCCTTGGACCGCAGCACAGCTTCGCGCTCGACGAGGTGCAGAACTATCTGAAGAAAGAACAGGTCCCACAAACGCTCGTGCAAGCGGTGCTCGTCCCTCCCTCGCCGATGTTTATCTCTCGTTGGCGTTGGAACCTGAACCGGTCCCTTACCGTGCTTCGATTCAAAGGCGGACGCAAAAACCCTCCACCGATTCAACGGATGGAAGCAGACGACGTCATGGCTGCGGCGTTCCCGTCAGCCGCGGGATGCCAGGAACACATCAACGGCCCGATTGAGATCCCCGATCACCCGATCGTCCGACAGACCATGTACGACACTCTGCACGAAGCGATGGATGTCGATGGCCTGTGCGACCTCGTCGAACGGCTCGAGAACGGCACCCTGCACGTCACCTGCGTCGACACTGTCGAGCCGTCACCGCTCGCTCATGAGCTTCTCGTCGGCCCGCCATACACCTTCCTCGACGATGCCGAAGCAATCGACCGCCGCACCCGGGCTGTCCCACTGCGCCGAGGTATTCCGGTAGATCTCACCGAAATCGGTGGAGTTGACACATCAGCAATCGACCAAGTTCGGGCCGAAGCAGCTCCCGATGTCCGCACATCCGACGAGCTTCACGATCTACTTAGCGATTTGGTGCGGTGCCAACCTGCACCACAGTGGCAAGGGCTGTTCGACACATTGCTTGAACGCAAACGAGTCGTCGTGCTTGGCGATGGCAGCTGGGCCACAACGGAACTCGCCGAGTCCGCTGCGTCGATCGGATCCGACACGACCGCTGGCGAAAACGCAATCGTGGCAATGGTTCGCGGACACCTCTCGATCACCGGCCCTGTCACGACCGAAGCATTGGCCCGTCGCTGCGGAACCGACACCAGCCGGGTCGCGATCGCCTTGGTCGCACTCGAAGGCACCGGATTCGCCATCCGCGGAACATGGTCGCCACGAGACGGCAACGACACGGAATGGTGCGCTCGTCAGCTTCTCGCTCGGATCCACATCTATTCGCAAAAGCAACGCCGCCGCCAAATCGAACCGGCCACCGCGCAGCAATACATGCGCTTCTTGCTCGACTGGCACCGTCTCGGACCCGAAACTCACGTTCGAGGTCGCGCCGGGCTGCTTGCCGTACTCGAACAGCTCCAGGGCTTCGAGATCCCAGCAGGAGCATGGGAGCAGGTCCTCGCTGGCCGGGTCGCCGACTATCAACCAGCCTGGCTCGACGAAATGTGTCTCAGTGGCGAAGTCGTCTGGGGCCGACTATCACCTCGGGCTGAACCAACCGACCCAACCCAGCGCCTAACGCCGTCACGAGCGACACCGATCACGCTCACGTTGCGCGGTGACTTCCCATGGCTGTTAGCCGCTGGCCGCCATGCCCACGCTGCACCGACTCCGACCGACGGACATGTCGCAACAATCATCGAGGCACTCGCCAGCCGAGGGGCCCAGTTCCACACCGAACTGGTCGAAGCCCTCGGCCTCGACGCCACCCAAACCGAGCGGGCGCTCTGGAACGCCGTCGGCATGGGACTGGTCACCGCAGACAGTTTTAATGCCGTCCGAACACTGCTAAACGGGCGAGCTTCTCAACCCAAGCGCCACACACTCGGCAATCGGGGCCTGCGCCGCGGTGCCGCTGGCCACACCCGCAGCGAAGGGCGTTGGGCGTTACTGCCGGCACCGCTCGAAGTCGAGAGCACAGAGGAACTCGCCGAGGCCGTCGCCGAACAGCTGCTCGCCCGATGGGGTGTGGTGTTCCGCGACGTGGCCCTGACCGAAACCTTGGCCCTTCCGTGGCGCGAGATTCTGTGGGCATTCCGACGGCTCGAGGCTCGCGGGCTGATCCGCGGCGGCCGGTTCGTGACCGGCTTTGGCGGCGAGCAATATGCATCGGTCGATGCCATCAGATCGCTGCGAGCAACCCGCAAATCATCGCGCTCCGACCAGCGACACCGGGCGACAGTGATGGCGGTCGACCCTTGCAACCTGACCGGCATCGTGTTGCCCGGTGAGCGAGTTCGCTCGGCCGGATCAGGTTCACTGCGATTCGTAAATGGTTTAGCCGAGACCGGCGACGGGCTCGACTCGATCAACGACCAAGCGATACCTGAGCATTCCGCCACAACCATCGAAGCGGACAACGTCTCGGTTCAACCTGAGCTGTCCCCTTTAACCTGAGCTTCGCTCTGGAACCCGAGCTTCGCTCCTCAACCTGAGCTTCGCTCTTTCATCAGCTGATTGACAATCTTGCCATCAGCCTTGCCCTGCGTGGCCTTCATGATCTGGCCGACAAAGAATCCCTGCACCTTGGTGTCACCTTCAGTAAACCGTTGCCACTCGTCGGGGTTGTCTGCGATCAGCTGATCAAGCAACGTCGCCAGCTCGGAACTGTCCATGGCTTCGAAACCCATCGAAGCTGCAACATCTGCCGGGTCGCCACCGCTGGCCACCAGTTCACCAAGCACGGTCTTCACCTGCGTAGCACTCAGCGCTCCGCTGACTTCGAGCCCGACCAGCTTGGCGAGCATGGGCCCGTCGAGCTGACCAGCGCCATCAGAAAGGTTCTGGTCAACGTGTTTGATCACAACATCGCCGGGCGCTCCGGCCCGCACCGCGGCGATCGCCAATGCATCGAGCCCACGCTCAACCGCAAGAACCGCTTGGCCGGCTTCGATACCGGTCGCATCGGCCAGAGCCTGGCGGCGAGCTGCCGGCAACACCGGCAGTCCTGCTCGAATTGCCTGCATTTCTTCGTCCGTCGGAACCAACGGCGGAAGATCAGGACAGGCGAAATACCGGTAGTCGTCAGCGTCTTCTTTGGAACGCCCGGGCGTCGATCGTCCGCCATCCTCATCCCAGTGCCGGGTCTGTTGGTTTGGCGACTGGCCCGACTCATAGAGATCGACATGACGCCGAGCCTCGTAGTTGATTGCTCGGCCCAGAGATCGCATCGAGTTGATGTTCTTCAACTCGCACCGGGTACGCAGCTCATCGCTACCCACCGGACGCACCGACACATTCGCGTCGACCCTCATCGAGCCTTCTTCCATACGCGCATCGCTCACGCCGGTAGCCAGCAAGATGTCACGTAGCTCCGAGACATAGGCCCGAGCCTGGTCCGCCGAGCGCATTTCGGGCCGGCTGACGACCTCAACGAGCGGCACGCCCGCTCGGTTGTAGTCGACCAAGGTCGCCGTCGCATCATGAATTCGACCACCTCCACCGAGGTGGGTGGACTTGCCAGTGTCCTCTTCGATGTGAGCGCGTTCGACGCCGATCACGGTGCCATCACCCAACGTGATTGAGCCGTTCTCGTTTGTCGGATGCTCGTACTGGGTGGTTTGGTAGTCCTTCGGCATGTCCGGGTAGAAATAGTTCTTGCGGGCGAAGACCGACCCAGCAACGGTGCACCCGAGAGCGTGGCCAAGCGTCATCGCGTAGTCAATTGCTTGTGCGTTCGGAACCGGAAGCGAGCCAGGCAGCCCCAGGCAGGTCGGGCAGATGTTGGTGTTGGGCTCATCGCCAAACGCGTTGGCGCACGGACAGAACAGTTTGGTCTGGGTCGCGAGTTCGACATGGACTTCGAGCCCGATAACCATCTCCCAGCCGTCAGGAAGCTCACTCATGGCCGTACCTCTCCGCGGATTTCTGAACCAGATGCGGTCGCATCGGTCGGGTTGGCATCTTCGAGCACCTGACCAGCAGCGAACAGCTCGTCGTCGCCAAGTAGCGGCGCAAGCAGCTGCACGCCGACTGGCAGTCCGTCGTCACCGACACCGAACGGCACTGATAGTGCAGGGTGCCCAACCAAGTTCGACGGGATGGTGCACACATCGCACATGTACAGCGACATCGGGTCGCTCTTGGCCCCGAGCTCGAACGCCGTCGATGGAGACGTTGGCGACATCAACAGATCGAACGACGAGTAGGCCTGGGCAAACTCGTTCGCGATCAAGGTTCGCACCCGTTGAGCCTTGCCGTAATACGCGTCGTAATAGCCAGAGGACAACGCGTAGGTACCAAGCATGATGCGACGCTTGACCTCATCACCGAATCCCGCAGTTCGGGTCGCTGCATTCATCTCTTCGACGTTGACTCCGTCGACGCGTTGACCGTAACGAACGCCGTCGTAGCGGGCCAGGTTGCTCGACGCTTCGGCTGGAGCGATGAGGTAGTACGCGGCGAGCCCGTAAATGGTTGCGGGCACGCTCACTCGTTCGACCGTCGCTCCTGCGTCGGCCAGCGCTGCCGCAGCTTGCTCGACTCGAGCCCGAACATCGTCATCGATGCCTTCGCCCATGAGCTCGTCGATGATCCCGATGCGCTTGCCAGCCACACCGTTGCCGAGCGCTGCAGCCGCCGAGGGAATCGCAGACGGAATCGACGTCGCATCGCGAGGGTCGTGTCCGCCGATCGTGTCGAAACACAACGCAGCGTCTGCGACAGTTGACGCGAACGGCCCGATCTGGTCAAGCGAGCTGGCAAATGCGATCAGCCCGTACCGAGACACCGCTCCGTAGGTCGGTTTGAAACCAACTACGCCACACAAGGCTGCCGGTTGGCGGATCGACCCACCGGTATCGCTTCCGAGTGAAAGCGGGACGAATCCGGCTGCAACAGCTGCTGCGGAACCGCCACTCGAGCCTCCAGGTACCCGGGTGAGATCGTGGGGGTTTCGGGTCGGGCCAAACGCCGAATTCTCGGTTGATGAACCCATCGCGAATTCGTCCAGGTTGGTCTTACCGACCACGAGCGCTCCAGCCGCTTCAAGCCTGCTGACGACGGTGGCGTCATAGGGGGGCTTCCAGCCTTCAAGCATTTTGGAGCTACACGTCGTGGGAGCACCGCGGGTGCACATGTTGTCCTTGATCGCGATCGGGACACCTGCCAGCGGGCCCGGGTCTTGGCCCTGAGCGACCTGTGCATCGACCCGGTCGGCCTGTTCGGCTGCGCGGTCATCGGTGAGATGCAGAAATGCACGCACGTCTGCGTCGCGAGCGGTAACCGCGGCCTGTGATTGGGCTAGGGCCTCAACCGCTGTCATGTCGCCCGAGCGCACCCGTGCAGCAGTTTCGATCGCCGTCAGTTGGGCGTTCATCATGCTTCACCGAGGGCCGGCGGTACCCGGAAGCGACCATCTTGGGCTGCTGGGGCCATGGCGAGGACCTCGTCGCGCCCAAGGCTTGGTTCGATCACGTCTGGCCGGGTGACATTCGTGAGAGCGCATGGCTGTGCCATGGGTTCGACCCCCGATAGATCAAGTGCAGCAAGATCGCTTGCGGTGTCGAGCACTGCGCCGAGTTGTTCAGTGAACATCGTCAACTCATCGTCTGTGATCACCAGACGCGCCAGTTGCCCAACGTGCGCCACCTCGTCTCGGGTGATTCGTTCGCTCATCGGTCACACCATTCGTTCATCACGGTCAGATCGTATCGCTGACGCTGATCGCGGCAGGGTCTGCGACCGGCTGCAGCCGTGACCACCGCCGTTGGTACCGTGAAGCCGTGAGTCGACATGTCTTTCTGTCCAATTCGTGGATCGCCGCCGCACGCGAGATCCAATCCGAATTCGAAGCTGACTTCACGATTCCCGACGATCCGCTACAGCTCAATGTCACGGTCACCGATGCGCCATTTGATGATGGCACGGTTCTTGGGCATGTAGATACGTCAGCCGGAAGCCTGGTGCCTGACCTCGGCCATCTTGAGCAGGCGGACGTCACCGTACATTTGCCCTACGAAGTAGCCCGCAACATGCTTGTCAATCAAGATTTCGAAGCCCTGATGATTGCGTTCATGAGCGGTGAGATCACCGTCGAAGGCGATGTTTCGCGTTTGCTGGACCTCCAAGACATGGATCCCACGGCCGACCAGCAGGCACTCGCTGAGAAGGTCGTCAGCCGGCTCGAAGCAATCACCGCCTGAACAACCACTGCCGTCGGTCAGTTGTCGCTGACCTCGTCACCGTCGTTTGGCTCGCCCGGCTCGCCCTCTTCGTTGTCGCTCGGCTCACCGAGGATGATGATGAACTCCGAACCGACGTCTACTTCCTGGCCCGCAGGCGGCGCTGAACCGATTGCTGGCTCGCCTGGGGTGCCGCGGCTGTCAATGAAGAGCAGACCAAGTCCTTCGAGAAGCTCTCGCGCTTCGCCAAGACCGAGTCCGATCACATCTGGTACAACCACTGGGGCCGGTCCGGCGCTGACTTGCACCTGCACCACCGAATCAGCGGCAACCGAGGTTCCGGGACCGGGGATGATCGAGACAACCACGCCGACCGGCACTGCCTCGTCAAATACCTCTTCTTCGACGATGCCGATACGAAGCGAGGTAAGCGTGGCGGTTGCATCGGCAATTGTGGCACCGATGATCGAGTTCGGGATCTGGCGGTCGGCCGGGCCCAACGAGACG
This sequence comes from uncultured Acidimicrobiales bacterium, assembly GCA_937941245.1. Lineage (GTDB taxonomy): Bacteria > Actinomycetota > Acidimicrobiia > Acidimicrobiales > UBA10347 > UBA10347. The sequence continues at coordinate 42,275 of CALDYC010000067.1, read as the reverse complement.
CGCAGGTCGACCGCTTCGCCTTCGGGTTTCTGCGTGGTGGGCTCGTCGGTGCCAAGCACCAAACCCGACGCGAGCGCCTCGCTGTTCACGCGATCCAGGCTGCCGACGTTGAGCCCGACCAGCCTGAGTCGTTCCTCGGCTTGAGGCACGGTCAGACCGACCATGTCATCAGGAATCTCGACCAGATCCTTGCCGAGCGTCACCGTCAGCGACACTGGCTCGGACCGCGAGGCGTCGGCTCCCGGTTCTGGCGACTGAGCGACGACGTCGCCCGGTTCTGCGTCGGCCGAACGAGTCTCGAGACGCTCGACGCTCCAGCCATCGGCGATGAGCTCTGACGAGGCCGCGTCGAATGGCTGGCCGGTGACGTCAGGTACCGAAGAAGAACCGATTCCTCCGCTGGTGAGCCACGACACTGCGACTGCGCCGAGTGCCGCTGCAACGAGCACGAACAGGGCCACGAGCGGCCAGGCCGGAAGCGGGCCGACGTCATCGTCGTCGATGGCGGCTGTTGCCACCACGCTTCGGGGAACGCTGACCGGCGCATCGATGGGATCGCCCCCGCCCACATGGGACACCGTCTCGCGGTCGAGCGCGTCGGTAGGTCCGAGTGGTGATATGTCGCTGGTCGGGACGTCAACAGACTCATCAACGGCAGCCGACGGCCCATCATGGACCAGCGAAGAGTCGTATGCATCGACCTCCGCAGGGTCACCTTCGATCGGCGGAAGGTCGTATGTGTCGTATGTATCGAACTCTGCCGACTCATCGCCGGCCGACGCAAGGTCGGATGCGTCGACGTCTGCAGGCTCAGGGTCGATTTGAAAAATGTCGAACTCACTAGACAGGTCGGCTTCTGCCAATTCAGCATCGGTGGAACCCGCGCCGACCGAGTCGAGCTCATCGCCGGGTGACGGGTCGCTGTCCGCAAGAACCGGACTGGTTGCGGGGCGTGACCACGCAAAGGCCACCGGGGCAGCCATGCCTTCGGCGACGTCCATCAACGCTTCGGCAAACATGCTTGCAGTTGGCCGCTCAGTTGGCTGTCGGTCCATCGCAGCGGCGACGACGTCGCGGATCTCATCCAAGTCGGCATCGGGTTCCACCGGTTCTTCGGCCCGCATCCGAAGCGTGTCAACCAGCGACTCGCCGATGGGCGGAGCGATGGCCGATACCGCCTCGTTCAAGATTAGAGCGAGCGACCAGACGTCGCTCGCGGGAGTTGCGGGAGAGCCGTTGGCCTGCTCAGGGGCGACATAGCTTGCGGCGCGGCGGCGTTGCATTTCTGGGTCGGCGCCATCGGGTTTGCCGAGTAGATGTAGCGGCAGCCCAATGCCGAGCACGCGAGTTCGCAGATCCGCGTTGAGCGCGATCTGGGCGGACGTGATTCGCCCATGAACAAATCCGAGTTCGTGGGCGTAGTCGAGTGCACGAGATACCTCGATGCCAAGCACGACCGCTTGACTAGGAGTAAGCGAGCCTGTCTCGACCAACGCGCCGTCGAGTGTCCCATAGGCGCACAATTCGCTCGCGACCCAAGCGACCTCATCGGTTCCCCAGTCGTGAATGGTCGCAATATTTGGGTGAATGAGTTCCGCCGCAGCGCCAATCTGGGTATGGAACTGTTCCCTGGCTTCGGCATCGTCAGCGATCGCGAACAACTCGATACAGACGTGCTCGTGCCGTGTTGTGTCGAGCGCCTCGAAGACGGCAGCATCGGACCGAAGGGCAGACTCGAGCAGATACCGGCCCGCAATCACCTGTCCGAGATATTCAGACCACACTGCTGATGTCATTGGTGCACGAGCGTAGTTCCCCATGGTTTGCAGACAGCGGCGCTGTGGTGTCGAGACGTTGTGACACGCGCCGCACTGCCGCAACCGCGGTCGCTGCGACGGCTTGGGCGTAGTCTTGGCGATATGGATCTGCCACAGGCGAAGACCCAACGATTGACGGTGTTGGCGATCCTGGCGTTTGCCGCTGCGATCTTTGCGACCGCCGTCATCATTTACGCGAACAACCCTGAGAACAACGGCTTGCCGACAGCGATCCAGGCCGTGACCCCGGCTTCTGGCGACAATGTGTTGAGCCAGACCGAGATCGTGATCGATCTCGCAGCTGGATACGACGCTGAGCTTGTGGTCAATGGCGTGACCATTCCGCGCTCGGAGATGCAAGAGGTCCGCGGACTCAACTTGGTCTCGTATCGGCCGGGGGCAGACAAGACCGTTACGGCGCTGTTGGCTGATCAGAACTGTATGCAGGCCCGTTACTGGGAGATTGCCCAGGGGCCCGCCAATGCCCAGATTTACACCTGGTGCTTCTTCACCAGCTGACGGGCTAGAGCACGCGCGTGCCCTACTGCGCTGGCATGGCGTTTCGACCGAGAGCGATCAAAGTTCTCCGGTATCGAGAAGCGACACGAACGCCGCTTCGTCAATCACCGGGATTCCGAGCTCTTCGGCTTTGGCAATCTTCGAAGCACCAGGCGAGTCGCCCAACACGAGCGCGAGCGTCTTTTTTGAGACGCTGCCTGGTGACTTTCCGCCTCGGCGGACAATCGCGTCCTTGGCCCCGTCTCGGCTAAAGCCCTCGAGCGAGCCTGACACCACGACGGTGCACCCTTCGAGTGTTTGAGCAACGTCAATCACCTCGGGACCCTCAAAGCTGACGCCAGCGACTCGAAGACGCTCGATCAGCGACTGATTGGCCGGATCGGCGAAGAACGCGTGCAGGCTCGCCGCAATCGTCGGCCCAACGCCGTCGACCTTGCTGAGTGTGTCGATGTCCGCCGCCAGAATCGCGTCGAGGTGTCCAAATGCTCGGGCCACGACATGCGCCCCGGTGTCGCCAAGATGACGGATGTTTAGACCGATCAGCAGGGGTCCAAGACCGCGTTCTTTCGACGTTTCGATCGATGCCTCGAGGTTCCGAACCGAGATGTCACCGAACCCTTCAATGGTCCGGACCTGTTCAAAGTCGAGTTCGTAGATTCCGGCAATGTCACTCAGCAGCTCATTGGCTGTAAAGAGTCGAACCGTTCGTTCACCGAAGCCTTCGATGTCCATTGCGGCCCGGGCGGCAAAGTGTTCGATCCACCCGTCGCGCTGCAACGGGCACTGACCGTTGAGGCAATAGTGGGCGGCGTCACCGTCTGAGCGCTGCAATGGCTCGTTCAACCCGCACGAGCAGTGGGACGGAAACTCCCACGGTTCAAGGTTGGCGGGACGCTCGCTGAGCACCGGACCCACCACCTCGGGAATCACGTCGCCAGCTTTGCGGACCGTGACGATGTCACCAGGTCGGACGTCTTTGAGGCGCACCTGATCTTCATTGTGCAACGTCGCCATCTGCACGGTTGAACCGCCAACAAACACCGGTTCGAGAACGGCAAACGGTGTGGCTTTGCCTTTGCCGCCGATCGAGACATGGATGTCACGCAGCAGCGTTGACTTTTCTTCGGGTGCGAACTTGAAGGCAATAGCCCATCGCGGATGGTGGCTCGTTACCCCGAGGTCGCGCTGCAACGCCAACGAGTCAACCTTTGCGACTGCGCCGTCGGTCTCGTAATCAAACTCGTGGCGGCGCGCTTCGGCACGGTCGAAGTACTGCTTGACCGCATCGGGGCCGTGTACGACTTCTACCTGGTCGTTCACCGGGAACCCCAGGGTGTCGAGATAGTCGAACGTCTCGCTGTGTCGGCCAAGTACGGGGCCCCCTTCGACCACACCGAGCTGGTAGCTGAACCACCGAAGATTTCGAGCGGCACTGGCTGCCGGGTCCTTTAGCCGAAGCGAACCAGCAGCCGTATTCCGAGGGTTGGCATAGAGCGGAAGCCCAGCATCGCGCAACGAATCGTTCAGCCGGTTGAACTCGCTTACCTCGAGATACACCTCACCGCGAACTTCAAGAACATCCGGCGCCCCAGCTGGCAATGTCTTTGGCACATCGTCGATCCCCAACACATTCGCAGTGACGTCTTCACCGACCGTGCCATTGCCCCGCGTCGCCGCTTGCACGAGCTTGCGGTTCTCGTATCGGGCCGAAATCGCAAGCCCGTCGAACTTCAGCTCGCAGACAAAGTCGTCGGCCGAACGTCCCTCTCCAAGTGCTCGCATAAGGCGCTGATGCCAATGATCAAACTCATCGTGATCGAACGCTTTGTCGAGTGACATCATCGCCAGCTCATGGGTGACCGGGGCGAAAGTCGCCGCTGCGCCGACCGTGCCGGTTGGCGAATCCTCAGCGATGAGATCCGGGTGGGTTGCTTCGATGGCGGCGAGCTCACGCATGAGTGCGTCAAAGTCCGCGTCTGGAATCTCGGGCTGGTTGTCTACGAAGTACCGGTCGTTGTGGTGGCGGATCAGGTCACGAAGCTCGGCGGCCCGACTCGCAGGGTCGGTCGCTCCGGGTTCAGCAGGCACCTGTTCACCCTATGAGAAACGGCTGACGAACGACGGGCAACACGTGTTGATCGTCTGGTGAATCCGGGCAGGCTGTAGCCATGATGCGGACTGCAGCGATCTGGATACTGCGCACACTGTGGTTTCTGCTGCCGCTGACGTTGATCGACCAGGTCAGCATCTCGCTCAGCGGCGATGACGCCGCCGTTCGATGGACAGTCGCTGTCGGCCTCTGGGCGCTCTGGGCCATTGGCTTGGCCGCTGTTGCGCTACCGCTTCCGAGCACTTTGGCGATCATTCGTACGCTTGCCCCTGCAACCGTCGGTGTCGGCGGCTGGCTGCTGTTCACAGCAGGAGCCACAAGTGGCGAAGCGATTGCGGTCGCGCACGGCGTGGCGGTCACGGTTGTTGCGCTGAGCCAGTTGATCGGTGACCTCTTCGTCGATGGCGCTAGCTACGGCAACGAACGTCGCATGCTGCTCCGCCCACAGATTTCGGTACTCACCGTTGGGCTTCCGCTCACGTGGGCAACGACCGTGACCGGGCTTGTCGCCGGTCCCCTGCTGCTCGCTCACCGCCAGTGGGTCCTCGGTGTACTCGCGACCGGCGCCGGAGCGGCCCTCGTGCTCATCGGTGGCCGGGCAATGTACGAACTGACCCGGCGGTGGATCGTGTTCGTGCCAAACGGATTTGTGCTGCACGACTATGCAACCGTTACTGAGCCGGTGCTGTTTCGCCAAAGTTCGGTCGAACGTCTTGGTGCAGCCATCGCCGGAAGCCCCGCACGTGACCTGTCTGGCAACGCTGCGGGCCTGCTACTTGAGTGCGAGCTCACTGATCCGGCGCCGTTGGGTCTGGTGGACAATCGACGATCAACCGCCCAAGCCGCGAACATCACCGACGTCCGCCGCTTTCTGTTCGCCCCAACTCGACCCGGCGCCTTGCTCGACGAGGCCGAACGTCGGTCTCTTCCGGTTCGATAACGAATCAGGACCGACGGGCCGAGCTTTTCGGCCGGACGTCAGTCGCGATCTCGGCAGGCGATGCCCCCACCGACGACAACATCATCGTGGTAGACGACGACAGTTTGGCCCGGCGCAACTCGCTCGTTCGGCTCGCTCCAGTGCACGCGATTGCCGTCAACATGGGCTGAACGCGCCGTTCCGTGGGCGCTGGTCTGAGCAAGCAGATCACCGCTGATCGCAGCCCCGCCCGTCCAGACCATCTCATCAACGTCAACGAAGGCCGATAGCAGGTCGCTGCGGTTGCCGATCGTTACCGTCTGTCCAGCAACGTCGACATCAGTGACCCACTGAGGCGGGCCGCCGCCTTGCAGGCCGAGACCCTTGCGCTGACCAATGGTGACCAATTGCACCGATTCCACATGGCCGACGACCTTGCCTTCGCGGTCGATCACGTCGGCCGGCGTAAAACTCATACGGTCGCCAAGAAACTCTTGGCGACTCGTCGTGCTTGCGATGAAGCACACATCCTGGCTGTCCGGCTTAGCCGCAACCCGCATGCCGAGATCAGCAGCGACCTGGCGAACATCGGCCTTGGTCATTTCGCCGACCGGGAACAGCACACGGTCGAGATCTTCGACCGACAACATGTGCAGAACGTAGCTCTGGTCTTTGGCCATGTCCGCGGCACGACCCAGTCGCTTCGTTCCGTCGGGTTGGTCGACAAGGCGCACGTGATGCCCGGTGGCAACCGCGTCAAAGCCGAGTGCGTCGGCGCGTTCGAGTAACCGAGCGAATTTGATCGACCGATTGCACTCGATGCACGGGTTCGGGGTGCGGCCAGCCTGGTGTTCTGTCACGTATGGCGTGATGACGTCTCTCGTGAAGTCATCGCCAAAGTTGAAGACGTGGTGATCAACGCCGATCAAATCTGCTGCCCGGCGGGCATCAAGAACATCGCTAACTGAGCAGCAACCTTTGTCGCTCGGCCCACCCCAGAGCTTCATCGTCACGCCAACCACGTCATGGCCGGCATCGCGAAGCAGTGCGGCAGCGACCGACGAGTCGACGCCACCTGACATGGCACACATGACCTGCATCAGGCGACCTGCGGTTTCGGAATCGACGTCGAGGCCCGAAGCTGATGTACGGCCTTCGGCACGATTTTGGCGGCTTGTGTCACGTCGTCTTCGGTCGTGCCGAAGCCAAGCGATAGCCGAAGCGATCCGGCGGCGAGTTCGCGTGACCAGCCCATTGCAGCGAGCACGTGGCTTGGGTCTTGGGCTCCGCTCGCGCACGACGATGCTGCCGAGGCGCTGAGTCCTTGGCGTTCGAGGAGGAACAACAGCGCTTCGCTTTCGATTCCGGGGAAACACACGTGTGCGCTTCCGGCTGCCTTGTTCGTGCGGTCGCTGAGCCCGTGAGGATGCATGGCCCCGACCGCGGACTCGACAAGATCTGGGATTTCGGCTCGCAGTGCGTCTACCAGCGAATCTCGTAGCCGTGCGACACGGCCGACGGTCTCGGCCCGTTCGTTGTGCATGCGTTCGGCCGCAACACCAAATGCTGCGATGCCAGCGACGTTGTGAGTGCCGCTTCGTAGCTCAAATTCCTGTCCTCCACCAAGCACTTGTGCGGCGATGCGGGTTCGATCTCTGACGATCAACGCGCCGACTCCCTTTGGTCCACCAAACTTGTGGCCCGAAAGACTGATCAGGTCCGCGCACCCAGCCGCAGCCGACACGTCGATCCACGGAAATGCCTGGACCGCGTCGGTATGCAGCAAGGCTTGAGGAGCGTGCTCGTCAAGAATCTCGCGCAACGGTTCGAGCGGCTGGATCACGCCGGTCTCGTTATTGACCAGCATGACCGACAGCACGGCCAAATCGGCGTTCGCGATCGACCGGACCTGATCGAGGTCGATCAATCCATCCTGGCCAACGTCAACAACGGTCCCGCCCAGGTGCTTGACCGGATGCAACACCGCGTGATGCTCGACCGCAGCGCAGGCGACAGACGGGTTATTGACGTTCTGCGCCAGGCGGTGATAGGCGCCGAACACCGCAAGGTTGTCGGCTTCGGTGCCGCTGCCGCAGAAGATGACCTCGGACGGCTCAGCGCCCACGGCGTCGGCCACGAGGTCGCGAGCGTCGTCTACTAGCCGACGAGCCGTGCGGGCTTGATGATGCGATCCCGTCGGGTTACCAAACCCTTCATTCGCCGCGGCGACCATTGCCTGGATTGCATCAGCGCGCATCGGAGTGCTGGCAGCCCAGTCCAGATAGATATCGGGCGTCGTCGCCGGGGCTGCAGCCATACGCACAGCGTAGAAGCGACCCGGCCACTACGGTCGACACGTGTCAGAGCGTCTGCCCATGCCGACGCCACACGTGATCGCCGACGACCGCGCTGCGCTCGATTCAGGCCTGTACGCCCGGTCGTTCGTTGACGTGTACGACGCTTGGTACTCAGCGCTTGACGACCCAGCGGACCTGGTTGACGCATTCGCAGCTCGCATGCCCGACGGCGGCAGAGTTGTCGAACTCGGATCGGGAACTGGGCGACTTGCTGGCCCGCTAGCGGCACACGGCTTCGAGACCACCGGCGTTGATATCTCGATTGACATGTTACGCCGCTCAACCACGACCGAACAGCGCGTCGGCGCCGATATGACCCAATTGCCGATTCGCACCGGATCGGTCGACGGCGTCATCATCGCCTACAACACGTTGTGCAATCTCGCCTCGGTTGCCGCTCAACGCCAGTGCATCGCCGAATGCAGCCGGGCACTCACCGTGGGCGGTGTTTTGGCAATCGACATGTTTGTCGCAGCGCCGGCGAACGCGAGCCACCTGATCGATGTATCGACCAGGTCCATCCAGAGCCCGGGTGTCGAGCCGTCACCTGTCGTAGCGATGATCACGCGACGCGACACCGACATCGGATCCGGAGCAGACCTCATCGATGGGGTGCACATCGAGCTCCACCGAACGGGTACCCGCGTGCGCCCTTGGCGCCTCTGTCACCAAACACCGGCGGCGCTCGACGATGTGGCATCAACGCTTGGTCTGCGCCTCGTTGCAGCCAACAGCGACTGGGCCGGAGCCCCGTTCACACCCGAAGCCAGGCGTCGCGTCAGCTGGTTTGAGCGATGCGCCGACCAATCAGCCAGCCCGTAGCCCGACCGAGCAAGCGAGCAAGACAGTCGTAGCCCGACCGGGCGGCCGTACCCTTTCCTCTATGCCAGGCATCGCAGTCGAAGTGGTCATCAATGCCCCGACGGAGTTCGTCTGGGATGACGTCAAAGACATCGCATCGCACGTGACCTGGATGCAAGACGCCGCGGAGATCCGCTTCATCTCAGAGCAATCGTCGGGTCTCGGCACCCGATTCGAATGCGACACCGTCGTTGGCCCGATCAAGCTCACCGACATTATGGAGATCACCGAGTGGCAGACCGCCGCGGTGATGGGTGTACGCCACCAAGGAATTGTCGGCGGCGTGGGGCGCTTCGATTTGCGAACCAGCGGGTCTACCACGATCTTTTCGTGGGTCGAGACTCTGACGTTTCCGTGGTATCTCGGCGGGCCGGTCGGTGCGGTGGTTTCCAAGCCGGTGCTACGAGCAATCTGGCGAGGCAATCTGCGCCGATTGAAGAGCCGGATCGAAGCCAAGTGGTTAGCCCAGGAACAGAGCGACTGACATGGCGCTACTGGCCGCCTTCGCTGCGGCGCGTCGATCACTCGTCGCCCATCAGGGCGGGTGGGACGAGATTCTTATGGTCGCGGTACCGCTACTCGTGTTTGCCGCGGTGCTCGTACTCGCGAACCGTCGGGCGAACGCCAAGCTCGCCGAACACGCCGCTCACCAGGCAACACACGAGAGCTGATCCCGCCCGAGTTCAGGCTTCGGACGTCCATTCGACCTCGGCACCGAGTGAACGCAGATTCTCAACGAAGTCGGGGTGGGCCCGCCGAACCGGCTCGGCATTGCGGATTACCGATTCGCCGTCGATCGTGGCAGCGACCATAAACAGCGAGATAATCACCCGAATGATGTAGGGCGCGTCGACGATCGCTGGTCTGAGATCTTCGCGGCCGGTGACGATCACCCGGTGCGGGTCACACACCGTCACCTGGGTACCGAACTTCATCAGCTCGGGGATCCAGCCAAATGCGCCTTCATAGACCTTGTTCCAATAGAGCACGCTGCCGCGGGCGACCGTGCCGAGTGCGACAACAGGTGGAAGCAGATCCACGGGGAAATAGGGCCACGGAGCACCCTCGATTTTCGTCACAAGGTTCTGGGTCCTGGGGTGCACAATCTCGAGTTCGGATCCGGCTCGCACCGATGACCCTGCAGCGTCGACATCGACCTGCACGCCGAATTTCTCAAGTGCCCGGTCCATAAGCGGGAAGTGTTGATGGACCGAGTGAGGCACCGTCACCTCGCCGCCCGTCATTGCGCCGATAGCGAGGAACGTGAAAATCTCGTGGTGATCGTCGCTTACGCGGACGTCGGCGCCGCCGAGGACTTCAACCCCTTCGACCCGAAGCACCGAGGTGCCAATGCCATCGATCTTCGCACCCATCTGCGTCAGCACATGGCATACGTCTTGGACGTGGGGCTCGCTGGCGGCATTCACCAATGTCGACGTTCCCGACGCGAGCGAAGCACACATGACGAAGTGTTCCGTCGTGGTCACCGATGCATAGTCGAGCCACTGATCTTGCGCCTGGAACGGCCCCGCTAGCCGAAGCTCGCGCCGGTCCCCCCACTCGACCTGCGCACCAAACCCTTCGAGAATGTCGAGATGCGGGTCGACTTCACGGGCACCAAGCGAGCACCCGGTGGCATCCTCGGTGACGTTGAGGTGACCAACCCGCGACAGCAGCGGGCCGAACAACATGACCGAGCTGCGCATGCCCGGCGGAAGCGCCTCGACCCGCGACAGGTCGATCGACGCGTGGCAGAGCGTCACCGTCTCGGTTTGTTTGTCCCACTGCACGTCGCTTCCGAGCGACTCAAAGAAGTCGACCAGTTTGCCGACATCGGTGATGTCGGGGACATTGGTAATCCGGACCGGCTCATCGGTCAAAAGCGAGGCGCAGAGCGTCGGCAAAACCGAGTTCTTGTTTCCCGAGGGTCGAACGCTGCCGGACAGCGGCTTACCTCCATGCACAACCAGGCTGCTGCTCATCGATGACTCCGTGCTAGCGATTCGAACCTGACGCAGCATAGAACTGTCTGGTCGTAGCAATGCCCACCGCAGCGGGGAGCGCTCCCCCACGGCCATTCGCTGTCCAGCGTGGCTAGTCTCGCCGACACGTCATGGCACGGCTCACCACCATCCACCCTGTTGCATCGCTCAGCGACGCATGCACGACGCTCGACCGACTCGACACTGAGCGCAACGACTGGTTGCTGCGAGAACGCGCCGACGATCGGGGCTTTGTCTGCGACATCGGACCGTTCACGAGCTACCGACGCACGGTGGTCGAGACCGACCACGGCATCGTCGAAACCACCGAATTCACCGTCGCCGCAGCGATCTGGCGTCCGCTATTCACCCCCGTAGCCAAGCGCTATCTCCGTCGACCGCCCCGGCCCACCGCGCCGTGGTGGGCTCCGCCGGACCGGCTCGATGCAGCGGCAGCAACCACGCTCTCTCTCTTGACGATTGCGACATTGACCGCGGCCTATCTCGGCACGTTGCTGTCCCAGACGATCACCTTCGTCGCCGACGACTTTGGCGCAGACCGAAGCACGCAAGGACTGGTCACCGGGCTCACGCGTATCGGAGCATTGCTCGCACTCGCGGTCGTCGCCGCAGCCGATCGCATCGGGCGTCGAACCATGTTGTTGGCCGCAGGCACTGGTTCTGCGGTGTTTGCTGCTGCCACCGCGTTAACACCCGGCATTTGGTGGTTTGGCTCCGCCCAAACGTTGTCACGCGGGCTCGCTACGGGTTTCGGCATCCTCATCGGTGTAGCGGCCGCAGAAGAGGCCCCAGACAGCTCAAGGGCATGGGTTACATCGGTTCTCGCGCTTTGCGCCGGTCTCGGGTCAGGCATGGTGCTGTGGCTCATCCCGTTCGCTGACCGCGCCGATTCAGCTTGGCGGGTTCTGTATGTCGTTGCGTTGCTCGCACTTCCGACCTTGTGGTTCCTCCGCGGCCGGCTCCGCGAGACCCGCCGATTCATGCAGCGGGTGGTGGGTGCTTCGGTTCCCATCACGTCAAGCATGCGTCGGCGATTCGCCATGTTGGCCACCGTCGGAGCCGCCGCGTCAATGTTCGCAGCGCCAGCGTCGAACTTCCAGAATGAGTATCTCCGCGACGAGCGGGGCTTCTCCGGAGGACGAATCGGCTTGTACTCGACAGCGGTCAGCACCCCAGTAGGCATCGGTGTCGCTGTTGCTGGGCGATTCGCCGACCGCCGCAGCCGCCGTGTGATCGGAGCGATTGGTCTCTTCGGTGGAGTGGTATTTGCCGTGGTTCGTTACAACGCGGCCGGTCCGCTCATGTGGTGTGCTGGCGTGCTGTCTACGGTCATCGGCGCTGCGACGATCCCTGCGCTTGGCGTGTACGGACCAGAGCTTTTCCCGACCTCGAGACGCGGACTCGCAAACGGTCTACTCACATGTGTCAGCGTGATCGGCAGCGTCATCGGCTTGTGGTTCGTCGGTGAGTACTCAGAACGGTGGGGCTTCGGCCGAACCTTCGCGTGGCTTGCGATTGTGCCGATCCTGGCGATCCTGGTGATCTCTCGCTATCCCGAAACTGGTGGCCGCTCACTTGAAGACCTCAACCCCGAAGACCACGTCGGGCCCTAAGTGCTCGTCGGTGCCGCCACCGCACTCACAAACCCGCCATGAACGTCACAACCGCCTCGACGATCTGCGGCACATGCTTGGGCTTGGGGCCATGGTTGGCGCCCTCGATCCACACCTGTGTGACCGGCGCGGCGATTGCATCGATGTGTTCGGCGAACTCGTGAGGTCTGCCAAGGGGGTCCCGGTCTCCTGACACGAAGAGGACTGGGACGTGTATGCGATCAAAGTGGTCGACCCGGAGTTTGTCAGGTTTTCCTTGTGGATGAAGCGGATAGCTCAGCAGCACCAGCCCAGCAGCGGGGGTCCCATCGGCTACCGCCATCGACGCCATTCGTCCGCCCATCGAGTGGCCGCCAAGTACGAGCCTTTGGGGGTCAAGCTCGCGATCGTGACAGAACGCCAACCGTTCTTCGTCCAGACATGCAAGCAGCTTTGGGGCCCGATCCGGTGGGCGGCGACGCTGTTCGCGCCGGTACCAAAAGTCGAATCGGTGTACCGGAAGTGGCTGCACAGCCTGATCAACCGCCACGAGCGTCGCCTGATCCCGATCGCTACCTGCGCCATGGGCGAGCACCAGGCCACTCACGCTCACAGTCGTGGCCTGCCGGTTGCCTCGAGGGTGAACGTGGCCTCGACGAATACCTCTCGCCCATCGATGGTGGCGCGGGTGACATCCCATGATTCGTGCAGTACCGGGTTCGCCGCTCCGGCTCTGTCGGCCGCTCTGCGCAGGCGCTCGCTCAGCACGATGCGGGCATGGTCGCGAGCCCATTCCTCGGTGCCAAAGCCGGGTTGATCATCAAGATGCACCCGGAACTGCCCTCGAGTTGGCTGGGTCACCACGGCTGTTTCTCGGACCCGGACTTGGCCAACCACTGCCCCGACAGCATTGGCGACACCTGCATGTGCGGGTACCCGCACATCTGCCTTGATCCGATCCCCAACCATCGGAAAGTAGGTAGCCGCCGATGCACCGAGTGCAATGACGGGGTTGAGAAGTTCGATCGACACGTGGGCCGTCGGGCCAGCCGACGCGAGGGCCGATTGCAAGAGCGGATTGTCGTCATCGACCTTGTTGACGCCGTCCGCGACCAGCGCCGATTTCAGCATGAACGTCGCTTGGAGCGAGACCATCTGCTCAACGACCGCTTCAGCAAGCTCGTTCGAGTCCGAAGCGACCGCAGATCCGTCGGGACCCTGTTGGCGGGCCAACAGGGTCGCAACCTTGCGAGACGCGCTGGAATCGACGCCGTCGATGTGTTGTGTGTGAGCGATTGCGTCGGTCGGTGTCATGGTGGCGACGCGAACCAGGCCCCGCGAACGCAGACGCGTCAACACTGCGACGTCGGCGCTGTTGAACGCGACCGCTGATTCAGCAACCGGCCCAGTGGATAGTGCATCGAGCATTGACCGCTCGCGTTGATCAAGGCTGTCTGTGGCTGCCTCACGTTCGAGCACTACGAACCTGCCGTGCCCTCTCTGGCCGACCTGTGCGGCGAGTTGGCGGTCGAGTACGTCGTGCAGGTCGGGCCATCGAGCCGCCAGCCGCCCAACCGCGATCGCTCGCTCGGGGCCGATCATCAGCGGCCCGCCGTCGGCGCGACTATCGACCCTGACCTCGCTGTCCCCGCCGAGCCCGATCGTGGCCATGTCAACAGCTTCGACCATCGTGCGATGCCCGCCAACGGTCGCACCTTCGGTCGCGATTCTCGGTCGACCATTGTGCACCACGGCCAGATCGCTCGTCGTTCCACCGATATCGATGACCAGGCACGTGGGCTCGGCAGCAAGGTGCAGGCCGCCAATCACACTTGCTGCAGGGCCCGACAATACGGTCTCGATCGGCCGATCGCGAGCGAACGCTGCGGACACCAACGTGCCATCGCCACGAACAACCATCAGCGGAGCCGCGATTGCCAGGTGCGACATCGACCGCTGGACGGCGGAGTTCAGCTCACCGATCACGCCAATGAGCCCGGCGTTGAGAACCGAGGTCACCGCTCGGCGTGGCCCATCGAGCCGGGCCGTGAGCTCGTGGCTGCACGTCACCGGGATCGAGTGTGCCGCAGCGAGAGCGTCACGAACCTTGCGCTCGTGGGCTGGATTACGGACGCTGAATTGCGCGACCACGGCGCACGCTGACACCTGATCCACGATCGACTCGAAACGGCGACCGATGGCATCGATATCGAGCGCCGACCGTTCATTTCCATGTGCGTCGTGCCCACCATCGAACACGAGTTGCAGGTGTGCAGGCACGTGCTCGTCCAGGCCGATTCGCTGCAAATCAGCCAACGAGAAGCCAACACTCACCAACGCAACGGGCTGGGCGTGGCCTTCCACAAGGGCGTTGGTCGCGAGCGTGGTTGAGACCGCAACAAGGTCGACCTGCGCACCAGACACCCCGCTGGACTCGATCACCTGACGCATCGCCTGGGACACGCCGACGTTCAGGTCGCCATGCGTGGTTTCACACTTCGACCAGGCAACCACTTGAGATGGTCCGGGCGCACGCGCATCGTCAACAATCACGGCATCGGTATATGTGCCGCCAGCGTCGACACCAAGCAGCAGCGCCACCGGTTCAGTCCATCAGAATGCGCCGGGCCTCGGTCAGCTCGGCGATTCTGTCGGCTGCATCGTCAGCTTCGCCACCGATATCGGGATGCGCTTGACGAAGCAAGGATCGATAGGCACTTCGCAGCTCTGCACTATCAGGAACGTCGCCCTCAGGATCAAGCCCGAGAACTTCGAGTGCCCACGCGACCGGGTCGGCGAGCGATGACGACGACAAGGCGTAGCGCTCGAACGAGCTGCTTAGGTGTCGAAGCAACAGATCGCTGGTTTCGGTGTCGCCCTGCCATCCGATCGCCCGACGAATACAGGACATGACTGCCGAACGGTGTGCATCGGGAACCGTGCCGGCGACATAGACCGCCGCAAGCACGAACTGAGCAGGCGCTTGGTGCTCGGGCTCGTAGCGGACGTGGAGCTTGTTGTTTGGGAGCCGTTCAAGCGTGTGCACCGACCGGCTGAGACCTACCCGGTCCTGCTGCAGGCGGTGCCGCAGGCGCGGCTGCGGAATGCGCTGTCCCTGCTCGACCTGGTAGCTCAGGACCTCGAGTTCTTCCACAAGTTCCGGGTCAATCATTTGGCTATATCTGGCGACAACCGCTGCCAGCAGGAGCCCACCGAACCCTGGCGGGTCATCGGTCGGCAGGATCGCCCGACCCAACGCCACCCGACGGGTGGGCGCGATGGGGCGCGAGTGGAAGACCTCAAGTTCAGCCAGAAGCACCGCGCAAGGTTACGGGTCGGCGGGCAAGGACACGTGGCTGACGGCGACGGCCGCATTTTGCGCGTGGTCGCCGGTTTGCCACAGCTAGACCAGTCGTCGAAGCAGCCCATGCAATGCTGCTGCCTTTTCTTCGACCTCGTCGTTGCCTACGACCTCATCGCTCGTGAGTAGATCGCTCAGATCAGCCGATTGATCGACGACCGAAGACCACACGTCGACGCCCATGCCATAGGGAAGGCGCATTTGTTCGATGAGCTGAGCCGTTTCGACGACGTTGACGACAGATTTGCCTTCGTTGGGGCGCTTGCGGAGCCGAGTGAGCGCTACGAACATGTCCGTGATGACAGACAGTGGGTCCTCACTGATGCCTTCGCCGAACTCACGTTCACTGAGGTCGGCCTGTTCGAGTCCCGAGAAGATCTCATCGACCTTGGCTTCGTCTCTTTCGTAGACGAACAGGTCGCCGTTGCCGTCGAAGGCATGGTTGAGTCCGCCGTCGCCCAGCCGGCGCAGCAGCCGGCCGTGCTGCTGGTCGTCAAGTTCATCGAGCTCGTAGACGATGGTCGGTTCTGCGGGGTCGAGCGTGGGCATGGCCACGACTTCGATCTCCGCTATCGAGGCATCGACGGCCTCTTCGTCGGCTTCTCGGACGATGAGCGTGGCTCCCTGCCAGGCATGCTCGACGTTGAGCCTCGAGAGCATGCCGTCGAGAAGCGATCGGCCCTGACCTGTCCACTCGTGAAGTTCATAGGCCATCTGGTCGTCGCCAGCGTCTCCGACATCATCAGCGGTCGTTGGCGCCACGTCGGTTGTTGGAACACCGCATTCCTTGCATGTCTCAACATCGAGGTCGTACTCGCTTCCGCACTGGAAACACCAGACAACGTCGGTTTCGGGACTTGAGTCGGCGTGTGTATTCACCGGGCCATCATGACGACCTGAACCGGCCACGGCAACATTCTTCTCGGACACCACGGGGGCTCCGGCCGCCGCGCCAGACCCTGTGCACCCCCGAGATAGGGTCCAAATGTTCGATTCCAGACACAAGGCAGCGACAATGAACGAGACTCCTGATCGCAACATCGCTCTTGAACTGGTTCGAGTTACCGAGGCTGGATCGCTCGCCGCAAGCCGCTGGATGGGCCGCGGAGACAAGGAAGGCGCCGATGGCGCTGCGGTAGAAGCCATGCGCCACATGCTCTCGAGCGTCTCGATGGCCGGCACTGTCATCATCGGCGAGGGCGAAAAGGACGAAGCTCCCATGCTCTACAACGGCGAGCAGCTTGGCGACGGCACGGGTCCGACAGTCGACGTTGCCGTTGACCCCGTCGAAGGCACCACCCTGACTGCATACGGCCGCGGCAACGCGTTGTCGGTTCTGGCGGTCTCTGACGCAGGCACGATGTTTGATCCGGGCCCGTTCGTGTACATGCAAAAGATCGCTGTTGGCCCGAGGTGTGCTGAAGTGATCGACATCGACGCATCGGTTCGCGACAACCTGCACCATATTGCCGAGGCCAAGGGTGAGCGAGTGCGAGACCTGACGGCTGTGGTACTCGATCGTCCTCGCCACACCGAGTTGATTGCCGAAATCCGTGCTCAAGGAGCTCGTATCCGTCTGATTGCCGACGGCGACGTTGCCGGTGCATTGTCGACGGCATGGCCCGACACCGGTGCCGACGTGTTGTTCGGTATCGGCGGTACTCCCGAGGGTGTGATCTCCGCTGCAGCGATGAAGTGCATGGGCGGCGAGATCCAAGGCAAGGTCTGGGCTCGCAACGACGACGAGCGAGCAGAAGCTGAACGGCTGGGCTACGACCTGGACCGCAAACTCACGACCAATGACCTGGTTGCCGGCGACAACTCATTCTTTGCCGCGACCGGTATCACCGACGGCGACCTGCTTAAGGGCGTGCACTTCGAGGCCGGCGGAGCGACCACCCAGTCGTTGGTCATGCGGTCACGTTCCGGAACGGTGCGCCAGATCAATGCCTTTCATCAGCTCGACAAACTGAGCGACTTCTCACAGATCGACTATTCCTAGGCCTACCGGCATTTCTAGGCCAACCCGGCTGCCTAAATGGCGTCGGGCCGGCTTCAATCGAAATCGGGGGGACCGACCTCGATTACACAAGCCAGGTCCAACGCTGCGGTCGGATTCTTCAAGAATTCGAGTTGAATCTCCCCGGCGCAGCGACTGGTCATTCCGTGGCCGTGGTCAGCGAACTCGACATAGGTCGTCTCCGCGAGTTGGTCGGCGACCTGTTTGCTCCACTCGGGAGGCGTCACCGGATCGAACGCTCCCGCAAACACGACGGTCGGCACCTGGCTCGTGATTGGTCGATCATTGATCGATGGGCCGACGTCTACGCCGAACGCAGCGCACACGTCGTCGACACCGTCGGCCGAGAGCGCTTCGTCGAACGCGGCACCAAACAGCTCGACGCCACGTGCAACAGCCTGGTCGTCGAAGGTTTCGTCGTAGAACGGCACCTCTTCGCGACACCACGTCGTGTAGTACAAGGCCGACGAAAGGTCGAAAGACTGCGGATCGCGTCTCGATACATGGGCGGTGACCATCTCCTCGATGCCACCGAACTCGAAACGAGCGACCTGTCGTGGCAGCTGACGCAACCGCGAAGTGCTGTAGAGCTGCGCGAACGTCAAGTCGAGTAGCTCAGCACCATCGACGACCACGTCGAAGGGTTCTCCGGTAACCGACCGGTTGGCACTGACAGTGAGCGGATCAGCATCGAGCCGACGCGCAGCTTCACCCAGCTGGTCAAGAAAGTCGCCATGGTCGGTTGCGCACGTATCCGCGGCACAGGCTGCGCTCAGCGCTTCGATCGAACGCAGACCGTTGCGCGGAATCGATCCAAAGAAGTCGACCTCGAACGGCAAGACCGAATCGAGAATTGCTGCTCGCAATCCGTCAGCATGGTCACGCAAGATCGTGAGACCTAAGCGGGTTCCGTAACTGATACCCCAGATAGACCAGTCTTCGATCCCGAGCAGCTGACGGATCAACGCAACATCAAAGGCGGCGTTGTCGGTATGAAATGCATTCAGGTCTACGCGTTCGCCTCGAAGCCGATCAGCACAGGCCTCGAATCCGGCGAGAACCTGAGCCTCATCGACAAGACCGCCAAGATCGTCTGCCCACAGCGCATCGACCTCATCGCAGTCAAGCCGCGGTGTCGATGCCCCAGTGCCGCGCTGGTCGATGAACACCAAATCGTACGATGCCCCGACAAAGCGTGCAGCCCCGGACACGCTTCCGACACCAGGTCCCCCTTGCAAAAAGAAGACCGGACCAACACCATGTGGATCGCCGTTGTCGACGTAAGCCACGACAAGTTCGACGGTTTCGCCGTCGCCGGGGTTCAACGGATGCACGGGCAACGTTGCGCTGCTGCAGCGAACGTCTGCGGCTCGCGCACCCTCGGGGCACGGCATGTCTTGGAGCGAAGCGAACGGCAGTGCGTTGGCTATTGCATCTGCCCCGGTGAGCGGCATGGCTGTGGGTGCCGGCGTGGGTTCAGGGGCCGGCGTGGCCGCTTGTATCGCCGTGGCCGTTGGTATCGGCGTGGGCTCAGGGGCCGACTCGGGCTCAGAGGTCAGCTCGGGCTCAGGAACCGTGCTGGCATCGCCACGATCCGTACCCGTGTTCGCTGGCGCAGAGTCCGACGCCAAAGGGTCGGTGGACGAACGCGTCGGCACCGGAGACTCGAGCGGCTCATCCGTTGCAGACTCGGTCCCTGGCACCCCGCCGGACTGCGTGGCGCCGGAGCGCTCGGGGCGCGCCGGGGTAACCGTTACAGAGGCCGTCTCGGTTGAGACTCGATCCGTGACAACGGGTACGGGGTCGACGGTGCAGCCAGCCACGACACACAGCACCGCCGCTATCGCGATCAGAGCTACTCGATTCAACGAATTGAAATCAGTAGTCGACAGACTGAAAGCGATACCACGCGGCTTGCGAGACCTTCGAGCCGCTATCGAGGCGGGCCTTGCGAGCCACTGCACCCACGAACTCACTCGTCGAACTGAACCGAGACCACATTGCCGGGAGCTGCGCCGCTCGCGACCCCGGCTGCGTCACCAGTAGCCCATCGACATTGGGGGTCACCGATGCAATGAGGTCATCCCACGAATGCGGGAAGATCCGCTCAATCGGCGAGATTACCGTGACGGTAGCCCGGAGGTCTGACAGCTCTGCGGGTTGAATCGATGGCAGTCGTGGATCAGCACACGCAGCCGCAGCGTTTCGCACGACCGAACCAGCAAACGAGCGATCGGCTTCGATCGTTCCAGCCGAACCCCGCACTTTGCCTGCGTGACGGAGAGTGACGACAGTCGCTCGGCGAGCGGTAAGCGCCGGCGGCACCCGTGCCAGGTCGGCACCGCTAACCCGTCCACCCAACACCGTCAACGCAACCGTTTGCCCGACGAGCGCTCGCAGATGCTCTCGATCCGCTTCATCGAGGTCAATACCGGTCGACTCCCAGGCAGCGAAGGCACCCACATCGAGCGCTCCGGTTCCGGTAAATGGGTCGCTAACCGTGTCGGAAGCTAGTTCAAGCAGCCCCATCGACCGCCGGGCAATGACTGCTCCCAGCGCGGCAAGAGACAGCCGGGAGCTAGCTGAGGACTGCTCAAGCGCACTGCGGTCATTCTTTTCGAGCACATCGCGAGCTCGTTCACCCTGCGCTGCAGCTTGATCGATGTCGGTCCCGTGTCCGAACGAAGTTGTGACGATAATCAGCGTGCTGCGGTCACCCCACAGATGTTCGAAGACGTCAACCAAATCAGTAACCGCAACGTCGCCAACGAGCACGGGCACCACGCGCACCGAACCGAGCAGTCGCTGAATCGGGGGCAGGTGCACTTCGATCGAGGTGTCGTTGCGAAACGGACGGTCAGACACGTGAACCGATGGGTGCGATGCAGCGGAATCGATCGACTCACGGTCGACGAGCAGGTCACCAAGAGGGGTTCGAAACGCGATCGCTTGCGGCATGGCAATGCCCGAGAACGGCCGTTCGCCTACGCCGGGACTGTGATCCCCGACGACGATGACACGTTCGATCACCCCACGTTCACTCTCGAGCATGACCAGTCCGGTTGCGGCGACATCGGCTGCAGCGCTCAGTCCACAACTTGGAAGTACCAACACCTTTGGGCCGACGAAGTCGGCGTCGGCTGAGTTGATCGCATTGTCGATCTCGCTACGAAGAACCGACGAGTCTTCGGGGTAGAGCGACCCGGCCGCGACCGAGTCGCGTACTCCTGTGGACATGTCCTTGATCGTAGGTGAGCTGGCACACAAGAACGGGTCAAGATCTCCACAGATATGCGTGAACCGCTTTGTGGTCGCTGTGCGAACCCATCGGTGCGAGACTGCATGCATGGCTTCGATCGAACATGCTTTCACTTTCGACACCGACCGCTATCGGGTTCGGCCCGGCGACGCGGTTGATCTATCGACCTGGAAAACGGACGAGAACGAGGGTCTCAACAAGTCGGTCGGCCGCGAAGCCACGGCGACCTTGAACCAACGGCTCGAAGCAGCTCAGGAACTGCTGTGGGCCGAAGACCGTCACAAGGTGCTTGTCGTGCTCCAGGCAACCGACGCTGCCGGTAAGGACGGCACTATCCGGCATGTTTTCGACGGCGTGAACCCGCAGGGGGTGCGAGTGGCTTCGTTCAAGAAACCAAACCCGGTTGAGCTGGCCCATGACTATCTCTGGCGGGTTCATGCTCATGCACCGTCAACTGGCGAGATGGTGATCTTCAATCGCAGCCACTACGAGGACGTGCTGGTCGTGCGGGTCCACAACTATGTGCCCGCGGACCAGTGGCAACGCCGCTATCGCCACATCCGCGAGTTTGAGAACATGCTTTCAGACGAAGGCACCACCATCGTCAAACTGTTCTTACACATTTCGAAGGATGAACAACGGGAACGCTTCCAGGCTCGCCTCGATGACAGCGAGAAGAACTGGAAATTCTCGACCGGCGACCTTGCCGAGCGCGAACACTGGGACAGCTACCAGCAGGCGTTCACGACCATGCTCGAGGAGACCAGCACCGACAACGCTCCGTGGTACGTCGTACCAGCTGACCGCAAGTGGTTCCGAAACCTTTTGGTATCACGCATTGCAGTCGACACTCTCGATGGTCTGGCAATGGCGTTCCCGACCGCCGAGGACGGACTTGAGGACATCGAAATCGTCTGAGGACCCCAAACCTCATTGGGGTCCCGCTCAATCGCGCTCTCCGCCAACGCCATCGATCAAAGCAATCAGACCCGAAAACAACAACAACCGCCGGCGGAACCCAGCGGTTGTTGCGACTGTGTATTGAAACGTCACGGCATCACTGTGGCCCTAGCCAGACTGTCAGGCCTTTTTGGCGACCTCGAGGCGAACGTTGGCTCGCTGCAATGCAGCGATGGCGTCGGCATCGTCGCGCGATGCCCGAAGCGCTTCTTCGGCCCTGCTCTGAGCAATCTCGGCGCGCGCTCGATCGATGTCAGCGGCCGCTTCGGCCACATCGCTCAAGATCGTGCAGTGATCATCGGCAATCTCGACGAAACCCCGGTGCACTGCGAAGCTGTGGATCGTTGACCCGTCAGCATCGTGAATGCGTGCTTCAGCAACCGCGAGAACTCCCACGAACGGGACGTGACCTGGCAAAAAGCCGATCTCGCCGTCGCTTGTGCGAACGATGACCTCTTTGGCCTCGGCCTCGAAGATGACGCGTTCGGGTGAGACAAACTCAACGTGAATGGACACCGGGCGCTCCGATCAGGCGTCGGCAGCGAGTTCGGCTGCCTTGCGCTCGACGTCTTCGGCTCCGCCGACCATGTAGAACGCCTGCTCTGGCAGGTGGTCCATATCGCCGCTGACAAGCGCTTCGAACGAATCGATGGTCTCGTTCACACCGGTGAAGATGCCTTCTTGACCGGTGAAAATTTCGGCCACGAACATGGGTTGTGACAAGAACCGCTGCACCTTGCGGGCACGGTCCACGGTCACACGATCCTCTTCGCTCAGTTCATCGAGACCGAGAATGGCGATGATGTCCTGAAGCTCCTTGTACCGCTGCAAAATTTCCTGCACGCGTCGGGCAACGTTGTAATGGCGTTGGCCGACAACATTTGGATCAAGGATTGTCGACGTCGACGAAAGCGGATCGACAGCCGGGTAGATACCCAACGATGCGATGTCACGGCTGAGCTCGGTCGTACCGTCGAAGTGCGTGAATGACGTGAACGGAGCAGGGTCGGTGTAGTCATCGGCAGGCACGTAGACGGCCTGCAGCGACGTAATCGACTTACCACGAGTCGAGGTAATTCGTTCCTGTAGCTGACCCATCTCATCGGCGAGGGTTGGCTGATAGCCCACCGCTGATGGCATGCGGCCCAAAAGGGTTGACACCTCAGAGCCTGCCTGCACGAATCGGAAGATGTTGTCGATGAACAACAACACATCCTGATTCTGAACATCTCGGAAGTACTCGGCCATGGTCACGCCAGCAAGAGCGACACGCAGACGCACGCCAGGCGGTTCGTCCATCTGGCCGAACACCAACGCGGCCTTGGAGAGCACGGTTGCCGCGTCTTCGCCAGCTCCCATTTTGGTCTCACCCATTTCGATGAAGAGGTCGGTTCCCTCACGGGTCCGCTCACCCACACCGGCAAACACCGACACACCACCGTGGTTCGAGGCCACTCGGGTGATCATTTCCTGGATGAGCACGGTCTTGCCCACGCCAGCGCCACCAAACAGGCCGATCTTGCCGCCCTGCTTATATGGCGTGAGCAGGTCAATGACCTTCACGCCGGTCTCGAACATCTGAGATGATGGCTCAAGCGAATCGAACGACGGTGCGGGGCGATGGATCTCCCAACGCTCGCCGATGTTTACCTCTTCGATCGGAACATCGAGCGGCTCGCCGATCACGTTCCAAATGTGCCCGAGCGTGACATCGCCGACCGGCACGGTGATACCCGAGCCCGTATTGCGGACTTCGGCACCGCGCTGCAGGCCGTCGGTCGGCTTGAGTGCGATTGCTCGCACCCGGCTATCGCCGAGCTGCTGGGCAACTTCGGCGCGGATCACGGTCGTTTCGCCGTCGATGACGACGTCGAACTCGAGGGCGGTGTTGATCTGCGGCAGAGCGCCCGGCGGGAACTCTGCGTCGATCACCGGTCCGGCGATCGAGATGATCTTTCCGCTCTTCAGGACGGCTGGTGCATCAGTGACAGTCATGTGGGGTCCTAAATGCTTTGGTAGTTCGACTGGACAAGTTCTGACAACGGGATCGAGGACACGTCATCGTCGCCGCCAAGTGCTTCGGCGCCGCCGACGATCTCCATGATCTCGGTAGTAATTGCTGCCTGGCGCGCGCTGCTGAGCTGACGTCCAAGCTTGGTGATGAGTTCTTCGGCATTGTCGGTCGCGGCCTTCATGGCCCGCTGCCGGTTTGCATGTTCCGAAGCTGATGAATCGAGAAGCGCACTAAACAACCGGCTCTCGACATAACGAGGAAGCAGAGATTCAAGTACGCCGTCGGCCGACGGTTCGAACTCGAACTCAGCGGTCGCACCCGAGCCTCCGCCAGAATCAGCAATCGTCGCTACTGACTCGAGCGGGAGAAACTGACGAACGGCGAGCTTCTGCGTACCGATGCTGACGAACTCGGTAAACACCAGGACGACCTGGTCGATATCGCCATCGATGAACTGCTCAGCGACATGCTCGGCGACTTCTCGTGCCGATTCATAGTTCGGTGTGTCGGTGATGCCTTCGTAGTAGGCGTCGACCCGATAGTTACGGAACGTGAAATAGTCACGTGCCTTCTTGCCAATGAGGATCAACGAGTAGTCGACCCCATTGGCTTGGTTGTCCATGATCTCGCGCTCGGCAGCACGAATGACGGTCGAGTTGTAGGGGCCGGCAAGCCCACGGTCACCAGCAATGACGACGTACGCGATCTTGCGGATGTCCTCGGGTGCTTCGAGAAGCGCATGGCTGGCGCTTGCGCCGCCCTTTGCGAGATCCTCGATCACGCCAGTGATGCGAGCGGCATAGGGACGCGCCTCGTTGGCCCGAGTTTGCGCTTTGGCTACTCGGGTCGCTGCGATGAGTTCCATGGCACGAGTGATCTTCTTCGTGCTTTGAACGCTCGCGATTCGGCGCTTGAGAATGCGTTCCGCTGCTCCAGGAATGGCTCAGCCCTCCTGCGGACGAGCGATGTCGGTCTCGGGGAGTGTGACATCGCTGTCGACCATGGCAGTCGTTGCTGCGGCCTGTGCTGCGGCCTCGGGGGTGTCGATGCCGGTCGACACGATGGCCGACTCGAACTGACCAGCGAACCCGGCGACGATACTTTCGAGCGCATCAACGTCGACGTTGCCCGTCGAAACGATGTCGTCGAGCATGCTGGAGTGACGGCTGCGGACATGTTCGAGAAGCTCGGTCTCAAACCGGCCGACTTCAGACACATCAACGGCGTCAAGGTGTCCTCGAGTGCCAGCGAAGATCGATACGACCTGTTCCTGCACCGGCATGGGCGAGTTGATGCCCTGCTTGAGCAGTTCGGTGAGCCGATAGCCGCGATCAAGTTGTGCTTGTGACACCGCGTCGAGGTCCGAACCAAACGAAGCAAATGCTTCGAGTTCACGGAACTGCTGCAGATCTGACTTGAGCGTGCCCACGGCAGTTTTCATTGCCTTGATCTGCGCAGCCGAACCCACACGGGACACCGACACGCCAACGTCGACCGCCGGGCGGATACCCGACTTGAACATGTCGTCCTGCAGGAAGATCTGGCCATCGGTGATCGAAATCACGTTGGTCGGGATAAAGGCCGACACGTCGCCAGCTTTGGTCTCGATGATCGGCAAGGCGGTTAGTGATCCGGCGCCCAGCTCGTCGCTGAGCTTGGCCGCACGTTCGAGCAGACGGCTATGCAGGTAGAAGACGTCGCCGGGATAGGCCTCGCGACCTGGCGGGCGACGCAGCAGAAGCGACATCTGGCGGTACGCCTCGGCCTGCTTGGACAGGTCGTCGTAGACGACGAGGGCGTGATCGCCGTCGTCCATCCACTGCTGCCCGATGGCCGAGCCTGCGTACGGAGCAAGGTATTTGAAGGGTGCAGGATCCGATGCTGGAGCAACCACCACGACGGTGTATTCCATGGCGCCGATTTCTTCGAGCGTCGCTACAGCCTGGGCGACAGTCGAGGCCTTTTGGCCAATCGCGACGTAAATGCACTTCACGCCGAGGCCGCGCTGGTTGATGATCGTGTCGAGCGCGATCGTCGTCTTGCCGGTCTTGCGGTCGCCGATGATCAGCTCTCGCTGGCCGCGGCCGACGGGGATAAGTGAGTCGATGGCTTTGATGCCAGTCTGCATTGGCTCGTGCACCGGCTTGCGGCCCATGATGCCCGGAGCCTGCACTTCCATCTGACGGGTCTTGGCTCCAACAAGTGGACCTTTACCGTCAATCGGTGTTCCAAGTGCATTGACCACGCGACCGAGCAGCGCGTCGCCAACTGGCATCGACAAAATGTCGCCAGTTGAGCGGACGGTCTGGCCTTCTTGGATCTCGTCGACTTCGCCGAGCACCACAGCGCCGATGCTGCCCTCATCGAGGTTCAGCGCCAGGCCAATACTGCCGTTCTCGAACTCGAGCATTTCGTTGACAGCCGCGGCGGGTAGTCCCGAAACTCTCGCAATACCGTCGCCGACCTCAATGATGTGGCCGACTTGGCTTGCTTCGAGTGATGGCTCGAAGCCATCAAGGTTGTTGCTGATCGCAGCGGTGATTGCGCTGGTGTCGATCGTCATTTCAGACATGTCGTCTCCTGGGGCTAGAGCGACTCACGCAACCGGCTAAGCCGGGTACGCACGCTTCCATCGATAACGGTGTCGCCGACGGTGGTAATCAGACCACCGACAACGGACTCATCGTGAATGACCTTGAGGTCAACTTCAGTGCCGAGCTTGGCGGCGAGCGCCGACGCAAGGCGGGTGCGCTGATCATCTGAGAGAGCAACGGCCGATCGGACCGTCGCAACCTGCTTGGACTGCGACGTGGCAGCCTTGTCAGCGAGTGCGGTAGCGATTTTGCCGAGGTCGGCCCCGCGACCGGCGCCAACGACCATTGACACCAGGCCCTTCGTGGCCGGTCGGGTGCGACCGTCAAGCAGGTCATCCATGATCTGCATGCGGCGCTCTGCGGGAATGCGTGCATCGCTGAGCGTGGACCGAAGCTCGTCGTTGGTATCGACAGCGCGTCCAACGGCAAACAATTCGTTGCTAATGGCGTCGATATCGCCTTCGGCGTGAGCGACAGCCAACATGGCGTCGGCGTAGCCTTGAACGCGATCGCTCATGATGATGCTCCCAGTTTGGAGATGTAATCGTCGATCAGGTCGCCGTGACGAGCACTGTCCAGGCTTGAACGGACCACCTGTTCGGCGGCGCCAACGGCCTGTGCGGCAACTTCGGCTTGCACGTCTGACTGGGCCTGAACCTTCATCGACTCAGAGTCGGACTGGGCTTTGGCCCACATGTCGTTCACCAGTTGCTGAGTGCGGTTTGCCGAATCGATCCGAAGCTGTTGCGCGTTCGTTTCGGCATCGGCGACGATCTGCGCGGCGACGGCATCGGCGTCGCCGAGCTCGGCTTTGAGCGCTGCGACCTTGGCGGCTGCGTCGGCCTGTGCCTTTTCTGCTGCCGCACCTTCGGCGACAGCATCAGCCTGACCCTTGTTCAGGGCTTCCTTGGCAAGGGGGAGAACCTTCCATGCCAGCAGACCGAAGACGACGAGGAATGCGAGCAGACCCCACCAGAATTCGTAGATGTCACCGGGGAAGAACCGCCCGTTAGGGCCCTCGGCTGCGATCACACTCACGGTTGCAATCATGCTGTGCCTCCGGCCGAATTCAGAAATGCATCGATAACGGACTGGTTCGACGATACGTCGAGGTCACAACCAATGACTTTGCTTGCGGCGCCAACTGCGAGGGCGGACACCGGGCCGCGGGCGCCGGCAAGAGCGCCCGCACGTGCGGTGTCGATCTCGGCCTGGGTGCCGTTGCGGAGCTTGGCGATCTGCTCGTCGACCGCCGCGACCGCTTGGGCTCGCTGCGCCTCGGCCTCGGCACGCGCTGCGTCGGTGATACGAGCTGCTTCGGCTCGAGCGGTGTTCAGACGTTCATCGTGGGCCGCACGAATCTGTGCAAGCTCAGACTGGGAACCGGAGACGGAGTCCAGTCCGGCTGCGACCTTGGCTCGACGTTGGTCGCGCCCTTCCATGATCGGCGGCAGAAGCACAAACTTCATCAGTGCCCAAAGTCCAAAGAACGCCAAACCTGACCAGATCATCTCTGGCAGCGTCGGCAGGATTGGGTTGAATGTGCCTTCGTCTTCGGCCGCTTCTTCAGCGAACAGCATCAGCCCGACGAGGGGCTCGATGGGTAACGTCACAAAACACCTCCTCGATGCATCGTGTTGTCCGGTGTCCCGGAGGACGGATCAGACGAACTTGAGCAGGATGAAAACGACGAAGCCGATGAGGGCGAGTGCCTCAGTAAAGGCAATGCCGAGGAACATGGTGGTCTGGACCTGGCCAGCGGACTCTGGCTGACGAGCCATTGCCTGCACGGCTTGTCCGACAAGGTAGCCAATGCCAATACCAGGGCCGATGGCGGCCAGGCCGTAGGCGAAACCGGCGCTGCCGGCGGCTTCGATGTTCTTGAGATCTGCTGCCTCGATTTGAGCGAGGGCAGTTGCAAGGGTGCTCATTGTGGGATGTCTCCTTGGATTTTTCTCGGGTGAGAGGGGTTGGTTGGACGGTGTTTTCGGATCAGTGCGCTGGGTGCAGCGAACTGCCGATGTACACGGCGGCCAGAATTGCGAATACGAAACCTTGAATGAAGCTGACACCGACTTCGAAGCCGGTGAAGGCAATCAGACCAGCCAATGAGCCAATCCAAGCGAATGCGCTGATCGCGCCGCTCAGGCTGAGGCCGATGGCAGCGAAGGTACCAATGGTGAGCACGCCGAACGTCACAAGCAGGATGTGGCCGGCAAGCATGTTGGCGAACAGTCGGACCGCATGGCTGAGTGGGCGGGCAATGAAGACTGAGAACACTTCGATGAAACCAACGAAACCGCGCATGAATGGGTTTTCAACGCTAGGTGGCCAGATGATGTCTTTGAAGTAGGACATGCCATTGTGCTTGACGCCGACGGCGATGAACATTGCCCATGCGGTCAGGGCAAGAATGAGCGGTGCGGCCATGCGGGCATTTAGCGGCATCTGGAAGAACGGGATGACTTCGAAGATATTGCCGACAGCGATGAACAAGAAGAACGTTGTAAGCAGTGGCACATACGGCTCGTAGCCGTGGCCGATGCCGGGCTTGGCGATCTGCTCTTCGACGAACGAGACGATGCCTTCGGCAAACACTCGGATCTTCGATGGCTTGTCCGCCGAGCCGCCGCGGGCAAACAAGAAAATGAGCGTCGGGATCGCAAACGCAAGTACCGCGATCAAGGCGATCTTGTTGAACTCGAACGTGGTGCCATCGCCAAAGATTGCTGGCCACTCGACCAGGTTCTCAGGTGGCGGAAAGGGAACGGCTGAGCCGCCGTCTTCTTCGGCGAATGCAATGAGTGCATGAATCACGATGAGACTGACTCCTTCGGAGAGGTGGAGTGATCATTTGATGCAAGGCCTGCCCCCGGCTTGAGGCCGGGATACGCGAGGCTCGCAGAGATATAGCGGAGCTCCCAGAAGAGCAGTCCGAGGTGGGTCACGATGATCGTGATACCCAGGGCGACAAGGTCAACCCATGAGACGTTGCGTACCGAGATGACAACGGCGCTGATAATGCTGAGCCGAATCAAGAAGCCAAACATTGCACCGCCAGCGAGTGCGGCAAACGAGATGCGTGCGGTCACATCAATGATCCACGCCGACAACCACATGTTGACCAGGATCAAGCCAAGACCGAGTGCCACCGAGGCACCACCATCGGTACCCCAGATAAGTGTGCCGACGAGGATGGCGACCGGGGCGATGATTGCGCCCCGCTTAACGATATCGATACCGACCTGCATGGCAGGCGAGCGGCCTTCGAACCGGCTGAGTAGCGGGTTTTCGCGGTTGACGTCGACCGTCATCGCGCGCCCTTGGCGCGGACGGCGCGGTCGGCGGCGGCTTCGGCCATATCAGTGCGATAGTTCAACCAGATGCTGTAACTGGCACCGACGAATCCGATGACAGCGAAGAGAAGGACAAACAACGGGGTTGTTCCGACAACCGTGTCGACAGCCCAGCCCACGAGTGCGGCGGCGAGTGCGCCAATGACGAGTTCGTAGGCACCGGTGCTGCTGTGCAGGGCGCCAACCATCTCAGAACTCACGATCTCGCGGTTCATGTCTCGCTCAGAAGGCGCTGGCACGGGATCCTCGTACGGCTGGTTACGACAGTCAGTCCAGGCACCACTCGAGTGGAGCTGCGAGAGCCCTACCACGCTCGCCTGCGACTTCGTGAATATATACACAAAGTCCCTCGCGCCGCCACTCTCGCACTGAGATTTAGCCGGATTCAGTCCCATGTCGAGGAGATTCCACCCATCGCGGCAGCGCTGATTGCCCCATGTTCAACACTGCCCTCACGAAGAACGGCAATGATGCCATGATCGTCAACCCTCGCAACGGTCGATGGGGTGCCCACACACCGCCCGGCATCGATGACCACCGCGACTGGTCCGGCCAGATCAGCGGCGGCAGCGACGGCTTCGGCCGGAGTCTCACAACCGCTTCGGTTGGCGCTTGTCGTCGCCAGCGGCCCGACCTGCTCGGCAAGGGCACGCACGACCGCGAGACCAGGGCTACGTACACCGACCGTCCCATCGACGCGACCAATGTGGGACGGCGCATCGTCGCGGCGGCGCACAACGAGCGTCAGCGCGCCCGGCCAAAGCTGCTCGACGATTCGGCGCTCAGCGGCAGCGAAGACCGCGATCGTCTCGGCCTGCTTTCGATGAGCCACCAGCACCGCGATTGACCGGTCAGCTGGACGTTGTTTGAGTTCAAACAGTCGATCGACAGCCGCTGCGTCGCTCGCCAAGGCCGCAAGCCCGTAGACCGTGTCGGTCGGGATCACGACCGGCTTGCCTTTGCGCAGTGCCGATGCGGCGGCTTGTATCCCTGCGTCGTCAGGGCCAACAACATCCATGGTTCAGCTTGGGCTGAGCCGGGCTACGAGCGCCCGGTCTCGGTCAGCGAAATCCTGGTGCACTTCAACATCGACAAATCCGGCTGCCAACGCGGCCTGCCGAGCTCGGTCAAGCTGGGTCTCGCCGAGTTCAAGCACCAGCACGCCATGTGGACGGAGCCACGACGGCGCTCCGTTGATAATTTCAGCGGCAGCATCGAAGCCGGTGTCGCCCGAACGAAGCGCCGACACTGGTTCCCAATCGGCCACAACTGCCGGAAGCACCTCGCCAATGCCGATGTACGGCGGATTCGACACGATCACGTCAAACATGGCTCGCTGATCAAGGTCGAGCGCGTCGAACCAGCTTCCGGCGCGCATCTCGACACGCGACGCCGGCCGTCCCAGCCCGACGGCATTCGCCCTCGCCATTGAGAGCGCACCGTCAGATTGGTCGGTACAAATCACGTGCACGTTCACAAACTCGGCGACGAGCGACAACCCAATGCATCCGCTTCCGGTTCCGAGGTCGGCAGCGAGAAGTTGTCGTCCACCCACCTGATCGTCGAGGCGACGCAGCTCATCGAGCACAAGGCCGGCAACGATTTCAGTCTCGGGGCGTGGGATCAGCACCCGAGCGTCGACAGCGAGGTCAAGCGAACGAAAGGCCCATCGACCGAGCACGTACTGCAGCGGTTCCCCACCCAGACGGCGCACGAGCATGGCGTCAAAGTGAGCCACACCCCTCTTGAGGGCTGGGACTTCGAGGGTCGCAGCGAACTCATGCGGTTCGATACCGGCAGCTTCTTCCACGATGCGTCGTGCGTCGATCTCTGCGAACTCGCATCCAGCGGCGGTGAGCCGATCGCGAGCTTCATCAAAGAACGCCCTCCACGCAATGCCCTCATCGGCGTTGTCTTCCGACGGCTCTGGTGGGGCAGCGGCAGGGTCAGTCATCGCCGCCGAGTTGTTCGGCTCGCTCGTGCTGCAGAAGTGGGTCGATGATCTCATCAACCGCACCGGCCAAAATCTTGTCCAGCTTGTAGAGCGTCAGACCAATGCGGTGGTCGGTGACCCGATTCTCTTTGTAGTTGTAGGTGCGGATCTTTTCGCTACGTCCACCGCCACCGATCTGGCCCTTGCGTAGGTCACTGGCTTCGGCGGACGCTCGTTCTTGTTCCGCCTGCAAGAGTCGCGACCGCAAGACCGTCATCGCCTTGGCCTTGTTCTGCAGCTGACTTTTCTCGTCCTGCATGGACACCACAATGCCCGTCGGTTTGTGGGTAATGCGAACTGCAGAGTCCGTGGTGTTGACCGACTGCCCGCCGGGGCCCGACGCGCGGAAGACATCGACCTGCAAATCGTTGTCGGCTATTTGCACGTCGACTTCATCGGCTTCGGGCAGGACGGTGACGGTCGCCGACGATGTATGGACACGGCCTTGTGACTCGGTCACTGGCACGCGCTGCACGCGATGGGGTCCGCCTTCGAACTTCATATGCGACCAGGCACCCTCACCGGCAAGCATGAAGATGACAGTCGCGAAGCCGCCCATGTCGCTCTCGTTTGCTTCGAGCGTCTTGAACGTCCACTTGGTATTCGATGCGTAGCTTCGGTACATCTCAAAGAGATCACGCGCAAACAGATTGGCTTCTTCTCCCCCTTCGGCACCACGGATTTCGACAATCACATTGCGACCATCGTTCGGATCTTTGGGGATGAGCAGCTGATCAAGTCGTTCACCGGCCGATGCAGCTCGATCTTCGGCGTCGGAAATCTCATCGACCAGCATGGCCCGCTCGTCACCCGAACTCTCGCCGTGCATCTCGCGCGCCGCTTCGACGTCGTCCAGCGCGCCCCGCAGTTCGCCGATGCATGCAACGATCTCGCCGAGTTCCTTGTAACGCCGGGTCACGTTGGCGTAGAGCGAACGATCCTTGACCAGTTCGGGATCAGCGAGTTGGCTTTCGACGTCGTGAAACTCTCGGATCAGTTCGTCGTGGAGTTCGCTCACCGCCGCAACCTACTTGGCGCCGGCGTCGAGCCTGCGGGAGCTGCCCACGGAAGATCGGGAATCAGGAAGGTTGCCGGCCAGCGCATCTGTCCGGCCGCATCGAGGGTGACACGATGCTGATCCTGTTCGGGAACGACGAATGCAACCGACTCGATCGCAAAACGGCTCGCGACTTCAACCGCATCGGGAACGAGAGCCAGATCGATCCCGACCGAAAAGGCCAGCAGAGTGGTGGCCCCACCGACTGAGTGACCAATGGCAAATGATGGGGCCATCTCATGGAGCCCGCCCCGCGGGCGAGCAGGGGCGACCGCTTCGATCGAGACGCAACCGACGAGCGTCGGGTCAACGAGTGCTTCGGCACGCAGCCAACGCTCTCGGACCAAGCGGTTCATCGGGTGCGGTTCGGCACCCCGGACCCGGTGCTCGCCAGCCTGGCGAACGACGTACGCGAGCGACTCTTTCGCGTTGAACTCGGGGTTCATCATCGCGAATGCGCCCTGGTCATAGGCGCCGATTCCGACGTCGACGCGCTGGGTGTCGTTGACTCCGGTTACTCGCGCCACCTCTAGGCCGCGAAACTCGGCGGTGATTGCGGCGAACTCGTCGACCGTGTGCAGCCCTGCGTGATCGAAGAGCTCGCGAAACTCTGTCTGCAACTCGGTTGTGGGAACGTCGATTGGAGCGGCCGCGACCGCAGGGGTGACCGTCGACCCGTCAATCTCGGCGATGTGGACTGCAGGGCCCAGATCCTGCGCGAGACGCGCCAGATCGCTGGCACGTTCGTTCACAAGAATGGTGATCGGAGCGGCCGGGGTTCCGCCGCTGCTCGGTCCCGCCGCACAAGCAGCGAGAACCAGACCATAGGAACGGATCGGGTCCAATTCGATGAGAGCGACAACCCCTGAATCGCCGCGGTGCACCGCACCCCAAGAAGTCGGGGAAATGTCCCCCTCGAGATGCCCGAGTGCATCACGCGCAAGCGCACCGACCTTGGCGGCCCATAGTGCGCTTCGCTGCTCAGATGAAAGAGCCAGTGGGTTACTCGGTTGCCTCTTCGGCTCCGCCAGCCTTCTTTTTGCGGCGGCCGTAACGCTTTTCGAAGCGCTCGACGCGACCAGCGGTATCGATGATCGCCATCGTGCCGGTGTAGAAGGGGTGGCTCGCTGCCGAGATCTCGACCTTAGCGAGGGGATACTCGACGCCGTCTACGTCAGTGGTCTCTTCAGTCGTGATCGTGGAGCGGGTGATGAAGCTCGTGCCGTTCTGGGTGTCCAGAAAGACAACGTCGCGATACTCGGGGTGAATGTCGGGCCTCATGGTGCTCCAAATCATAATCGGGTTAGCTGGTCGTGTTCCAGCCGAAGCGGATTGGCGGCGCCTGCGCTCTGCGGCAGGCGATGGCCGGGGTGACCTTCACGGGAGCCACAGCCGAAGCTGTGACTCCCGATCGGTGCAGATATACGGGTGCGGCGCCACAAGGGCGCCGCGTGATCACTTAAGTTCGACCTGAGCGCCGGCTTCTTCAAGCGCGGCCTTGGCCTTTTCAGCATCGTCCTTGCTTGCGCCCTCGAGCACAGGCTTAGGCAGTGATTCGACCAGTTCTTTGGCCTCTTTGAGGCCAAGACCGGTGATGCTGCGGACTTCCTTGATCACGGCGATCTTCTTGGCACCTTCAGCCACGATCACCACGTCAAACTCATCCTTCTCTTCAACTGCGGCGCCGCCACCAGCAGGAGCTGCTGCGGCTGCAACTGGAGCTGCTGCGGTGACATCGAACTTCTCTTCGAATGCCGTGAGCAGTTCGCTCAGCTCGAGAACAGTCATGCCCTCGATCGTGGTCAGGACATCTTCAACCTTGGACATGTTCAGTCCTCCTTGTCGTCGGAATCGTCAGATGCAGTCTCGACTGCATCGTCGGTCGTTTCGGCTGCGGCCGTATCGGCAGCAGCTTCCGGTGCGTCAGCTGACGCTTCGGTCTCGTCGCTAGCCGCTGGTTCTTCTGCGGCTGGCTCTTCTGCAGCAGGTGCTGCGTCGGCGGCGGCATCGGGTGCGGCACCGCCCTTGTCGATAAGTGCCTTGACCAGACCTGCGAAGTCGCGAGGCATAGCCTGGAGCAGGCCAGCAAACTTCGACATTGGGGCCTGGAGTAGGCCGGCGAACATGGCAAGCATGTCTTCGCGAGGCGGGATCTTCGACAATGCGGCGACATCGTCGGCGCCGATCGCAGCGCCGTCCATGACACCGCCCTTGACGATCAATGCCTCATTCTCCTTCGAGAAGTCCGAGAGCGCCTTTGAGAGCGACACCGGATCGGCCGGCGAATCGTCGGTTCCGTAGGCGAACGCGAGCGCTGTAGGCCCGGTGAGGTGCTCGTCGAGGTCGACGCCTGCTCGCTCGGCAGCGATCTTGGTCAGCGTGTTCTTGTAGATCTTGAACTCGCCGCCTGCATCGCGAACGGTCTGACGCAGCTTGGCCTGTGCTGGAACGTCAAGGCCGCGGTATTCGGTAACTACGACCGTTCCCGCTGCTTCGAGCTTCTCGGCGATTTCTGCGACTTTGGCGACTTTGGCTGGATTCGGATCCATTGGGCGCCTTTCAGGGTCGAAAACGAATGATGAGCGTGTGCTGCACATCATGAGGTCCACAGACCGGCGACGTGCGCAACACGCTCAAAGAGCTTGTTGTCTCCTCGTCGGGCGGAGTTGCGAGCAACTCACTTCTGTTCCGAAGAACACCGGATGTCTGTGGTGACGATGCAGTTGTAAGAACGCAGGGTATCGGTGCACCACCGATACCCAACCTCCCAAAAAACAGTGACTAGTTCGTAGCGACTGCGGGGTCGACCTTGATGCCGGGACCCATGGTGGTTGCTACGCCGATGCGCTTGATGTAGCGGCCCTTGGCAGAAGCGGGCTTCACGCGGACCAGTTCATCGACCACCGCGCGGAAGTTGCTGAGCAGATCTTCGCTTGAGAAGCTGACTTTGCCGATGGGGACTGCAACGTTCGCGTTGCGATCTGCGCGATATTCGACCCGACCGCCCTTGAACTCGCCAACAGCCTTGGCAACGTCGGGTGTAACCGTTCCGGTCTTCGGGTTAGGCATGAGACCGCGTGGGCCGAGGGAACGGCCGAGCTTTCCGACCGTTGGCATCATGTCAGGGCTGGCGATCACGACATCGAAGTCGAGCATGCCGCCTTCGATCTCGGCGGCTAGATCGTCAGCTCCAACAATGTCCGCTCCGGCATCGCGTGCCGCGATGGCAGCTTCGCCCTGGGCGAAGACGGCGATGCGGACGACACGGCCGGTGCCAGCGGGCAACGCCACCGTGCCACGAATGGCTTCTTCGGTCTTACGTGGATCGATACCTAGCCGCATGACGAGCTCGATCGTCTCGTCGAATTTCGCACCGGACAGGCTCTTGGCCAGCTCCACTGCTTCGTCGATGGTGTGCAAACCGTCACGGTCGTACCGCTTGGTTGCGTCGTCGTATCGCTTACCTCTTGGCATGTCGCTTCCTTTCAGCTCCCTCGATGTGGATCACCACTGTTGGTGGTGGGCGACAAACGTTGTTCCCCGGGCGAGGTCGTCCCGGTGGCGTTCATCTTGGCTGCAGAAGTCCTGCAGCCAGAGAATCACACGACGCGAAGACCCATGCTGCGAGCGGTTCCCGCTACCTGCAGCTTGGCCTGTTCGAGATCGGCCGTGTTGAGGTCCGGCATCTTGATCTCGGCGATCTCGGCAACCTGTGCGTCGGTCACGCTGCCGGCTTCGATGCGGCCGGGCTCTTGGGACGCCTTGTCAACACCGGCAGCCTTGCGGAGCAAGAACGCGGTCGGTGGCGTTTTGGTGATGAAGGTGAAGCTTCGGTCTTCGAAGATCGAAATTTCGACCGGGATGACCTGACCGCGTTGGCCTTCGGTACGTGCGTTGTATGCCTTGCAGAAGTCCATGATCTGCACACCGTGGGGACCAAGAGCGGTACCCACTGGAGGTGCTGGCGAAGCTTCGCCAGCAGGGATCTGGATTTTAACGACAGCAGCTACTTGCTTCTTTGCCATGACGATTTCTCTCTAGGTGACCAAGTGGTCGTTGTGACCCTTGCGGGTCAAGGCGATCAGGTGATGGAACAGGCCAACACAACCGCGGAAGTGTGCCGCCGACAAAGCCGACGGACAACCTCTACAGCTTTGCGACTTGCGCGAATTCGAGTTCGACGGGTGTCTCTCGACCGAAGATGTTGACAAGAACCTTGACTCGCAACTGGTCTTCGTTGATTTCAATGACTTCTCCAGAGAAGTCAGCGAACGGTCCTTCTTTGACACGGACTGTTTCGCCCATCTCGTAGAGCTTGCGTACGCGACCGCCTGGCTTTTTCTGGCCAGATGCAGCGAGATCGTCGTCGGTTTTGGTCTGAAGAAAGGCTTCGACCTCGCGTCGAGGCAGCCGGGATGGCTTGGAGCCTTGACCCACGAAACCGGTGACACCAGGCGTGTTGCGGATCACGAACCACGAGTCGTCATCGAGACGGCAACGTACAAGCAGGTAGCCGGGGAACATCTTCTTTTGGACAACAACTTTTTTGCCCTGACGGAACTCGACGACGTCTTCCATTGGGATAACGACTTCGTGGATGCGGCCATCCATATTCATGCTCGCAGTACGAGCTTCGAGGTTTTGCTTGACCTTCTTCTCGTAGCCGGATTGGGTGTGAACCACATACCAGCGACCGGGGCGGTCATATGGGCTGACCGGCTTTGGCGCCGGTTCACCCTCGTGTTCGTCTTCGTCGTCGTCGAGCTTCTCGTAGATCAGCGCGTCTTCGTCAATGACCTCGACGTCGCCGTCGGCAGCATCGACCGATGCAGTCGCGTCAGCAAGCGAGGCAGCAGGTGCAGGTTCGACTGGATCGGTTGCATCGACCGTCACCGGAGCCGCGCTCTCGCCTGACGGAACCACATCGCCGACCTCAGTTGCGGTCTCGTCGAGATCGCTCATCGTTCGAACAGCTTGACGATGGCTTGGCCCAAGCCGAAGTCGAGGAGCGCCACCATGCCAGTGAAGACGACCAGCAGCGTGAAGACGACCAACGAGTAGTTGATCACTTCGTCACGGCTCGGCCATGAGACCAGCTTGAGTTCCTTACGAACCTCTTTGATGAATTGACCTGGAGGCGTTCGCGGCTCGCGTTGAGCGCGCTGATCACGCTGCTGACGAACGGGCTCACCGTCGCCATCCAGAAGTCCCTGCTTCTGCGCGAAGCGGCGGGTTTGTCGATTCAGACCTGATGTATCGGACATTGTCCTGCGTACTTTCTTGCCGACCGGGTTGCAGGGCAGGCGGGACTCGAACCCACAACCGCCGGTTTTGGAGACCGGTGCTCTACCAATTGAGCCACTGCCCTACGGACATGGTGCTCAAATCGAGCAGTCCGTTGCGTCACGCAGGGTAGCTGTATTGTCTGCGAAGGCCGCACGCGGGCGGCCAAACGACTCTGTCGGAGTTCAGCATTCGGCTCAGTCCCGCAAAATGTCGACGTCATGCGGGTGGCTCTCACGCAGGCCAGCGCCGGTGATTCGCACCAACCGGGTGCGTTCGCGTAGGTCCTCGAGGGTCGCTGCGCCGGCGTAGCCCATGCCGGACCGAAGCCCGCCCGCAAGTTGCGAGACCATTTCTGCGAGCGGCCCTGCATACCGAACACGAGCTTCGACCCCTTCGGCCACATGTTTTGCACCCGTTGCTTCGGTCTGAGCCGTGCCATAGCGATCAGCCGCTCGGCCCCGCATAGCTCCGGCGGAGCCCATTCCCCGATAGGTCTTCCACATTGCGCCATCGACCAGGTCCAGATCGCCAGGAGCCTCATCGACGCCTGCGAGGGCATTGCCGACCATCACAGCATCGGCTCCGGCCACGAAGGCCTTGACGATGTCGCCAGAAGCAACCACTCCCCCGTCAGCGATGATCGGCACATGCCCGCCGTCTGCTGTGCGATGTTCGCTAGCGGCACGCGCACACTCGTAGATTGCCGACATCTGCGGCATGCCCGCTCCAGCGACGACACGGGTCGTGCAGATCGATCCGGCACCTACGCCGACCTTGACCATGTTTGCGCCAGCACCGACGAGTGCATCGACGCCTTCGCGCGTGACCACATTGCCGCCGACGATGACGGCGTCAGGAACCTGCGCTCGGATCTGAGCGATTGCTTCAAGAACGCCCCGCGTGTGGCCGTGTGCGGTGTCAATCACAAGAAAGTCGACTTCGGCCTCAACGAGCGCCGCGGCCCGATCAGCGACATCGGTTACCCCGACAGCGGCGCCGACGCACAACCGCCCCCGCTCGTCGAGCGTGGCCTGGGGCTTTTCGATTCGCTTGACGATGTCTTTGACGGTGATCAAGCCGCGCAACCTGCCGTCGTCGTCGACAAGCGGCAGCTTTTCGATGCGATGTTTGTGCAGGATTTCGGTCGCAACCTCGAGACTGGTGCCGACCGGGGCTGTTACCAACGAGTCCCGGGTCATGAACTCTGAAACCAGGCGATGATCTTCGTCTTCGCCGCAGAATCTCACATCTCGGTTGGTCAAGATGCCCACGAGTCGGCCGTCTGGGTCACAGATCGGCACACCACTGATCTTGTGTCGGGCCATCACTGCCTCGGCATCGGCAAGTGTGGCTGCTGGGTGCAAACTGACCGGAGCGTCGATCATGCCAGACTGGGCGCGCTTGACCCGGTCAACGTGTTCGGCCTGGTCTTCGACGCTGAGATTGCGATGCAGCACACCAACGCCGCCCTCGCGAGCCAGTGAGACTGCGAGCGGCGCTTCGGTAACCGTGTCCATCGCTGCGGACATCAACGGCACTTTGAGGGTGACCGGGCCAAGGTGAGCGGTGGTGTCAACCTCAGTCGGAAGCACCTCGCTCCATCCAGGAACGACCAGCAGGTCGTCGAAGGTGAGTGCCTCGAAATGGTCGAACAGTTCTTCGTTCATACAAACGCCTCTCGTTGAGGTTCGCGGGGGTCGGACCGTGTGGTGGTCGAAGTTCGTTCTGCCAGCACGTGGTGGACAGCCGACACGATCAGCTCGTGTTCGGCTTCGTGCATGCGTGCTTCGAAGGCGGCCAGGGTGTCGCCGTCGACGAACCGCACCTCGGCGCTCGCGATGACCGGGCCGTTGTCGACGCCTTCGTCGGGAACCCAGTGCACCATCACCCCAGAGCGCTCGATCTCGCCGGCCTGCCACTGGTCGAACGCCCGCTCGATGGATCGGGTTCCAACAAAGGTGCCCGGCAGTGCGGGGTGCAGGTTGATCACCTCGAAATGGTCCAGGAAGAGTGAACTCAGCACGCGCATAAATCCAGCGAGCACGACCAGGTCGGGTTCGAATTCGCGTACAGCGCTCGCGAGCCTGGTGTCGTAGTCGACTCGCGACTCGCCGTCGACTGTTTCGACAACGAGTGCGGCTACCTGAGCGCGCTTGGCCCGTTCGAGCCCGCGGGCATCGGGGCGATTCGAAACAACTGCCGCGATCTCACAGCACAGGCGCCCCTCGGCCACGGCGTCGAGCAATGCCTGGAGATTGGTTCCACTGCCGGACACCAACACGACGACACGCGGCGGCGCCATCGTCACGCTCGCTCACCCGCTAGCGAGCCAACGTAGGACACCTCGTCGGCAGCGGTGACCGTGCCGATGATCCACGTCGGCTCGTCAATATTGGTTTGCACTGCATCAACATTGTCGGGTGAAACAACGACGACCATGCCGATACCGCAGTTCAAGATGTTCACGGCGTCGGCTGTCTCGAGGTCTGCGTGGTCGACCAGCATGCGAAAGAGCGGGGGCAATGGCCATGCCTGCACGTCGATCGACGCCCCGCAGCCATCGGGAAGAATGCGAGGCAGGTTGTCGGTGAGACCGCCGCCGGTGATGTGAGCAAGACCGTCGACTACGTCGAGTTCGAGCACCTTTGCCAGCGGAGCGAGATAGCTACGGTGCACAGCCAGCAGCGCGTCGCCAATCGATTCGCCATCGCCACCGGGCAACGGATCGTTGAGGTCCATGTCGGCGACGACTTTGCGGGCCAAGCTGTACCCGTTGGTATGCAATCCCGACGACGCCATGCCAATCAACACGTGCCCGGGAGCAATACCGGCACGAGGGAGAAGCTTGGGCCGTTCGACCACGCCAACGAGCGTGCCCGCAATGTCGACCGAGCCCGGGGTCAGCACCCCTGGCATCTCAGCAGTCTCGCCACCGAGCAGTACGCAGTTGTTGTCGCGACAGGCTTCGGCCATGCCGTCCACCACTCGACCAACAATTTCGGGGTCGAGCTTCTCCGATGCGACCGTGTCGAGAAAGAACAGCGGGACCGCGCCTTGCACAAGGACGTCATTGATCCCGTGATTCACGATGTCTGCGCCGCATCCTTCCCACCGGTCAAGTTGTTCGGCGAGCACCGTCTTGGTGCCAACGCCATCGGTGGTAGCCACGAGCAACGGCTGATCAAGGTCCGCAAACCCGGCAACATCGAAGACGCCCCCGAAGCTTCCGAGTCCGGCAACGACTCGGGCATCGTGGGTACTCTTGACCGACGCGGCAATCCGATCGGTCGTTGCCGCACCCGCGCTGAGAGACACGCCGGCCTGCGCGTAGGCGCCTGCGGCATTGTCCTGCGGAGCTTGGCGAACATGGTGTCGCCAACCGATATCGGGGCGGGCGAATAGACCAACATCAGCTGCGAGGTAGCGATCAACTGCCAGGTATGCCTGGTCGAGGGCTGCGCCCAGGTTCGCTCCGGTTCCGACAACGCTGAGCACGCGCCCACCCGACGACACGAGTGAGTCGTCGGGGGCGACGCTGACCCCGGCGTGCAGAACGGTTGCGTCGCCGGGATCAATGTCAGGCAACGCAATGCCTGTCGTCGCTGGCCCCGGATAACCGTCGGCCGCGAGAACGACCGTAGCGGCGGTGTCTGTGCTGAGCCGGAACTCAACGTCAGACAGGGTGCCGTCGATACATGCCTGCATGATCTCGACGATGTCTGTGTCGAGTAACGGCAGCAGGACCTGGGCTTCGGGGTCCCCGAGACGACAGTTGTATTCGATGAGCCTGGGGCCGTGATCGGTGAGCATGATGCCGGCGTAGAGCCAGCCGATGTACGGGGTGCCGTCGGCCGCCATGCCATCGACTGCACGTTGCAGGAATGTCTCGACAAGTTCGTTGCCGAGCTCGGCCGATACACCGGGAACAGGTGCAAACGCACCCATGCCACCGGTATTGGGCCCGGTGTCAGCGACGCCGACGCGCTTGTGGTCCTGGGCGAACGGCAAAGCAGCAACCGTCGTGCCGTCACTGAACCCGATGAGAGACAGCTCCTCGCCGGAGATACGTTCCTCGACCACGACCGTCTGGCCGGCAGCGCCGAGGGCTCCGTTGTCGAGCAGGTCGCGAAGCGCTTGCTCAGTTTCGTGATGCGAGCTCGGAATGATCACACCCTTGCCGGCAGCGAGGCCGTCGGC
>CALDYC010000066.1 GCA_937941245.1 uncultured Acidimicrobiales bacterium | reverse complement strand
CAACCACAAGTTCGACATGAAGCTGGTCAACCCAGCCAACAAACGCAAGTTCGAAGTGATCGTTGTCGGAAGCGGACTCGCTGGCGCATCGGCCGCGGCGACCATGGGCGAGCTCGGTTACCGAGTCAAGCTCTTCACCTATCACGACTCGCCGCGACGGGCCCACAGCATCGCCGCTCAAGGCGGTATAAACGCCGCCAAGAACTACCAAAACGACGGCGATTCGGTCTACCGGTTGTTCTATGACACGGTCAAAGGCGGCGACTTCCGCAGCCGCGAGGCCAACGTCTACCGATTGGCTCAGGTCAGCGTCGACATCATCGACCAGGCCGCAGCCCAGGGGGTGCCATTCGCCCGTGAGTACGGCGGCACGCTCGACAACCGAAGCTTCGGCGGCGCACAAGTCAGCCGCACCTTCTACGCCCGTGGCCAAACTGGCCAGCAGCTTCTACTCGGCGCCTATTCGGCGCTCATGCGCCAGGTCGGCGCTGGATCAGTTGACATGCACACCCGCACCGAAATGCTCGACCTCGTCGTGCATGACGGCGCCGCCCGTGGCGTCGTCGTTCGCGACCTCATCACGGGTGAAGTCAGCTCGCACTCAGCCCATGCCGTTGTGCTTGCGACTGGCGGCTACGGCAACGTGTACTACCTGTCGACGAACGCGATGATGTGCAACGTGACCGCCGCATGGCGCGCACACCGTCGCGGCGCGCTGTTCGCAAACCCGTGCTACACCCAGATTCACCCGACGTGTATTCCGGCAAGCGATGAGTTTCAGTCGAAGCTCACACTGATGTCCGAGTCGTTGCGTAACGATGGTCGCATCTGGTGCCCGTCAGGCTTCGACGACAAGCGGTCTGCTAGCGACATTCCCGAAAGCGAGCGCGACTACTACCTCGAGCGCAAATATCCGGCGTTCGGCAACCTCGTACCTCGCGACGTCGCATCGCGAAATGCAAAGACGGTCGTCGACCAAGGCCACGGTGTAGGACCCCTCAAGAATGGCGTGTTCCTCGATTTCGCTGACGCTATTGCCCGAGACGGCCAAGAGACCATCGCTGCGAAGTACGGCAACCTCTTCGACATGTACGAACGCATCACCGGCGAGAATCCATACGCCCAGCCCATGCGCATCTACCCAGCTACCCACTACACCATGGGCGGGTTGTGGGTCGACTACGAGCTGATGAGCAACGTACCCGGCCTGTTCGTGTGCGGCGAAGCCAACTTCTCAGACCACGGCGCGAACCGGCTCGGCGCCTCGGCGCTCATGCAGGGTCTCGCTGACGGCTACTTTGTGCTTCCGTACACCGTTGGCAACTACCTCGCAGATCAACTCGGCGACGACCCAATGAGTGCCTCTGACAGCGCCTTTGCAGCCGTCGAATCCGAAGTTAACGAAACAACCAATCGCTGGTTGTCGACGAATGGCACAAAATCGGTCGACTACTACCACCGCGAACTCGGCAAACTCGTGTGGGACTACATCGGTATGGAACGCAACGAGGCCGGGCTCGAAAAGGCGACGAGCGAGATCCCAGCACTCAAGGAAGAGTTCTACAAGAACGTTCGCGTTCTCGGAAGTGGTCAGTCGCTCAATCAGTCGCTCGAGAAGGCAGG
The DNA here is from genome assembly GCA_937941245.1 of uncultured Acidimicrobiales bacterium. Taxonomy (GTDB): domain Bacteria; phylum Actinomycetota; class Acidimicrobiia; order Acidimicrobiales; family UBA10347; genus UBA10347. Next base: position 1,503 of record CALDYC010000066.1, on the reverse strand, counting down.
TCGGGTCGCCGACTTCTTCGAACTCGGCGAACTTATGGCACATGACGCTCTGTCCCGTCGTGAAAGCTGTGGCGGTCACTTCCGCACCGAGTATCAGGACGATGCAGGCGAGGCCGACCGCGACGACGTCAACTTCAGCCATGTCGCCGCATGGGAGTGGACTGGAGAGGGCTCAGTGCAGAATCGACACGAAGAACAACTCGACTTCAACTACGTGACGCCGTCCAAGCGTTCGTACAAGTAACGACCGGGAGCAGGAGCAACCATGAGTGAAGAAACCATGAATCTCACGCTGAAGGTCTGGCGCCAAGACGGGCCCGATGCTCGTGGCCGATTCGAGACCTACGCAGCAGACAACATCAGTGCCGATGCATCATTTCTCGAAATGCTCGACATCGTCAACGAGGGCCTGAACGACAGCGGCCAAGAGCCCGTCTGCTTCGAGAGCGACTGCCGCGAGGGCATCTGCGGAACGTGCAACCTAATGATCAACGGCAAAGCGCACGGTCCCGAGAAAGGCACCGCGACCTGTCAGTTGCATATGCGCAAGTTTTCCGACGGCGACGAGATCGTTATCGAACCATTTCGGGCCGCGGCCTTCCCGATTATCAAGGACCTCGCCGTTAACCGTGCTGCCCTCGATGCGGTCGTTATGGCTGGTGGCTTCATCTCGGTGAACACTGGTGCCGCTCCCGATGCGAACCTGATTCCCATCCCAAAGGAAGCCGCTGACCAGGCGTTTGACGCTGCTGCGTGCATCGGCTGCGGTGCGTGTGTGGCTGCGTGCCCAAATTCGGCCGCTCAGCTGTTCACGAGCGCCAAGGTGCAACATATGAATTTGGTCCCGCAGGGCCAGGCCGAACGGTGGTCACGCACCGAGGCCATGGTCGAGACCATGGAGATGTTCTTCGGGTCCTGCACGAACCACGGCGAGTGCCACGATGCCTGCCCCAAAGAGATCCCGCTGGATCTCATTGCCTGGACCAACCGCGACTACATCAAGTCAAAGAACAAGAACCGCAAGTTGGCTGGCCAGAACGGCTGACCCAGGCACATAGCGCTCGATCTGGCCGATTGGCCAATGATGAAGCGGTCGCGTTAACTCCTCTCACCGTTGGCCACCTGTTCGCCCGCTGTGGCGAGCAGCCGGTATCGCTCAAAGTTGTCGAGTTGATGGTGGTGTGCGTCGGATGAACGACGAACCCCCGCATGGGCGTCGACGTACTCGCGCTCGTCAGTCCACAACCGCTGCCATATCCCAATGGCTGCCCGAGCTGGGATCCGGTACGACGTGCCGCCGCCAAGGCGGCCGGCGATGACGCAAATCGCAGCAGCGTCGCTCCTGGTTGAGTTTCTGGGTCGTCATACCAGGAGTTTGTTCCGATCTTGAGATCGGGGTGGGTCGCTGATCTGCACAAAGTGCAACTCCGAAGCGGGTGCCGCCTCAGGAAGGGCATTGCGAATCCGTCCGGTAGCAAGCAGCGCGTATCGGCGGTTGCGGTT
>CALDYC010000065.1 GCA_937941245.1 uncultured Acidimicrobiales bacterium | reverse complement strand
TGATGGTGAATGGGAATGGCTCGTCGGGAACCAACGAACCGTCGGTCATGACCTTGTTAATCACGACGTCTTGGGTTTGCACGAGGGACACGCATTCGTTGGTGAAGGTCACCGCCATCACGTTGCGGTCGATCAGCAGCCCGTTCTCAGAGACCAATGAGCAGCCTGGTGGTAGGTCGACCTCTGAAACGGTGTAACTGCAGCCGCCGCCGTCTGGATTTGCGAACGTGACCTCAAAATTGGCGGTCTCGCCGCCAGCGAGGGTAAGCGGATCAACAGCGGTGCACGCATCTCCGCTAGGGACCACAGAGAAGGAGAACGGCTCGGCGGGTACCGCCGAACCTTCGGTCAAAACCTTGCTAACCGAGACGACTGAGGCCTGTGCCGATGCATCGGGTGCATCGAGCGACAGTCCAACAAGTCCGAGCAAGGCCAGCGACAGGCCGAACACGACCTTGAGCAGGCGCGGTTGAGACTTGGGTAATTCCGACTCGGATCTTGGTTCGGGTACGGGCAGGGTGATATTTCGACTCATGCCAAAAGTGTAACCAACGCGACAGCGCTGGTCGCGTTCCAGCCGCCACTAAGAGTGAGCAGTCCAACCGCCACTACGAGTGAGCAGCGGCTCAGGTCGGTCGCTCGCCAGCGAGCGTGACCCGGTACATCTCGCGACGCTGGCCCGAGTAGTCGTTGATGGCGTGATGTTGCACGCATCGGTTGTCCCACATCGTGAGCGTTCCCGGCTCCCAGCGCACCCGACATTGGAAGTTCACGTCACGGCAGTGACCGAGCAGATACCCCAGTAGTGCCGCACTTTCTGGGCCGGTGAATCCCTCGATGCCGATCGTGTACACATCATTGATGAAGAGAAGTTTGCGACCGGTCACCGGATGCGTACATACGAGCGGATGTGATTGTTTGGCCAGGGCCTCTTCGCTGCCCTGAATGTGCATTGCGGCGTTCGGGTCAGGTTGGCCAAAGACCGCTCCCGGACCGTAGGAGCGTTTGGCCGAGTGCACGCCGTGAAGACCGGCAAGCATCTGTTTCATGGCATCAGACAATGTCTCGTAGGCCAGATACTGGTTGGAGAACAACGTGTCACCGCCTGCATCAGGGACATCACGGCCATAGAGAATCGTGGCTGACGGTGGCGTTGGCTGGAAGCTCCAGTCGCTGTGCCACGACCCGCCGAACAACGGCCCGGCCTCGTCTGCTTCGCGGGCAACTGCCAGCACATGTGGGTGGTCGTCGAGTGGTGTGATGAACGGGGTGTCGCCGAACTCGCCAAGTTGAAGGGCAAATGCTTCGAGTTGTTGAATCGACAGTGACTGGTCACGAAACACAAGCACGCTGTGCTCGGCAAAGCCTTGTGTGATTGCTCGCCGACTGTGCTCGTCAAGTGGGGTAGCGAGGTCGATACCGTCGATTTCAGCACCGAGCACACCGGTGATCGGGCGGATGCTGATTGGGTTCATCGTCGCAACGGTAGGTGCAGGTGTCGCGGTGTCGCTAGTTCGGCTCAAGTGGACTTCCGTAGCGGATGAGGTTGGCGTCGTCGTCGAGGTGAGCCCCTTCGCGCAGCCCGTAGTCGGTGTCGGTAGGTGCGATGTCGGTTCCACCTGCCCCCGAAGCAGACCATTCGGCGTAGAGCGCATCGGCATCATCGAGATACACATATGCAGCGCTCATATTTCGTTTGGGTTTGAGCTTGGGTCGATATACCTCGGCCAGGTGGAGCCGGATGTGGCCTCGTGTCGCAAATGCATAGGCCTCGGGTCCATGGTGGCTCTCGACGTCAAATCCGAGGGCTCGGTAGTGGGCCACCGACGTCGCCATGTTGCTGACTGGAAAGATTGGTTGAATCTCTGCGAATGTCATCGTGCAGTGCTCCGTGATGGTCGTTGATGAGCCCGATGCGGGGATGCCCGAAACCTACACCGTAAGGTGTAGGGATGGTTGACGAAGACAGGCTGCCGCTGAGCCGTGAGCGCATCGCCGCCGTCGCGGTTGCGTTCATCGACGAAAATGGCATGACCGGTTTGAGCATGCGCAAGCTCGGGGCCAAGCTCGGCGTCGAGGCGATGTCGCTCTACAACCACGTTGCGAACAAAGACGATCTGCTTGCAGCTGCAGGTGACGTGCTGCTGGGCGAGGTCCTCAACGAGTTCGTTGCCGACCCCGAGCGATCGTTCGCCGAAGACACGAGGGCAATTGCGGTCGCCTTCCGAAATGTGGCGATCCGACATCCTGGATCAGCGTCGCTGATGTACGACCAGCCATTGTCGTCGCTTCGTGGGCTTGAGTTTTTGCAGACCTGTTTCGAGGTCTTCGGCAAAGTAGCTGACACCGATGACGGCGCTGCTCTGGCGTTCAATGTGGCGGCGAGCGCGATTTCAGGGTTCCTGCGTCACGAACAGACCGTGATCATCGCGTTGACCGATACGGCATTCGACGCCGACGATGTGCCCGACGAACTTGCCGCTGCTGTGATGCTCCGAGATTCGTGTCTGACTCAGTCGTCTGACGACCGGTTTGACGAGGTCGTCGAGGTGCTTGTAGCCGGTCTCGAAGCCCGCTTCTCGCGCTCGTAGTCACCGCACTGCGTCGGCATCGAGCGCAGAGCGAAGTCGGGTCGGGGGCGGGCTCGGCGAACCCAACCTGCCCTTTGTCGCGCTCCATGCGTTGTGATGTCGGCGTTGTGATGTCGGCGTTGTGGTGTGTGTTCTGTGTCACGATTTTCAGCGCACGGGTTGACACCGTAAGTTTACGGTGTATGTTGGCAGTCGAGCCACAACATACATCGTAAGTACCTTCCGTGGCCGGATCGAAAGGAACACAACCCATGCTTGGTGCACTCGGCTCCCTCATCGTCAAACGCAGACGTTTGGTCATGGCCTTCTGGATGCTCTTTGTGATCGCTGCTGTTGTCATCGGCGGCAGCGTCACCAGTCGCTTGGTCACGGACCCTGGTGGGATTCGAGGAAGCGAATCCGAGGCAGTGACGAACGCCCTCGAAGACATGGGTATGGCCGATCCGTCCCTGGTGGCCGCAGTTGTCGGGCTCGACGTCGAGGACCCAGCCACGGCCGAGACCGTCACCGCCGCTACCGCGGCCGTCCAAGACATCGACGGGGTCGACGCTGCCGTGGACCGGTACTCGGTTCCGCTTCCACAGCTCACCGCGAACGACGGCCAGGCCACCCTTATCGCGATCACGATCAACTCGGACCTGACCGAGGCCCAGACATCAGCGGTCATCGATGAGGTCGAGGAGACCTTGCGGGAGATCGATGCCCCACGTGTGATTGTCGGCGGTGCCGCGATGGTGCAAATCGAGGCAGTCGAACAAAACGAGTCTGACCTGCAACGAGCTGAACTGATTTCGATGCCGCTCGTGCTTCTGGTGCTGTTTCTGATCTTCGGCGGGCTGCTGGCTGCATCGCTTCCGCTTCTCGTCACGGTGGTCGCAGTGCCCGGCACGTTGCTGATTCTGCGCATCGCCGCCGAATTCACCGAGCTGTCGGTGTTCGCGCTCAACGCCGCGACCATGCTTGGCCTCGGCCTGTCAGTTGACTACGCACTTCTCGTCGTTAGCCGATTCCGTAGTGAGCGTCGTGACGGGTTTGACGTGCACGAATCGGTTGTTCGCACGGTTGCGTCCGCGGGGCGAACCGTTCTGTTCAGCGGGTTGACCGTGGCGGTTTCGCTCCTCGGCTTCTTGTTGTTTGACAACATGATTTTCACATCGATCGGTATTGGTGGCATGGGTGTGGTGTTGCTGGCAATGGCTGCGGCCATCACGCTGGTTCCGGCAGTTCTCGCTGCCCTCGGTCACCGCATCTCGGTCCCCGAACCTGACACCGAACGAGCAGGACTATTCGGAACGGTTGCCCACTTTGTGCAGCGTCGTGCAGTGCCTGTGGCTGTTGCAGTCACGGTTGTCCTTGTTGCGATGGCCGCTCCGTTCCTCGGGGCCCGTCTGCAGATCCCGGGTGCCGAAGGGCTGCCTGCTTCCCTTGAGACCCGGGAACTATTCGACCTACGCCAGGACCGATTCGCCGACGGGGGCGCAGACCCGGTCGTCGTGGTGGCACAGGGTTCGGTCGCTGCGCTCGCTGATCTGCGCATGCAGGTCGAGCAGGTCCCGGGCGTGGCATTCGCCGGTGAACGGCCAGGATCTCCTGATGGCACGGTCGTTCTCGATGTCATCGTCGACGGCGAGTCTCAGGGTGAACGCGCCGAAACTGTTGTTGGCGATCTGCGATCGATCGAGACCCAAGCCGATATTCAGGTCGGTGGCGCAGCAGCAATGTTGGTCGACGGTAAAGACCAATTATTCGGGCGGCTGCCGCTGGCCCTTGCGGTGATGGCGCTTGCCACGTTGGTGCTCCTGTTCTTGTTGACCGGGTCAGTCCTGATCCCTATCAAGGCAATGGTCATGAATGCCCTGTCGCTAACTGCAACGTTCGGGGTGCTCGTGTGGGGCTTCCAGAATGGAGCGCTCGCTGGGGTGCTCGACTTCGAGACGGTCGGCTATCTGTCCTTGTGGGCCCCGTTCCTGATCTTTTTCCTGGCATTTGGTTTGAGCATGGACTACGAGGTATTTCTGTTGAGCCGGGTCGCGGAGATCCATGATGAGCTTGTTGCTGAGGGCCACCCGCATGCCAATGACGAAGCAGTCCGTCGGGGTTTGACCTCGACAGGTCGGATCATCACCTCGGCAGCGGCGTTGATCGCCATTGTGTTTCTCTCGTTCGCAACGGCATCGACGGTCGAGATCAAGGCACTCGGCGTGGGTCTCGCTCTTGCTGTCGTACTCGATGCAACCGTCGTCCGTATGCTGCTTGTGCCGGCCACGATGAAACTGCTCGGCGAATGGAACTGGTGGGCGCCAGCGCCACTTCGCCGCTTCCATCAGCGATTTGGGCTCTCGGAGAGCGGTGCAGCGTTGTCGAAGCGGTCAGCAGGCGAGGATCGGTCCGATGGCGGAAACCCTGGCGGGGTCGAGCCTGATGCATTGCCTCGGGTTGAACTCGTTGGCGCAGGTCGCTGACTGCTTGGTGGCATGGCTGGCGGCGTCGAATCGACGTCGGCCGCCCGGTCACCAACTGCACCCCCCGTCTAGTGCGTCGGGCGGATTATCTCGGCTCGGTCCGGGTGTGGCAGCCAGTTGACAATTCTGAGACGCTGCCGTTGACAATCTCGTTGTTCTAGTTATAATCAAACAATGCTGTTACGGGTCGACCTCGGTTCTTCGCAACCTCTGCATGAACAGTTGGCTGCTCAGTTGCGTCGTGCGATTAGCTCACACGAGCTATCGCCGGGCGACCGGCTTCCCGCTGCTCGTGCATTGGCCAGCACGCTCGATGTCAACGTACACACGCTGTTGCGTGCGTACCAGACGCTGCGAGATGAGGGCCTACTCGAGGTACGACGCGGTCGCGGAACCATCGTGACCGAGGCAGCAGTTGAGCGAGTTGATCTGACCGAAATCGTCCGAGAGCTCGTGACGCAGGCCCGTCTGAACGGTCTGACAGACGACGAAATCCACGCACTGCTGGAGGTGCAGCTATGAGTACACGAAACGCACAGGCCATCCTCGGAATCGGAATTCCGGTAGCGCTTGGTTTGCTCGCCGTTATTCCGTGGCTGCTGTGGTCAGGCGACCTTCCGAATCCGATCGCAACGCACTTCGCCTTGGGGTCGGGCACCCCTGATGGGTCGATGTCGCCCCTATGGTTCGGTTTGACCTCGGGTGTGCTGCTCGCTGCATCGATGGCGCTCGTGATCGTTGTTGCGACGCAGTCACGGTCGATGCCGGCAGCGTCTGCCCCCGGCATGTATCGGGCTGCTCGTGCTGAGTCTCGGGTCGATCAGGGTCCATGCCGGACCCACCGGGTTGACGGTGCACTACGGATTGTTGCCGTGGCCCCGCACCCGCATTCGTTCAACTGATATCGCGTCAGCTTCGGTGATCGACGCCAAACCACGAGACTGGGGTGGCTGGGGCTATCGGGGCAGTTTGTTTCTTATGAAGCAGGCCGCAGTGGTGTTGCGTAAGGGGCCGGCGATTCGAGTCGATCTCAAGAACGGAAAGGTGTTCGTCGTGACCGTTGACGACCCGACTCAGGGCGTAGCGGTGCTCAATGCCTATGCACGCTCTGAGGAGTCATACGCGCACTGAATGCGTTGGCCAGGGGCAGTGCGAGCTCGTACGAGGCTAGCTAGTACGAGGCGTCGGGCATTTCGGACTTTCGGCGAGCGATGAAGTCCGTGAGCTCGGCGTCGATCGCGGCGTCGAGCTCGGGTGCCTGGTACTCGGTGAGCAACTGCTTCCATCGAGCGTTTGCCCGGTTGGCTGAGGTCAGTGAGCCTTCTTCCTCCCACTGCTCGAAGCTGTCGTTGTTCGACATTTCAGACCGCCAGAACGCAGATTCGAAGTTCTTCAGGGTGTGTCCGTTGCCGAGAAAGTGCTGACCGTGGTCGTTGGTGTGGAACGCTTCCATGGCCTGGCCATTGTCGGACATGTCAACACCCTGGCCGTACACGGTCATCGCTCCCAGCTGGTCGGCATCGAGGATGAGTTTCTCGTAGCCGATCGACAGGCCGCCCTCTTGCCAACCAGCGGCATGCAGAACAAAGTTCACTCCAGCCTGGACGGTCGGCATGAGGCTGTGGGCTGACTCGTAGGCCGCTTGGGCGTCGGGGTACTTCGATGAGGTGAACTGGCCGCCCGAGCGGAACGGAACGCCGACCCGCCTCGCCAACCCGGCCATCACGTGAATTGCTTGACCTGCCTCGGGGGTGCCGAACGTCGGAGCTCCGGTCGCCATCGACATCGAGCTAGCGAAGGTGCCGAAGATGACCGGAGCCCCAGGCCGGACCAGCTGGTAGTACGCCATCCCCGAGAGGGCCTCGGCCAGAGACTGAGCGGCCAAACCCGCCACCGTTACCGGAGACATGGCTCCAGCGAGAATGAATGGCGACAAGATCGCGGCCTGGTTCTCTTTGGCGTACGCGGTTGCGGCGCCGAGCATGGTCCCGTCCCAGCGCAGCGGCGACGAAGCATTGATGAGCGATGTCATCACGGTGCGGTCAGCGAGGTCGCCGCCGAATGCGATTCGGCTCAGCTCAATCGAGTCGACGGCGCGCTCTGCAGCGGTGACCGATCCCATATATGGCTTGTCGCTGTACTTGATGTGTGAATACACCATGTCGAGATGCCGCTTGTTCACCGGAACGTCCACCGGCTCGCAGACCGTGCCACCTGAATGATGCAGATGGGGAAGTTGATACACGAGCTTCACGATGTTCTCGAAGTCGTTGAGCGTCGCGTAACGCCGACCATTGTCGAGGTCCATTGCGAATGGTGACCCATAGTTCGGTGCGAATACGGTGGCGTTTCCGCCGATCTGCACGCTTCGGTCAGCGTTGCGAGCATGTTGGGTGAAAATCTTCGGCGCGTTGTCCTGGACGATCTGGCGACACATGCCCTTGGGGAAGTGGACCATGTCGCCGCGGACGTCAGCGCCAGCGTTCTTCCAGATCTGCAGGGCTTCGGGGAAGTCCTGAAATGCGATACCGATCTCTTCGAGAATGATGTCGGCGTTCGCTTCGATCGTGGCATACGCCTCATCGTCGATCATGTCGACGGGGGGAAGCCGACGTTCGAGCCAGGCCTGCACTTCGGCGTTGTTGCCGGCACGTGCGGCCTGCCGCGCGGCTCGGCCCCCACCACCGCGGCGACGGCGTGGGCTTGGTGTTTCTGCATCGGTCATGAGGGACTCCTGGAGGTGCTCGTGGCTGTGCGGGATCGTCTGCGACGGCCGCCGGTACTGCTGCTGGTGCCCGTGGTCGGGGCGGTCGATCGGGGGAATGCGAGGGCGGTGACGAAGTGCTCCTGAAAGCGAGGCTCGATCGCCGTCTCGATCTTGATGACGTCGCGCACGACGTCTTCTATTTCGCGCCGCTGCTCGCCTGAAAGCAGGGTGCGGACGGCGCCGCTTCCGGCCGCGTTGCCGACGGCACGAACGTTGGTCACGTCGATCTCCGGGATCAAGCCGACGACCATGGCATGGGCTGGGTCGATATGGGCTCCGAACGCTCCTGCCAGACGGATCTCGTCGACGGTGGTTAGTTCGGCGTGTTCGAGCAGCAGGTCAATGCCGGCTTTGAGCGCCGCCTTGGCGAGCTGAATTGCTCGTACGTCAGCCTGAGTGACCCGGATCTCGTCGGTCCCGTCGGCTGCGATGCCGGCCGCGAGGATGTAGTCAAACGTCCGGTGATCGGCAACGATTCTGGTAGTGGTCGATGCCAGCTCGCCGCGTATGACGCCTGCCTGGTCGATGATGCCGGTGCTGACCAACTCGCTGATCGCTTCGATGATCCCGGATCCACAAATACCGGTGATCCCGGTCGATTGGGTTGCTTCGGCGAAGCCGGGTTCGTCTGACCACAGCTCGCTCCCGATTACCGTGAAGCGGGGCTCAAGGGTGGTCCGGTCAATCTGCACCCGTTCGATAGCGCCAGCTGTTGCTCGTTGACCGGAGCTGATCTGGGCTCCTTCGAATGCCGGGCCGGTTGGGCTGGAACAGGCAAAGAGCTGTTGGTCATTGCCGAGCACGATTTCGGCGTTTGTGCCAACATCAACGAGAAGCTGAATGGCGGAGCTTCGGTGCGGGCCCTCGTTAAGAATCGCGGCGGCGGTGTCAGCTCCGACATGGCCGGCGATGCACGGAGCGACGTAGACCGAAGCGTTGGGAAGCTCAAGCTCGATCGCGGCGGCCGTCGTCGAGACCGCACCTTCGACTGCTAACGGAAACGGCGATTGTCCGAGAGGCGTCGGGTCATAGCCAAGCACAAGATGGTGCATGATCGGATTGCCAACCAGCGTGACATCGAGAACTCGGTCAACGGGAAAGGCAGCTTCGTTGACAAGCTCACCGGTGAGCTCTTGCAGCGCCGTTCGTACAGCGGCAGTTAACTCAGCGTCGCCGCCGGGGTTCATCATCACGTAGCTCACGCGACTCATGAGGTCTTCGCCAAAGCGAATCTGCGGATTCATTCGCCCTGCGGTTGCGAGAACGTCGCCTGTCGAAAGGTCGATCAAGTGGCCGGCGATGGTTGTCGAGCCGACGTCGATGGCGATACCGGTCACCCGATCGACATAGCCGTCCCAGCTGGCAACGATCTGGTTGCCGTTGCGGACTGCAACTGTGCGTGGGCCGCTGCCGAGGTCGTCAGTCGAATCATTGGCCGCAACCCCCCAGTCGTCAAACAGCGCGGCGCGTACCGGCCCGTCGTGGATGTAATGCAAGGTGTGAATCGGGTCGATTCTGAGGTCTCCGACGTCGACCGACTTGCGAATGACTTGCTTGTGGATCTGACTCTCGGGTGGAATGTCGATGACCACATCGCCACAGATCGTCGCCGAGCATCCGAGACGGCGACCGTCGGTGATAGCGCGCCGGCCGGTGTAGTTGGCTTCGAGCGTTCCCCAGGGTGACAACGCCTGCTCGTCGACGTCGACCGCCCATTTCGCAAAGCTGCCAATGCTTGGTTTGACCTGACACCGGCCACAGATCCCGCGGCCGCCGCAGACCGTGTCAAGGTCGGCGCCGAGCTCGGCTGCTGCTTGCAGGACGGTCGTGCCCTCGGGCACGCTTCCGCTCAACCCCGAAGGCGTGAACACGACTCGGTGCTGCGGGCTGGTCACAGGGATAGGCACGGTTTTGAGCTTAGGTAGGCGGGTTCAGCGACGACGGCGGCCACCGGCTCGCCGTCGAGCGCCACCTGCGCCGCCCCCGGCTTCGGGGTCACGGAACTCGCGAATCCACGCCGCGCAGTTTTCGTCGTTGCCAGCGAGGACGTCGGCAGCCATGACGGCGGCTTTTACCTCGGCATGCAACGGGTTCATGATTGCACTGGTCATGCCAGCACCGACCGCCATCGACAGGAAGGTGCCCGTGATGTTGTGGCGGTTCGGTAGGCCGAAGCTGACGTTGGATGCACCGCAGGTGGTGTTCACGCCGAGTTCGTCTCGGAGGCGTCCGACCAACCGGAAGACTTGTTTGCCGGCGGTTCCCATCGCGCCGATTGGCATGACGAGTGGGTCGACGACGATGTCGCAGGGGAGAATGCCGTGGTCGGCGGCGCGGTTGACGATCTTGCGTGCGACCTCAAAGCGCACGTCTGGGTCCTCGCTGATACCGGTCTCATCGTTACTGATTGCGACCACGGCAGCGCCGGCGCGTGCGACCAGTGGCAGCACCCGTTCCATCTGTTCGTCCTCGCCGGTGACCGAGTTGATCAGCGGCTTGCCTTCATAGGCCTCGATGCCGGCTTCGAGCGCTTCGACGATTGACGAGTCAATGGCGAGGGGAACGTCGGTAACTGACTGGACCAGTTTGATCGCCTGAGCGAGTAGCGCTGGTTCGTCGGCGAGAGGAATACCCGCATTGACGTCGAGCATGTGAGCGCCTGCCGCAACCTGGGCGATCGCGTCGGCCTCGACCCGGCTGAAGTCGCCTTCTTTCATCTCTGCTGCGAGAAGTTTGCGCCCGGTTGGATTGATCCGCTCGCCGATCATGACGAACGGTCGGTCGAAGCCGATGACGACTTCCTTGGTGGCTGAGCTGATGACGGTCTCGGTCATGGCTGATTCCTATTCATTTCCCGCTGGTGGCGGTTCGTTCTCAGAGTTAACGGCGTCACATCCGCCGTTGTTAACGAGTGCACGCACCCGTTCACTGTCGTATTCGTGTTGCAGCCGTTCGGCTTCGGTTTGTGCCGCGACCTGTGGGTTGCCGCTGCACGGTTGGGTCGAACGTCGCCATTCGAGGACGTAGTCGTCCGCGTTAGTTAGACCAGCGACGCCAGCGGCACGATCAATGGCCACCTGAAATCGCTCTTCGAGCAGCCAAGATCCGGTTTCACCATCGACAGAGGCCTTGACCTGAGCTGGGATGTCTCGCCAGTAGATGGTGACGAGCTCATCTTTGCCAGACCGTCGTCGCCCGCTGCTTCGGCGTGGCTGAGCTGGTAGTTCGCTCATGGCGGACTCGCAATCGAAACGGGAACCGCGCCAACGAGCGCTGGCTCAAGGTCGCCGAAACCGGTGTACATGCGCTCGTACCGCAGCCCGAGTCGCTCGGCCGCAGCTTGGGCCCGCAGATCCAGGTCGGCGTCGTCGGTCTGCGCCAAGTAGATGAGCCGGGTGTAGTTGCCGAAATACAACTCGGCGAGTTCGGGATGGTCGGCAATGCCAAGGGCATTGATGACGAAGAGGTCGAAATGTCGGGCGAGGAAGTCGGTTAGCCAAAAGATGGTCGGATCGCTGGCATGGATTTGATCGAATCGTTCGATTCCAGCGAAGAACTGATAGCAGTGCGCACCGTCAATCCGATCGGCGTCGAATTCTGCGCACACGTCATCGATTTCGCCAGCGGTGCCACAGTCGGCGTAGCCGATCAGGACTCGTTCGAATTCGCCGCGCCGATCCCGAAGACGGTCTCGTAGCGCATCGGCGATCAGTTCTGGGCGTAGGTGGAGCTTGGCTGGCAAGCAGTCAAGTTCGAGGTGATCGAGATGGTATGCCTTGCGGATTGCGGTGATCTCTCCGGCGAGCGCGCCACAGGCAAGCACCAGCGTGCGAGCGTGTGGAACCGCTGTCATCAGGCGGCGCGTTTGGCGGCAACCATTGCGGTTGCCATTTCCGCAGCGATCGCGGCGTCTCGGCAGTAGCCGTTTGCGCCGATGGCGTCGCCGAACTCTTGGTTCAGCGGGGCTCCTCCGACGAGGATGATGTAATCATCGCGTAGGCCCCTTTCGGCCATGGTGTCGATGACGACCTTCATGTACGGCATGGTCGTGGTGAGCAATGCGGACATGCCGAGGATGTCGGGCTTGTGTTCTTCGAGTGCGGCAAGGTATTCGTCGACCTCGGCATTAACACTGACGTCGACGACTTCAAATCCGGCGCCTTCCATCATCATGGCAACCAGGTTTTTGCCGATGTCGTGAATGTCGCCTTTGACCGTGCCGATGACGATCTTGCCAATGGGTTCGACGCCGGTCTCGGCCAGCAGGGGACGCAAGATCGCCATGCCGGCTTTCATGGCATTGGCGGCAAGCAATACCTCGGGAACGAACAAAATGCCGTCGCGAAAGTCGATGCCAACAATGCGCATGCCTTCGACCAGCGCATCGTTGAGGACCTTGTCAGCTGCCCATCCGCGGCTCAAGAGCAGGTTGGTGCCTTCGGCGATTTCGTCTGCGAGACCGTCGTACAGGTCATCGTGCATCTGTGCGGTGAGATCTTCGTCGTTGAGGTCGGCGAGGATGATTTCCTCGTCTTCTTCGGGTTGATCGTTGGCTGGTGTGTCACTCATGTCGCCAGTACCCCCGGGCTTGTGATCTGTGTTTTGACCGCCACATGACACCAAAGCTCTGGTGCCGTATCGTGGAACCGTACCGTATCACGGAACCGTAGTACTCTTTCCAACGCAACGATCTGTTTAGGAAGCTCATATGACAGCGATCAAACTCGACGGCGAGCTGGTTTCGTCAGCGATCAAAGACGACCTTCGCACTCGCATTGCGGCCTTGGCAGACCAGGGCGTGATTCCTGGACTGGGCACCCTGCTTGTTGGCGACGACGGTCCTTCGGCGAATTACGTAGCGATGAAACACCGCGACTGCGAACAGCTCGGTATGGCATCTCGCGAAGTGGTGCTTCCTGCAACGGTCACTCAGGCCGAGATCGATGACGTGGTCGACGACTTCAATGCGGACCCGGCAGTGCATGCCTACATCATCCAGTATCCGTTCCCGAAGGGTCTCGACTACGAGTCAGCGCTCATCAGAGTGCTTCCGGAGAAAGATGCCGATGGCCTGCACCCGGTGAACCTCGGCAAGCTGGTCCAAGGCATCGAGGCGCCGGTCGCATGCACCCCAGCGGGCATCCAGCTGCTTCTGAATCACTATGACGTGCCAATCAAGGGCCAGCATGTGGTCATCGTCGGGCGTGGCCTGACGATCGGTCGGCCGCTCGCCAATCTGATGGCACTCAAGCGCGACATGGCTAACGCCGCGGTCACCGTCGTGCACACCGGGGTGCAGGACATCGGCAGTTTCACTCGACAGGCCGACATCTTGATCGCCGCAGCGGGTGCGCCGCGCATGATCACCGCGGACATGGTCAAGCCAGGCGCCGCAGTGGTTGCTGCTGGCGTGAGCTTCGAAGGTCCCAAGTTGGTCTCTGATGTTGATGATGCGGTCGCCGAGGTTGCTGGCTGGCTCTCGCCGCGTATGGGTGGGGTCGGGCCGATGACCCGAACCTTGCTTATGGGAAATACAGTTTCTGCTGCAGAACGGGTGGCGGGCTGACCCATTCGGCGTACGTGGCGAATTCGGCTTGCATGGCGACAGCCGAACAACGAAAGGGAAACCATGGCAGGTATGAGTGGACGAAGCCGAATGATCGCGTCGGTCAACGCGCTGATGGGCGCTGACGGTGGCAGCGGTGGCGAATGCACCGAAGCAATCGTCATGCAACGGCGGCCGCGGTGGATCATGCTTGCCGTGTTCGTCGTTGGTTCGCTCGCGGTTCTGTTCGCCAACCTTGTCGACATTGGTTCGTCAATCGCTCGTGGCGCAGTGATCGGTGGCGCGGTTGGAACGTGTTTCGCGGTGTTCGTTGACTACTTCGTGATCGCCGCAGGCGGCGATCAGGTGGTGTTGGCCAAGTCGAGCAAAATGTCGGCCAAAGCCAAGGCGGTCGATAGCCGAATGAACCGGCCCGTCTCTGCAGAAATCGACAAAGGCCTGCTCAATCTCAAGGTGACGATCGACGGCGAGCGCTATCAAGTTGCCCGCCAATTCCAGACCCGGCTCGAATCAATCCTCAACTGAAAGCACATACCGCGACTGTGGGAACACCGCGACTGTTACGTGGTTGGAACGTCGGCGTGGTCCAGTACGTGTTCGGCGACGAGAAAGGCACTGGCGTGTCGATTGAGAGCATCGAACGTCGGCACTGGAATTGGTAGCCCGTCGCGCTCAGCCGTCGCCCAGGCGGCGCGATCAAAGCATGCGTCGGCATCGGGCCGCGCCGGTTCGCCCGCAACGATCTGGTCAACCGCTGCGGTGAGGGTTTCGATAGCTGTGGCAGTGTGTTCGACGATCGTTTGAGCCCACAGGGCGGCATGTCCGGGGTCGACGCCAGCGAGTCGATTGCATCGATACACCAGATCTACGAGTTCTCGTGGTGCAACAACGACTTGGTTCACACGAAGACCTCGGTGAAGATTCGTTCCCAGTTGCCTCCGAGCACTTTGTCGCGATCTTGCGGACTGAAGCCAGCTTGATCAAGTCCCTCGCGTAGCGACGGAAAGTCCTTTGGCCCGTCAAACCATGTAGGCCACGGCGGAAACTCCGGAACCTGGGCCGGGTCGACCGGGCGGTCCCAGCGCCCGCTGCGCATCCAGCCGAGTGCGTCGGGGTCCCAACCCAGCACGGCGTCGGTGCCGATGGCGACGTGATCGATGCCGACCTGGTCAGCCAGCCTGGCCAGCATGGCGCAGTACTGCGACCGGGTGACGTCGGCGCCGCCCATAAAGAGCGGGTACATCGTGCAACCAATCACGCCTCCGCGGCTTGCAACCGCGTCGAGTACCTCGTCGGGTTTGTTCCGATTGGATTCGCAAAACCAGTACGGGTTGCCGTGGGTGACAGCGATGGGTTTGGCGCTGGCATCGACAGCCTGACGGCCCGTGATGTTGCCGACGTGGCTGATGTCGACAAGGACTCCGGCTTCGTTCAACGCTGCCACCATGCGATGTCCAGCCCGGGTGAGCCCGCCATCGGTTGGTTCCCAGCAACTCGATCCGAGATGATTTGCGATGTTGTAGGTGAGTTGGATGACGCGCATGCCGACGTCGGCGAATAGTTGAGCCATCTCGGGATCGTCGCCGAGCATGGTCGCATTTTGGAAGCCGAGGACGACGCCGAGTACTCCATCATTGGTCGCTCGGCGCATGTCGTCGACGGTCGTGACAATGCGGATGACGTCACTGTTGTGCCGACAGAAATGCCGAAACGCGCCGATGCGGGTCATCGCACCAGCAAGGTCTTCCCACACGCCAACGGTCGCGTGTACCACGTTCACGCCGCCCGATGCTGCTTCGATCGCGACGTCGCGTGTCCAATTGTTGATCTGCAGTCCGTCGATAATCATGCTGGCTCTCCGGCTCGCGTTGTTGGTCGGGGCGGAAGCACCCAGTCGTCGTTGCACCCGTTGGCGAGATCTTCGGCTCGTGGGGCTCCCTGAAAAAGGGTGACCCGCAGCCAGTCAGTTGATTTGGGTTTGAAGTTATCCATGCCGTAGAACGCCAGCTGGAAACGTTGGACCTGCAATGGCAGGTAGCCAGCCGCGCAGGCATCGTCGTGAAACTCGCCGTACCTCTGGTCGCTGACCGCGAGGCGATGCACCGCAAAGAGCAGTTCCGGGTTGCGCGCGACGACGTCGCCGACCGTCTCGTCAGGGGCGGCGAGTTCGAGAGCATGGGCGAGGGCTTGCATACGACCAGCAACATCGATGGTCACGTCTCGGCCGTTCGGCTCGAGGGCCCCGCGCCGCACTCGCCGAGGTTCGTCGGTGTTGTCGCTGATGACCCACCAGAACATCTGGTCCGCGGACTGACTGCGGTTGGTGCTCGTGGACGACACCCAGCCGAACCGTTCGTTGAGCAGTGCCTGTGCTTCGCTCGCTGACATCGAAAGATCGGGATTGGCCGATTCGCTGACCCGAAGTAGCTGATCGACCACGGCATCGTCGCCATCGTGGAGTTCGATCAGTAGTGAGACGACGAGCTCCTCGGTTTCGGGATCTTGGGTATTCGACCATCGCCAGAGTTCGTCAAATGGGGTCGGATGGGTTCGCAGTTCGCGCCACGCCGCGCGTACCCTGCCGCAACGCGCAGCAATGCCTGAGGGCGATGCGAACGGCGCACAATCGTCGTCTCCGGCTGTGGCGAAGTGCGTTTGGGCCCGGTCGATCCACCATTCGAGCTGGGTGCTGAGCGCGAGGTCGTTTTCGAGGGCTCGAACATCAGCGAGCGCGATCTCGCGAACCGACGCCCAGGCATGCATGATGCGCGGGTGTTTGAATGCATAGAACACCAGACCTAGCCCAGTCGCATTTCCAAGTCCGAAGAACCGGCGCCATTCGTCATCGAAGCGAACAGCCCCGGCGCCGCCTCGTAGGGCGGCGCAATGCTCGACGACGTCGTAGCTCAGCTCGCGGAACAAAAACGCGGCGGCGAACTGGGCCCGGTACGGCACGCCCATTGGGTCGGTGTCGTCGTAGCCGCCGAACGACCGCATGCCGAATTTGCCGTTGCCGTAAAACGCGGTGCTTCGCATGATGTAGCCGGCGTCGGCGACCAGTTCCGGATCGGGTTGCGCGCCGGAGGCGAGCGTTTCGACCAGGTAGTCAAAGAAGCGAACGCTGCGGTTACCTCTGGTCAGGGTGAGGACCCGAGCGTCGAACCGACCGCCTTCTTGCAGTGGAACCTCATGCCGAAGCGAGCCGAGCAACGCGGCATCGACGGGTCCATCGACCAGAACGGCGGTGATCTCCCACCGATCCGCCACCACCCGGTCGGTGTGTGCAGATTCGTCCAGGGTCTCGGTGAAGGCGACGAAGGAATACACCTGGTCATCGAGGTGCCATTCATAGACGGCTTCGCCGGCTCCATGCTCGTCGATATCGAATCGGCTTCGGACAACGGTCCAGCCGTCTGTCGAGGCTCGACGCAGCATCATGCGATTGAAGCTGTATCGGGTCAGCCGAGCTGCGCCGACGACCGGCGGCGACATCACGTGATCAGCGCTACGAAGTCGACCGCGACGATCGGCAAGCTCACGTTCAAGCAGGGTCGCCGGGTCGAGGCCGATCGTCTTCATGTCAGGTGACAGCTCACGGCTAGACAGTACTCACTGCTGGATCGCGACTCACTGCTGGATCGCGCCGAAGGGGTCGGGTTGAACCGTTGCAGTAACCCATCCCGCCTGGGTCTGGACGTCGATCGTTGAGCCGGGAACGCAATGGGGCGCCGACAACTGCGCCAGGCCGATCCATGCATCGAGCCGCGGCGACCAGGTGCAGGTCTGCACCTGCCCAACAACGCTTCCGTCAACGATTGCGGGTTGCGGATGGCCTTGATACAGCGGATCGCTGCTCAACCGAACGTTCACGATTGGTCGTCTTCGCGAGGGGTCACACGCGAGCAATGCTTGCTTGCCGATGAAGTCGTGACTCACGTCGAGTGATACGTATTGGCCAAGACCGGCTTCGAAAGGATCGGTTGAACGGTCGTGGTCTGAACCGAAGCTAAGCAGGCCGCTCTCGATGCGTTCGGTGTGGTTCGGACTTCCCGGCCCGATGCCGTAGCGTTCGCCGGCTGCGACCACGGCATGCCACAGGTCCTGGCCGCGAGTCGAGTCGGTGAGAAACAGCTCGAACCCACCCTGCTTGCTCCACCCGGAGCGGCACAGCACGATCGCAATGCCATCGAGCGTTACCGGAACGTGGTGGAAGAAGCCCAGACTCGACACCAACGCGGCCCCGAAAAGGTCCGAAGCGAGGTCGTCAGCGCGTGGACCCTGAATGGCGAGCGGCGACACGTCAGGCTCGTCGACGATGGCGTCAAATCCGCGCTCACCGGCAACGGCACGAGCCCACAGCAACAGATCGCTATCCGCGATCGATAGCCAGAATCGATGATCGTCAACCCGAAGAACGACTGGGTCGTTGATCAGCCTGCCGTGATGGTCGCAGATGGGCGCGTAGCGAGCCCGGCCGACTTTCAATGTCGTGAGGTCGCGTGCTGACAGGTATTGAGTGAGAGCAGCTGCGTCGGGACCAACAATCTCAACCTGACGTTCAGCGGCGACATCCCAGATGGCAACGGTCTGTGTCAGGCGAGCGTATTCAGCTGCTGGGTCGCCATATGCCGTCGGCATGTACATCTTGTTATAGATCGTGAACGCTGACGCGCCCGCGGCAATCGTCGCGTCGAAGTACGGCGACTTGCGGATCCGCGAACCGAAGGTGATTTCCGGCATAGCACTGCTGCTTTCGACGAAAAAGGCCGGACGTGTCCGGACATTGGAAGACAGGGGATCAAGCTGACGGGCAGGGCCCGCTTGTGCAATCGATGTGACATGCGCCACGTCGGTCCGGGGACCGTAGCAAATCTCTGCACAAGTGCAACCCGACCGAGTAGAACTCTTGCGGTGCAACATAAGGTCCCCTCAGACCAGGTTTGAGGAGAGTGCCCCGATGTCAGATGCCGCCGGCCCACACACAGCGACCGCCGATACCCGAGCGCGGAACTCGGCCGTGGTCGTGGACTTTGACGATGACCGGGACTTTGCGGCGGCACGGCAGGGGTTGATCGCACAGCATCCGACCAACGTGATCGGTCGAGATCATGGGGTGGCGTGGGACGGCACCAAACATGACTATCTGATCGGAGCTGACGCACCGGACACGGTGCACCCGGGGTTGTGGCGTCAGAGTCAGCTGACAGCCATCCATGGACTGTTTGAGGTTGCCGACGGCGTCTGGCAGGCGCGCGGCTATGACATTTCGAACATCACCTTCATCGACACAGCTGAAGGCTGGCTGATCATCGATCCGCTCACGACAACGCCGACCGCCGAAGCGTGTCTTGCGCTCGCAAATCAGACGCTCGGTGAACGGCCGGTCCATGCGGTGATCTATACCCACAGCCACGTCGACCACTACGGAGGAGTGCTCGGCGTGACCACCGCCGACGCAGTGGCTGCGGGCGACGTCCGAATCATCGCACCGGAAGGTTTCCTCGAAGAGGCGGTCAGCGAGAACGGGACCGCCGGCCCAATCATGATGCGTCGGGCGTTGCATCAGTTTGGTGTGTTGTTGCCCCACGGTCCGCAGCACCGGGTCAACACTGGCCTCGGAATCTCGATGCCGATTGGTCACCGCAGTCTGATCGCCCCGACCGAGACGATCAATGAGACCGGTGCCGAACTCGACATTGGTGGGGTCCGGGTCGTATTCCAGAACACGCCCGATGCCGAAGCTCCGGCCGAGATGAACTTTTTCTTCCCCGATAAACGGGTGCTGTGCATGGCGGAAAACTGCACCCACACGTTGCACAACCTGTACCCGTTGCGCGGTGCCAAAGTGCGCGATGCCATGGCGTGGAGCAAGTACATCCAAGAAGCTCTGCTGCTGTGGGGCGATCACACCGACACGATGTTCGCGAGCCACCACTGGCCGCGCTTTGGCACCGATGACGTGCGCCAATTTCTCGAGGTCCAGCGCGATGTCTATCGATATCTCCACGACCAGACGCTGCGTTTGGCGAACCACGGATTCACACCCGAAGACATCGCGGCACGGATCGAGCTTCCGGCCAGCGTGTCGGGGCATTCGCATGTGCAGGGCTATTACGGAACGGTGTCGCACAACGTTCGGTCGGTGTATGACCGCTATCTCGGTTGGTATGACGGCAACCCGGCGAACTTGCACCGCCACCCGCCGGTCGAGTCAGCTCACCGATACCTCGAAATGATGGGCGGCGCCGATGCGGTGATCGCTGGCGCGCAGCGGGCGTTCAACGACGGCGACTACCGCTGGGTGGTGCAGGTTCTGAATCATGTCATCTTCGCCGACGCAGAAAACACTGCGGCTCGCGCACTGTCGGCCGATGCGATGGAACAGCTCGGCTACCAGGCCGAATCGTCTACCTGGCGAAACGCCTATCTCAGCGGAGCGCATGAGCTACGTCACGGGTCCTACAACCTCGGTCGGGTGCGAGCCCCAGGCGAAGCCGATGCAATGACCGGCGAGCAGCTCGTCGACATGCTCGGGGTGCGGTTTGTTCCGGCACGATTCACTCGCCCGGCGTCGATTGCGCTGACGATCTCTGATCTCGGTGAACTTCACTACATCGGGGTTTCGAACGGTGCGATTCATCAGCAGGTTGATCCGTCTCCGGCTGTTGTCGGGCAGGCCGATGTTGCAGTGAGCGCAACCCACCGTGCCATTGTCACCATCGGCTACGAACCCGAGCGACTTGATGAGCTGATCGATTCCGGCGAGCTGGTTGTCACTTCTGGCGACGATTTGGTGCTGCGACAGTTTGTTGCTGCCTTGGACGTTTTCGTCACCCCACGCGTTGTCGAGCCACAAGTGGTTGACCCGGACTGAACTCGGGCGCGGCTACGAGCCCAGAATTTCGCGTAGTTCGACTCGTCGCTGTTCGTCGATTGAGCGGTGTGCGGCCTCGCCGATGGCCACACTCCAGAGCCCGTCGGCGGTTGTCACCTTGGCTGGCCCGCCGGTGCGAATCGCGTGGGCGAAGTCAACATGCTCCAAGTAGCTCGACCCGTGATGAAAGCCCGCGATACGAACATCATCGTTGCTGATCGAGGTGGTTTCGACATCGCCGATGACGTGAGTGCCCCGCGTGCCGCAACGAAGCACGTTCTCGGGTATCAGGGCCTCGACCTTGCCGGTTGTTCCGACAACGCTCACTTCTTCTTGGTTATGTGTCGCCTCGGCGAACATGCACAGGTCGAGCATGGCTCGCACCCCACCCGGGTACTCGACGATCACATACGCATTGTCCAAAATGTCACTTGGTTCACCGTCGTAGGTTTCGTCGAGATGGTTGACGTTCTGCCCGCCTGATGCAATCACCGCGACGGGGTGAGCTTGGACGATGAGATTCATCAGGTCAAAGAAGTGGCAGCACTTCTCAACCAGAGTTCCGCCAGTGTTGCGGTTGAACCGATTCCAGTTGTCGACCTTGACCAAGAACGGAAATCGGTGCTCGCGTATTGCGACCATCTGTACGTCGCCGACTGCGTCGGAGCGCACGGCGTCGATGAGCGCAGCAACGGGCGGCATGTACCGATATTCCAATCCAACCCACGTCAATGCCTGACGTTGTTGGGCCAGCTCATGGACCTCGATGCAGTGAGACGTCGTCGTGCACATCGGCTTTTCGGTGAGGACATGTAATTCGGTGTCGAGCACGTCGAGCAAAATCTGGTGGTGGGTATGGTTCGGCGACACGATGACGAGCGCGTCGCACACGTCAGCGTCAACCAACGCCCGATAGTCGCTGAACCCCTGAACGTGATCGGGAGATGCGTCGATGCCGGCCGCAAGTGAGTCGGCATTGGGGTCCGCGACGGCGGTCACCACTGCTCCATCGACTTCGGCCAGGTTCTCGATGTGCTCAATGCCCATCATGCCGGTGCCGATGATGCCGTACCGAATGTCGTCCACTCGAACACGTTAGATCGATTGGGCCTAACGTAAACCTTTTGTCGAATCAGGAGTCCGAGATGGCATCAGAGACAGACCGGTCCCTCGATCCGCTGGCGGTTGCTCAACCCGAGTGGTTACGCGAGGGCGACGACGGGCGGGTGCGTTGCTGGTGGTGCGGCGATGCTGATGACTATGTCGCCTATCACGACGACGAGTGGGGGCGGCCGACGCTCGATGACACTCGACTTTT
Source organism: uncultured Acidimicrobiales bacterium (assembly GCA_937941245.1). Classification (GTDB taxonomy): domain Bacteria; phylum Actinomycetota; class Acidimicrobiia; order Acidimicrobiales; family UBA10347; genus UBA10347. Next base: position 38,986 of record CALDYC010000065.1, on the reverse strand, counting down.
CGAGAAGATCTGCCTCGAGGGCTTCCAGTCGGGGTTGTCGTGGCTGACGATTCTGCGCAAGCGAGACAACTTCAGGGCTGCCTTCGCCGATTTCGACACTGAGAAAGTCGCACGCTTTGATGAGTCAGACATTGAGCGGCTGCTCGACGACGCTGGCATTGTCCGACATCGAGGCAAGATCGAAGCAACGATCAACAACGCAGCGTGCGCCAACGAGATGATCGCCGAGTTCGGTTCGCTTGCGGCGTGGCTCTGGTCTTGGAAGCCCGATGGCGTTGAGCCAGATCTCGCTGGTGGGGACGGCCCGGCCCCAGCGAGCACGGCAACCTCTAAGGCACTGAGCACCGCACTAAAGAAGCAGGGATGGAAATTTTTCGGGCCGACAACCGCCTATGCATTTATGCAGGCGATGGGTCTGGTCAACGACCACGTTGTTGGTTGTGAATGGCGCGAGATCTGCAACGACGAATTAGCTCAGGCCAAGGTGCCAACGCTGAAGTGAGCCGACCCGAAACGCAGACACGCCCATTCGCCGTCGGTGGTGAGTATGTGCGGTGGCGTTCCGGTGAGGGCAAGGATTGTCTCGACTTGTGTGCTCAGGAACCCGGTCAGGATTACGGTCTGTTCGGCGAGTGCCACGAGATCGTTGAGCAGCGGTCGAAGCTCCCCGACAACGATGTTTGCGATCACGATCGAGCGTGACCGTTCAATGTCGCAGAGCGGCGTTGTCGCAACGGTGACGATCTCGTCGACGGCATTCGCTTCGGCGTTTGCTGATGCGACGGTGATGATGTCGTGATCGAGGTCGACGCCAAGAACATCGGTGGCACCAAGAAGAGCTGCCGCTATGGCGAGAATGCCCGTGCCGCAGCCCACATCGAGGCAGCTCTGGCCGGCTTCGACCGTGTCTGCAAGCGCGTGCAACGCGAGACGGGTAGTCGGGTGATGCCCTGAACCAAAGGCACGACCCGGGTCAACGATCAACTGATGGCGGTCAGAGTCGGGCTGGCCAGCAGGCGAGTGCCACGGGGCCCGAACATCGAACGGCCCGACGGTGACGGGCTCGAGGTGATGCAGCCAGACGTCTCGCCAGGCCGCTTCGTCGCCGGTATCTTCCAGGCGCGCCGGCCAGCGTTCCGAAATCAGGGAACGAGCGGCGAGCGCAGCATCGTCAGAAGCAAATCCGGCGACCAGGCAGGACTCGGGTGTGTCGCGTTCTTCGATCGCGGTCGCGCCGAGCTGGAAAAGCAGGTCACTGCATGGCTCGATGTCAGGCTCTGCCACCCGAATGACCAGGACACCCATGTCAGCTGTACGTATCAAGTAGGGCTTCGTTGGCGTGTGGCCAGGCGGTAACTGCCCACTCGCCGAACGGGGTGCTGCACAGCGAGGCGCCGACGAGCTGGCGTGTGGGGTCGACCCAGAGGAACGACCCTGAGCCGCCGAAGTGGCCGAATGTCGAGGGATCGTGACTGGCCCCAGTCCAGTGCGGGTCTTTGTTGCCGCGTATCTCGAATCCCAGGCCCCAGGGGTTGGGGTCAGCGCTCCCGAAGCCCGGAAGCACGCCACGTAGTTGCGGATAGACGGGTGTCGTCGCCGCGTCGAGCGTTGAGCGGTCGATCAGTGTCGGGTTCAACAGCTCTTGGCCGAAGCGGATCAGGTGATCGACCGATCCACTCATGCCGTGCGCAGGCGATCCGCTGTGGTCGAACCCGTGCAGTTCGAGCGGGCTGATTACGGCCTCGGACAGATAGTCAGCGAAGTCCATGCCCGCGCGGTCCGCGATGTGGGCGGCGAGTGCTTCGATGCCCACGTTCGAGTAGACCCGCCGAGTGCCTGGCGCGAACAACGGCGTGGGGTCAGCGAATCCCATACCTGACGCATGGGCCAGCAGGTGGCGCACTGTTGAACCGGTTTGGCCGGCGGGATCATCGAGTGAGATAGACCCTTCTTCGATCGAGATCAAGGCGGCATAACACGTAAAGAGTTTGGAAACCGACGCAATACGCGTCGACCATTGCGTGTCACCGCCGGCGCCGAGCACGCGTTCGCGGTTGGCGACGGCCAGGCACGAGGTTCCGGGCCAGGTCGCATGCAGATGCGACAGGTCGTCGGGTTCTCGGGAGTTCATGGGACCAGTGTGTCGGCAGACTCAGCCGGTGGCGTCATCAATGTTGAATGGGGGCACAAACAGCTGCACCCAATAGCCGACGCTCAGAGCCATCCATGCGGTGCCGAATCCGACGTCGCCGCCAAGGATCGCACCAACGGCGAGTGCCCCGAGTTCAACCATCGTGCGGGCTTTCCAGATCGTGAAACCTCTGCGGCTGATTGCCGTCATAAGCCCGTCGCGAGGACCGGGCCCGACTCCGGCGCCAAGGTACAGGCCCGAAGCCAGTCCGAGTACGGCTGGTGCGGCGGCGATCATCGCCACCCGAATCGCCATGTTTGACACGTCAGGGATTACCCACAGGCAAAGGTCGGCGGCGGGGCCGATGATGAGCGCGTTGCAGATCGTGCCGAGTCCTAGGGGCTCGCCGAGTTGGCGCAGAACGACGAGGAGCGCCACGCCGGTAAGCACGACGACGGTCCCAAAGCTCAGGCCGGTGAGGTCAGATACGCCCTGGGTGAACACGCTCCAGGCGTTTACTCCGAGGCTTGCTTCGACCGCGAGTGCGAGCGCGAATCCAAACAGGCACAGGCCGAAGAGAAGTTGTGAGATTCGACGCGGTTTCGGCGCCGCCAGCGGAAGGACTCTGAACCCGGCGAGGGTGCGAAGGTCTTCGATCGAGGTGTTCACTGGGGCGTTGCACTGCCGGTTGGCAGGTGCGCGGCGCGGGCTCCGCCTTGCCAGTCTTCGAGGCCGGGGTCGTCGCCGAGCGTGCCAAGGACTGCGAGCTGTGGTTTTTCGCGCAAGCTGCGCTTCATTTCAGCAAATCCAGGGAATGCAGCGAGCGTAGTCACGGCATTCCAGAGGGGGATTGCTTGCTCGTCAGATGGCACCCGGCTGATGACGGGTCCAAAGAATGACACGCCGTCCGGCGGCTGAAACGAGATGATCGGGGTTCCAACGTCGCGGCCGGTGCGGCTGAGCGCGAGCTCGGTTTCAGTTGCGATCTCGTCATCGAAGCTGGCGTCATCGGCGCTCTCGGCAAACGCCGGGTCAAGCCCTGCGCGCTCAAGCGCAGAGCGGCAATAGTCGACCGTGCCAATGACTCGGCGCACCGTTTCGGCCTGAGGCTGTGGTACGTCGAAGTAGCCGCCTGAGAGCTCGGTATAGAGCGGGCCCATGGCGTCGCGGTTGACGTCTTGGCGCACGCGCGCGGCGACGCGCAACATGCGCAACCCTGCGGTGTGACCATGTTCGTAGCCCGCAGGAAAGTCGGTGTCGTAGTTCTTGTCTGTGTTCAGTAACCGAAGCGAGATGAAGCGCCAGTCGACGCTGTAGTCAGACTGTTCGACGACCTTCACGATCCAACGAGAGGTGATCCACGCGAATGGGCAAACCGGGTCCCAGAAGAACTCCATATCGGCTGCCTGGGCTGACGTCTCTGACATCACGTGAACGTAGCAGTCCGGGTCAGCGCAACTCGCCGCGTTTGAGCTTGCCGATCGCGGTCCGCGGAAGGCGTTCGACGAACTCGATCGAGGTCGGCGCATGCCAGGTCCCCAACTGGGATTTGACCAGATCACGAAGCTCGCTGAGCTGCGGCAACGAAGCCCGATCCGCGGCGACAATCACCGCTACAACCCGCTGGCCCCATTCGGGGTCTGGGCGGCCGACGACGGCTACATCGGCGACCCCGCGATGGGTCGTGATCAGCTGTTCGACGCGGTCCGGCCAGACCTTTTCGGCGCCGGTATTAATTACGTCGCCGCGACGTCCTTCGACAAAGAGGCGTCCACGTGAATCGAGCGTCGCCAGGTCGCCGGTGCGCAGCCACCCGTCGGCGCTCTTCGGGTCGGTGTCGCGCTCGGACGTCCGATATGCGCGCAATAGCATGGGGCCGCGGACTTCGAGTTCACCCTCGGCTGTTGTGCGCAGCTCAGTGTTCGCGATCGGATAGCCGTCGTAGACACATCCCGAACCGGTTTCGGTCATGCCCCACGTGGCGAGCACATTTGCTGCCCGATCCGGTGGTGGGGCGGCCCCTCCGATGACGATCCGACGCCACAGCGTCGTGTCGATCTGGTTGAGTGCGCGCGTGACGAGCGAAACCAGGGTGGCACCGGCTCGGGCGGCGAGGGTGACGGCTTGGGCCTGGAAGGTGGGGTGAACGTCGAGTGACGTTCCGGTGTGTAGCGCCCGAGTGATGATCGACAGCCCGCCGACATGCGCAACGGGCAGACAACACAGCCAACGGTCGCTTGTGGGGTCGACGCCGATAGCGGTGCTCGTAGCGGTCGACGATGCCTGAACGGCGTCATGGGTCAAGATGACGCCCTTTGGAACCCCAGAGGTGCCCGAGGTGGCCAGCGCCAACGCATCGCCGGATTCGACCGGGCGCCCGCCGCTGAGAGCGCGGCGGGTGAGGTCAGCTTCGATCACGGCGGTCGGCGCGAGTATGCCGGTGACCATGGCGCGCTCGCTAGCAGGCAGACGTTGGTCGAGCGGAAACGCGGCGTCGCCTTGTTCCCACACCCGTTGCAACGCAGTGACGAAGTCGGGCCCGGCAGGCAGGTCGAGCATGACCAGGTCAGCCATGGGTCTGGTCGCTGTCCGGAGGATGTGCGGAAGAGACCTGGGTTGCAAGCCAGGTGCCGAGACGCCGAGCCGCTGGCCCTTCGGCGGCGGACAGAGCGGCCTCGAGTGGCGCAGACCAGAACGACCCGTCGTATTGCAGCGACACATCGACGGCAGTAGTCATTGCCTGGTCGTCAGCGGGGCGGGTTCGGGCTTCGAGCACCCACGATGCATGGTCGCGACCGTCGATTTCTCGTCGCTCGAAACGGACGTGGTCCGCAGCTGCGGCCACTCGTTGCATGCGCAGTCTCTTTGACCGGGCGAGTGGGCCGAGCTTGGCGCGCAGTGTGACGATCCAGGCCGGCTGACCGGCTGCTGCTGCTGCTGCGGCGGGCGCGGTGGCGTCGCGAGCGGTGGCGTTGCTCGAGGTCGTGTCGCTCGGTGCTGGTTCGTCGAGCGTCGCAGAGGCGACGAGTCCGAGCCATTCTGGATACGTCGAGAGGTCGGCGAGGGCGGCGAGCGTCTGTTCGGGCGTGGCCGTGACCTCAGCAGTGATCACTCGGTCGATGGCGCTGGTCGAGTCCTGATCCACGGTCCCGAGTGTGCCTTCTCTACTTGCAGATTGGGCTGCGTAGCCTCAACAGGTGAACAGTCGACCAGAAGTCACGATTGACGATGTCCGTTCGGCAGCGGAGCGCATAGATGGCCATGTGGTCCGGACTCCGTTGAACCACTCGCAGACGCTTTCCGAGATCATTGGCGCGCACGTCCATCTGAAGTTTGAGAACCTGCAGTTCACCGGCTCATTCAAGGAACGTGGGGCTCGCAATCGGCTGGAGCAGGTCGAAGCTGGCCGCGGTGTGATCGCCATGTCGGCAGGCAACCATGCGCAGGGTGTCGCCTATCACGGCACCCAGCTGGGTATCGAGACCACCATCGTTATGCCCGAAAACACGCCGTTCGTGAAGGTCGCTCGCACCCGTGACCTTGGTGCGCAGGTCGAACTGGTTGGCGACGATGTGATGGAAGCAGCTGTTGCGGCAAGAGCGTTCGCGGTCGAACGTGATCTCGAGTTTGTACACCCGTTTGACGATCGGCTGGTCATTGCTGGCCAGGGAACAGTCGGTCTGGAAATGCTGGAACAACAACCGGACCTTGATGTGATTGTCGCAGCTGTCGGTGGCGGTGGGCTCGCGGCAGGGATCGCCGTTGCGGCCGCGGCGCATGATCGCGAGGTGCGCGTGATCGGCGTGCAAACCGAACGCTACCCGTCCATGGCCGATGCTCTCGCCGGACGCACAACCACCGCCCGAGACGGTTCAACGGTCGCAGACGGTATTGCGGTGAGCGAACCGGGAGCGATCACCGAGCGGATGTTGCGCAGCCACAACGTTGACGTGCAGGTGGTGCCCGAATCAGCGATCGAGCAGTCGATTGCCTGGCTGCTTGAGATTGAAAAGACGGTCGTTGAAGGTGCGGGGGCTGCGGCGTTGGCGGCGTGCGCAACGCATGGCGATGTCTTCAGTGGTCGCAAGGTTGGCGTTGTACTGTGCGGCGGCAACATCGACCCAAGGACGTTGTCGCAGGTGACGTTGCGCGGTTTGGCAACGCAGGGGCGGTTGCATCGGGTGCGTGTCGAACTCGATGACATTCCTGGCGGCCTTGCCATGGTGTCCAAGGTGATCGCTGATGCACGTGCCAACGTCGTGCAAGTCGACCATGACGGTCTCGGTTCGACCGGGGCGCGCAGCACAGTGCTCGAACTTCGGATTGACTCGATCGATCAGGCCCATGCCGAACAGGTGCTCGCGGACCTGCAGCATGCATCGATTTCGGCTGATCTGCTTCCGTGGTGAACGGTTCATACGCTGAACCAATGCACGCGCGTTCGGTTCCATTGGATGTCGATGTCGACCCGCTCCAGGTTGGCTTTGGAACCGCGATGTTGTGGAAGCGTGACCGACGCGTGATCGCTGGAATTGGCGAGGCGATGCGAGTGCCGGTTACCCGTCCGCATGGGTTCGCCGAAGCACAGCGTCGGCTTCGAGCGATACCGGTCGATGACAATGTTGGTCTTGCTGGCAGCGGGGTCTGCGCATTCGCAGCGCTTCCGTTCGACCGGCATGCATCTGGCGAATGCGTGATTCCTGAAATCACGGTTGTCGCTGACCCCAACGGTCATCGTTTCGTAACGCTGTGCGCCGACGATGTGAGCGACCAAGCGATGGCGAGGGCGCACAGCCGCATCGTGGCAGCGGCAGACGAAATAGCGGTTGACGATCCGGAAAGCTACAACCTTGTCTCTGCAGTCTCACCGGCATCGTGGAGAGACGACGTTGTCGCCGCAGCTCGAGACAAGATCCGAGCGGGTGCCTTAAGCAAGGTGGTCCTGGCGCGTGAGCTACGAATCGAAACCGATCTGGCGCTGAACCCGGGTTCGGTGCTGCGTCGATTGCACCAGAGTTACGGCACCGCATGCCTGTTCGGCGTCGAGGGGTTTGTGGGCGCGTCTCCGGAGTTGTTGGTATCGCGGATCGGAGACGCGGTTCATGCCCACCCTCTCGCCGGAACAGCTCCGCGGGGATCTGACCCGGAGCTCGATGCCGCTCTTGCCCAGGGGCTCGCGGCATCGACAAAGAACCAGCATGAGCATCGGATCACCATTGAGTGGCTGCTCGACTCGCTTTTGCCCTTTTGCTCGTTTGTCGATGCCGAACCCGAACCGGCGATCATCTCGCTGGCAAACGTGCACCATCTCGGCACGCGAGTCGAGGGACTGTTGTCTCGGCCAGCGGCGTCGGTGCTCGAACTGGTCGCGGCGTTGCACCCGACCCCGGCGGTCGGCGGCAACCCGCAGCCCGACGCCCTCGAACTGATCGGTTCGCTTGAACCGGGCGACCGAGGTCTCTACGCCGGACCGACCGGTTGGGTCGACGCAGAGGGCAATGGCGAGTTTGCTGTGGCTATCCGGTCGGGCACGATCAGCGGCCGAAATGCGTCGTTGTGGGCCGGGGTTGGTGTGGTTGCCGATAGCGATCCGGCAGCCGAATTGGCCGAGACGCGGTCAAAGTTCCAGGCCATGCTGTCGGCTGTTGTTCGTCCGTAAGCTCGCACGATCGTTGCTGGCCATTCAGCGAGCCGTGTTTCTCGCGAGCCGTGTTTGTGGCGAGCAGTGCTAGTCGACGAGCAGCGTGCCGTCGGCGAGGATGCCTCGGATGGTCGTCCACTCGGTCGTCCAGGTCACGCCTGCATCGGTCGTGATTGGCGCGTTGTCGGGATCCTCGAATGACTCTCGGGCGCGTTCGGTGATCGTGTCGAAGTCACCGACGAGCTCGATGAGTTCCTCGCCGCATTGTGGCGGATAGGACTCGAGCAGCGATGCGCACATGCGTTGGGATTCGCCTTCGATCAGCAGATATCCACCAAAGGTTGCCTGCAGCGGGCCGTCGTCGAACGCGATGCTGGCGTCGTCAGAGAGCAGGTCGCCGATATCGGCTTCGTTGTCGCGTTGGGTCGTCTGTTCTGAATCTGCGACTGCGGCGTCAGAACCGCTGCACGATGCAAGACACAAACATGCGACAGCGCACGCGCCCAGCGCCCCACGCACCCGCGCCGATGTCCAGAAGCCAATAGAGCGGTTGTGCATGCGCATGCGGGGGAGCGTAGGACAGGTGGCTGCTTCGGCCCGGTCAGCTCAGGTCAGCGGCGACCGCTGCGGCAATACGTTCGTGTACCTGCAGGTTGTGGTCTCGCTCGGTTCGGGCAACAACGACGGCCGGGCCAGGTTCGGTGCGGCTGGCCCAGTCACTTGAGATGTCGTGTACGGACAAACCATGGGCCTGGCACAGGGCCGTGATGTCGGTTCCGTGTGGCGTGCCAAAGAGCGTCTCGTACGCGTGCGAGTTAAGCAGCTGGTGTTGGGGCAAGAACGAGAAGATTCCGCCGCCGTCGTTGTTGATGACCACGACGACAAGGTCGATGTCACGATCGGCGAGGGCGATGAGCGATGTGCTGTCGTGTAAGAACGCCACATCACCGATCAGGCACGTGGTGGGCGTGCCGGTGAGTGCCACGCCAATAGCGGTGGCGATCACGCCGTCGATGCCGTTCGCACCGCGATTGGCGAGCACGGTGATGTCGGCCCGTGGCTGCCCGAACCATTCGAGATCGCGCACCGGCATTGAGGACGACACAACGAGTGCGCCCCCAGACGCAACGGCATCGAGAGCTTGGCGGACGACGTCGATCTCGAGAGTCGTCGTGCGTTCAGCTTCGAGGACCTGTTCAACGGTCGCATGCGCGCGGTTGTCGATGTCAGACCACTGGGCTGCCCACGAGTTGGTTCGATCCGGTTGATCGTTCGCAAGGTCGACCATCATCGGCATCGCCTGTGTGGAGTCGAGGGTCAACGAGTTGACATCTTCGGGGTCGATCCGGCGGCCGCCGGCGGTGGCGCCGATCACTGTCGTTCCGGAGCGTGCCGCTGCAGCAATCCACTGACTGGTTGCCTTGCTGGCAACAATCTCGCCAATGCGGATGATCACGTCGGGTCGAAGGAGCGCGTTTGCATTCGGTGTGCGCAGGACCGCGTCGAAGCGATGCATGGCGAGTCGATGGTCGGTACGGCAGCCCGACCGATGGTCTGAGATGATTGGCCACTCGAGCTTCTCGGCCAGTTCGAAAATGTCAGCCGGTGCACAGGCGTGACGCCCGACCACGAGCACACCTCGAGGCGAAGCGATGGCTGCAGCGAGTTGATCACTGTCGACCGGATCGGGTTGGGGCGGTGAATCATCGGCCCCGCTCGGATCGGCGTTCGCACGCGACGTCGCAGGTGGTAGGTCCCCGGCTGTCCCAACCAGCGGGTCACGGAAGCTCAGATTGAGATGGACCGGTCCGGGTCGCGGCTGCACATCCATCGCCACTGTTTGACCAGTGGAGCAATGCCAGGCCTGCGTTGCGAGCGGCCGCCACGATGCAGGGTCGGTCTCATCAGGCGGAAGGAAAGTGGTTGCTAGTCGAGTCTTGTTACCAAAGAGCTCGACCTGGTCGATGGTTTGTGGCGCGCCTCGTCCCCATAGTTCAGGTGGGCGATCAGCGGTGCACAGAATCATCGGGACTGCGCTGAGGTCTGCTTCGACGACTGCCGCGAAGAAATGCGTCGCTGCAGTCCCGCTGGTGCACAGCACGAGTGCAGGAGTGTGGGTGCGCAGGCCATGGCCCAGTGCGGCGAACGACGCCGATCGTTCGTCATGGAACACAACGGTGTCGAGCTGCTCGTTGCGCAGACATGCGAGAGCCAGCGGGGTAGATCGCGAGCCAGGAGCGATAAAGGCTCGACGAACACCGAGGTTCACCCAGGTGTCGACGAGCGTTGCGCAGAACGTTGCGTTCACGGTGACGGCCATGTCGGTGCTCACGTCGCCGACTGTATGACTGGTTGAGGGAGCTGGTGTGGTCGAATGGACAGATGTCGAACCGTGAGTCGAGCCTCGCCGTGCGCGATCTGTCCGCAGCAGGTGAGTCGGTTGTGCTCGTCCATGGCTTCACGCAGAATGCGAACTGTTGGGGTGCCTTCGGCGAAGCGGTTGCGGCTGAGCGTCAGATCGTGGCGGTCGATGCGCCTGGGCATGGAAACAGCCTCGCCGATGACAGCTCACTCGTCGAGACGGCGCGTCTGCTCGCGCCGATCGTGAGCCAACGTCATGCGCTCGGCTACTCGATGGGTGGCCGCATGCTGCTCCACGCGGCGCTCGAACCAAACCCTGAACCAATGCGGTCACTTGTCCTCATCGGCGCAACTGCAGGTATCGATGATCGAACCGAACGCGAGGTTCGTCGAGCGGGCGATGCTGAGCTCGCAGGTCTCGCCGAATCTGTCGGGATCGAACAGTTCATTGATCGGTGGCTTGCCAACCCGCTGTTCGCCGGCCTTTCAGCCGAGCAGGCGTGCCGCGAATCTCGACTGGCGAATCGGGCCGAAGGTTTGGCATCGTCGTTGCGTAACTGTGGGACCGGAAGCCAGTCCCCGCTGTGGGAGCAGTTGGCGGCGATTGAGCTTCCGGTCCTGGTCATTGCTGGCAGCAATGACGACAAGTTCACCGGGCTTGGCCGTCGTCTGGTCGAATCGATTGGTGACAACGCGCAGTTTGTGGCAGTCGCTGCAAGCCACGCGGTGCACCTTGAATCACCGGTTGAGACCGCGTCGGTGGTCGCCGCGTTTTGGGACGAGGTGGAACGGACCTAGCGCTCAGCCGACCACACCACCGCAAGGGGTTCGGCGGTTGGGCATGGGGAGTGAGATTGATGGCGACTGACTGCCTCAGCCCCAGTCAAGTGCATCGAGTGCAATGACTTCAACTCGACGGGTGCACCACTCGAGCAGCTCAAGATCAGGGTCGCCGGCAATCCCGATACCTGTCGGCGCAGCAATTCGACCGTCGACGACAGTGAGGTCGGTGAACGGATCTTCGGCGAGCCAACGACCAGCGGGGGATAGGTCCCCGGCTGTGATCTCGGGATGAGCGGCGAGGGCAGCTAGCGAGTGGCGGCCCAATCCTGACTCGACCATGCCGCCGATCGACACTGCCAGTCCGCAGCGAGCTGCGGTCTGGGCCAGTGCGACGGCGTGGTCGATGCCGCCGGCTCGTGGGGGTTTGACGGCTACCGCAGTTGCGGTTTTGCGGTCAGCGAGCTGTTCGATATCGGTTGCCGTGACTGCGCCTTCGTCGGCAATCACCGCGCCGGCGGTAGCCGCGACCAGCTGGGTTGCCAATTCGTGTTCACGGGGTGCAAAGGGCTGTTCAATCGCTGATACCCCGAGCTCGCTCAGGCCGATGAGCATGGGCAGGTTGTCGCTATGGAGCGAGCCGTTGGCGTCGACATGCCAGTCAACGCCCGGCAGTCCTGCGACGATCGAAGCAATGTCGGCTGCCGTGGTCGAAGCGTCGATCTTGAGTTTGATGTGCCTGAATCCGTCGGCGACGAGTTGCTCGACTTCATGACGTCGCTCGGCTGTCGGGCCCAACCCAACGACGGCTCCAGCAACGGCGGACCTGCCTTGGGTGCCAAGCTGTTCCGATAGCGAAACCCCGGCCAATCGCAAACGATGGTCCGCCAACGCCATGCGGACGCCAGCGGCTGCCATTGGCTGCGTGCTCAGTGGTCGTGGGTCGCTGCCAGTCAGCGTTGCCCACACGGTGTCAACAGATTCGTGTGTGTACCCAACAGTGTTGAGCGCCGAGCATTCCCCCCAGCCAGTCGCAGGCTCGCTGCTGTCGCCAACATGGGTGCTCACGTAGATCAGACGTCGAACGGGATCGGGAGCCCGGTCGTGCGCTGCGGCTAAGCCCGTTCGGGTCGCCAGCTCGACCTGGCGGATTCGCAGATGAGTGACCAGGCCACTCACGGCGACGCGAGCGAGGGGTAGTAGGTGGCGAGCAACTCGTCGAGCTCGGCTGCGTCGACCTCGCCGCTGCGGATCGCAAGCACGTTTGCCGCGTCGTCGAGAAACACTGTCGCCGGAAGTCCCATGATCTGTAGTCCGGTCTGAAGCGAAGCGTCGGGATCGAGTAGCTGATCGAAGCTCAGTCCGAGTTCTTCGACGAGCTCGCGGGCGTCGCCGTCGCGGTCGCCGGTATTCACACCGATGATCCGAGGTCCGCCCTCGGGCATTGCACGCGCGGCGGCGTCGAAAACGGGCAGCTCGGCCCGACATGGCGTACACCAGGTTGCCCACAGGTTGAGCACCCGTGCTTGACCGGGCTCGCCGATGTTCACGACACCGCCATCGAGCAGAGCGAGGTCGGTCGTTGGCAACCCGTTTTGTGCGTCTGACCCGGGGCTGCCGTCGCCGCAGGCAAGCGAAACAAGCGCGGTGAGCGCCACGGTGGCAATGACGGCCAACAGTCGCGTTCGATTCGTGGGGCTGGCGTTGATCGACCAACGAGCTTGAGACACCCGATCTTCATGCTCGGGCAGGTCAGACACCATGGTTGATCCGTTGTGGTCGCAGGAGCCCGTACAGGCCGCGAATAGCCAGAGCGACGCCGACGACGAACGCAGTGACGATGATCACTCGATCGAGGTCTGCCGGCGCGTTTGATGGAATCAATGCACTGGTGACGGCATCGAGTCGCTGTGCGCCCCAGACGGCCAGCGACACCCCGGCTGCAACCGAGAATCCGTCGAGGTACACGGTGGTGGTCAATCGTTTATGCAGAAGCGCAATGCCGGCCGCCGCACCCGCCGCGATCAGCGGGAGTACCCACAGGCGCATGCTGGGTGCGGTCTCGGCCGGAACCGACCCGAACGCGACCCAACCGAACAGTCCGGCAGAGCACGCAACCACGACGATCACCAGGGCTTGAAGCGAACGTTGGCGAGTCAGCACGGCTGCTGCGCCGGCAAGTCCAATCAGTGCACCGATGATTCTCGGCCACTGCGCTGGTGGGTCGAGCAAAAAGCTCGCCACGGTGATTCGTACGTTCTCACCATTGACGATCAGCGGCACGACTCCTTCGAGAATTTGGTCACCGGGTTGAGCGCCGGGCGGGTCAACATCGTTCATCCAGTGGGCACGATGGTCATGCCACGCCCATGATGTTGAGGTTGCAATCTCGCGCCATTGCGGTTCGGCTTCAGCGTTCGCGAAGCCAGGGATGTCAGCGGTCCCATACCGTTCTGCGTTTTGCCAGGTGGAGGGCGACCGGGTGTTCTCGCTGATTGTTCCGTCAGAGCGAAACCACAGGTATGGCTCGCCCTGGTAGCCGATGACGACGACGTCGCTTCCGGCCTCAACGTCGAGCTGCACGAAACTGTCACCGCCGATGATTTCAACGGCGAGCCGATCATCTGCGGGCTCGATCGCGACGACCTCGGTAGCGAAGTCGGTCGGCCCAGCGGCATCGGCTGCTGCCGGATCGGCGGTCAACACCGCACTACTTGTGGTCGCACCAACGATCACGAGCGCGACGACGATGCGTCGAGTTGCCATCGCCCACCGGCTCGTTCGACGGGTCATGCGAAGATGTTGACGACGATCTGGCCGCTCGGGTGCACCGTGCACTCGCCGATGAAGGTTCCCGGCGACGCAAACGTCTGGCGCAGCGTCTCGCCAGCGCCGACGAACCAGGGGCCGACGAGGTGACCCCGGTCATCAAGGTTGACGATTTCGAGGGTTTGGCCGACCTGCGCCTGGAACTCGGGCGGGAAGATCTCAAGGGGTGTGCCAGCATCGAGCGCTTGCCCGGCACCGGCTGGAATCTCATAGCCATGATCGACGACGGCTTCGGGATCGGCGTCGAGGACTTCGAAGCTGGCGTCGTTGTTACTGCACCCGCCGACCACCGTCACAGCAAGAACAGACGCGAACAACGCCATGGTGCACTGAGCGATTCGCCGCCGAATCTTCACGGTAAACGACCGAACAAGATGTCGAGGTCGTTCGTGATGTCTGACGACGGCACCCCGAACGGCCAGGTGAGCTTGAGTACTCCCTGATCGTCAACGACGAACAGGCTGGGCGTATGGTTGACCTCGATCTCGCCTGCGTCGTCGGTCAGCACCGCATAGGTAACGCCAAACACGTCGGCAGCGGACTGCAACACAAACTGGTCCTCGGTGCGCAGGGCGACTCCGTCGGTCACAAAGGCCTGGACGTAGTTGCTCAGATCTTCGGCGTTGTCTCGATCTGGGTCGATCGTGATCAGCGCCAACCCCACGTCCTCGCTTCGATCGCCGAGGTCGTCTATTGCTCGACGGGCATCGGACAGCGTGGTCGGGCAGATGTCGGGGCAGTTGGCGAATCCGAAGTAGACCAGCAAAAACTCACCTGGGTCGGCCCGCAGGGCATAGTCGACGTTGCCTCGGTTGACCGCTGGTAGGGCGATGTCGCCAACGAATGGCTCGGGGTCACGCTCATATCCAGCGATAGTTCGTTCCGGCGCAGAGCTACAAGCAGTGATCAGTAGCACAGCGGCGAGAGCGGCGAAGATTGTGGCGCTGAATGGGCGTTTCATTGCAGCTCCTTGATGTAGTCGATGATCGCGAATACCTGGTCATCGGTGAGGTCGTTCTCAGGCATTTTGAGGGTCCAGTCTCGCTTGATTTGACCGCTCGGGTCAGTGATTGAGCGATACAGATACTCGTCGTCTGCGAGCACCGTCGCCTCGTCGTCGAGCTTGACACGCGTGAGATAAAGCCCCTGCCAACTCGGGCCGGTGTTGCCTTGTCCGTTCTTGCCGTGGCACGAAGCGCACCCGTTGGCGTTCGCGATATCGCGGCCGGTCGCAGCTTGAGGGGACAGGTCGAGGGGTGCTTCGGCTGCACATGCCGAGATCGCAATCGCTACTGAAATAGCAACCGCAATCGCTGTGCTCAAACGGGTGAGGATGGGCCAGCCCTGCATAGACACCATCGTGCCTCACCGCAGGTGGTTTGAGGCGTCACGGTGACCAACGGCTCAGTGGCGGCGTCGCCCGTTCAGACTGAGCTTGTGCTCGATGCCCATGGTGTTCAGATCTCTGCCTGAAAACCACATTAGGGCCCGACGAGGGTGAACGTCGGGCCCCAATGCCGGAGACGGGAGTGCGTTCGGGATAAACCCACTCCCGGTTTGCTGCACATGACCGGGGACGACGGTCATGGAGCGACTGGCGGCGGTGTCGGGAAACACCGCGGCACCAGCGATCGTGGTTAGAAGTCCTCGTCGAAGTTGACGGTCCCTTCGATGCCGGTCTGATAGGACGACACGGTGCGCTCGAAGAAGTTCGCGAGCTGTTGGACGTCTTGCAGTTCCATGAATGAAAACGGGTTCGATGCGTTGTATCGAAGCGGAAGCCCGAGCTGGGTGAGGCGCTGGTCAGCGACGAACTCGAGGTATTGGCGGGTGTCTTTGAGCGACATGCCAGTGACGCCTTCGCGCAGCAGGTCTTCGGCGAAGTTGTATTCGACGTCGACCGCTTCGTCGAGCATGTCGCTGATGCGCTGATTCATTGCGTCGTCGAAGAGGTCGGGCTCTTCAGCGCGGACGGTGTTGACGACTTCGAGCGCGAAATTCATGTGCATGCTCTCGTCGCGGAACACCCAGTTGGTGCCGTCGGCGAGGCCGTTGAGCAGTCCCTTGGATCGCAGGAAATACACGTAGGCGAACGCTGCGAAGAAGAACAGGCCTTCGATACATGTGGCGAAGCAGATCAAGTTCATCAGGAACTGGCGGCGTTCGTCTTTGGTGCGCAGTTCGGTGACGCCGTTCAGGCTTCCCATGTACTTGAAACAAAAGTCGGCTTTTTGCTTGATCGACGGAATGTTCTCAACTGCCGCAAAGGCGGCCTGTCGTTCGTCGTGATCTGGGATGTAGTTGTCGAGCAGCGTCAAATAGAACTGAACGTGCAGTGCCTCTTCGTAGAGCTGGCGTGACAGGTACATGCGTGCTTCGGGAGCATTGATGTGCTGGTACAGGTTGAGTACCAAGTTGTTTGCGACGATTGAGTCGCCGGTAGCAAAGAACGCAACCAGGCGGTTGACCAGGTGGCGTTCGGCTGGGGTCAGCTTGTTTGCAAGGTCAGCGAGATCGTCGTTGAAGTCGATTTCGTCGACGGTCCAGGTGTTCTTGATTGCATCGCGATACATGTCGAAGAACTGCGGGTACCGCATGGGGCGCAGCGTGAGCTCAAAGCCCGGATCAAGAATGTTCCGCTCAGCGGTGATCGGCGGGGTAGCCGGTGGTGGGTCGAGATCTGGACGGCTTTGGTAGTCGTCGTAATCAAAGGCGGGGTCGGTGAGGGCCATTAGTCGCATGCCTCGCAGGACTCGGGGTTTTCAAGTGAGCACGCAACGGCGTCCTGGTCACTGAAACGGTTGGTCGTGGTGGTTGTTTGGTTGATGCGGGTCGCTGCTCGGCTGCGCAGGTAATAGGTGGTCTTGAGACCGGCCTTCCAGGCATGCAGATACATCGAGCTGAGTTTGCCGATGGTCGGCGTTTCCATGAACAGGTTCAGTGACTGGCTTTGGTCGATATAGGCACCACGAGCGGCGGCCATGTCTATGAGCGAGCGCATGGGTACTTCCCATGCCGTGCGATACAGCTGCTTGAGGTCATCAGGGATGCCGTCGATGTCCTGAATGCTGCCTTCGGCCGTCTTGATCTCGGCAATCATGTCTGCAGTCCACAAGCCCCGGGCCTGTAGGTCACGCACCAGGTAGGCATTGATCTGGATGAACTCGCCTGAGAGCGTTTCGCGCTTGAACAGGTTCGAGACCTGCGGCTCGATGCACTCGTAGCACCCAGAGATCGATGCAATCGTTGCCGTTGGGGCGATGGCGATCATCAGCGAGTTGCGCAGGCCGTGTGTGCTGATGCGTTCTTTGAGCGCATCGAACCGGGCGATGTCGCTCGGAACGGCATCGGCCCACATGTCGTACTGAAGCTCGCCGCGGGCGGCGCGAGTGTGTTCGAATGTCGGGTGGGGCCCGTTGCGCTCAGCCAGGTCGCAGCTCGTTGACAGGGCCCAGTAGTAAATCTCTTCGGAGATCCGGGTTGACAGTTCGAGTGCTTGTGGCGAGTCGAACGGCAGGCGGAGCTTGAACAGCACGTCTTGCAGGCCCATGATGCCGAGGCCGATTGGACGCCATGCCGAGTTTGAGGTGCTGGCTTCGTCGGTTGGGTAGAAGTTGATGTCGATGACTCGGTCGAGGAATGGCACCGCAGTGCGGACGACTTCGCCGAGCTTGTCGAAGTCAAAAGTCGGGTCGCCTGCGTCGTCGGTTGTGACGAAACGGCTCAGGTTGACCGAGCCGAGGTTGCAGACGGCGGTTTCGTCCTGGTTTGTGACTTCGAGAATTTCGGTGCACAGGTTGGACAAATGCACGACTCGCGGTGGTTCGCCAGCGACGGGTGGAGCGCCGGTCTGGTTGCACTTGATGTTCGATGCGTCTTTGAACGTCATCCAGCCGTTGCCCGTCTGGGCCAGGGTGCGCATCATGCGGCTGTAGAGGTCGCGGGCTGAAACTTGCCGGTCGTAGGCGCCAGCTTCTTCAGCTTCGATGTAGGCCCGTTCGAACTCTTCGCCATACAGGTCGACGAAATGAGGAACGTTCTTGGGGTCGAACAGGCTCCACTGCCAGTCGTTTTCGACTCGCTGCATGAACAGGTCAGGGACCCAATTGGCGAGATTGAGGTGGTGGGTGCGTCGTGATTCGTCGCCGGCGTTGTCGCGCAGTTCGAGGAACTCGTAAATGTCGGCGTGCCAGCTCTCGACATAGACGCAGGCTGCGCCCTTGCGCTTGCCGCCCTGGTTTACGGCTTGGACCGACGAGTCGAGGGTCTTGAGCCAAGGGACGATGCCGTTCGACAGACCGTTGGTGCCCTTGATGAGCGAACCGCGACTGCGAATGCGGCTGTAGCTGAGCCCAATGCCACCAGCATGCTTGGAGAGGCGGGCGACGTCGGTGTAGCGCTTGTAGATGCTCTCGAGGCTGTCGAGTGGCGAGTCGAGCAGGTAGCACGATGACATTTGGGGGTGGGCAGTGCCGGAGTTGAACAGCGTCGGGCTCGACGTCAGGTATTCGAGCGACGACAGCAGGTTGTAGAAGGTGATTGCTTCGTCAGGCTCGGTGGCCAGGCCACACGCAACACGCATGAAGAAGTACTGCGGGGTCTCGACGACTTTGCGGGTCTCGGGGTGACGTAGGAGGTACCGGTCATAGACGGTGCGCAAGCCGAAGAACTCGAAGAGCTTGTCACGGTCGTGGTCGATGGCGCCGTTGAATTGGGCCGCGTGTGCTTCGACGAAGTCAGCGGTCTGGTCGTTGATCAGTCCTACAAGGCGGCCAGCGGAGATGGACTGGCTAAATGACTTGACGTTGGTGTTACGGAGTTCTTCGTGAATGTAGGTCGCGAGCAGACGACTGGCGAGGCGGCTGTAGTTCGGCTCTTCGATGATGAGCGAGGCGGCAGTGCGGATCGCCAGTTCGTCGAGTTCGACCGTGGTTGCTCCGTCGTGTAGACCGCTCATGGTCCGGGTGGCGACTCGCATGGGGTCGACCCCGTCGAGGCCCTCACCGCATCGCTGAATGCGACCGACGATCTTCATAGGGTCAACAGGCTCGAAGCTGTTATCTCGCTTGCGAACCCGCATTTGCGGGGCAGAGAGCGTTGGTGCGTCGTCGACAAACGTGATGTCGTCGCCGGGCTTGTGTCCGTTGGTGTCAGCTACTTGTGTGGTGCTGGCGGTATCGGTCAATGCCACGTTCTCTCCCTCAATCACGACTCCGCGATGCCAGCGAGGCGGTCGTGTGCGGTTCAGCGCCCCCGTCGGTGCCGTGTGCTCACTGCCGTTACTCACTGCCGCTTGCTGGAGTCGTTGTGCTCAGAGCTATGCGCTCAAATCCAGTAGTGCAGGCGACCTTGCGGTCTGCGGCTGCGTCCACTTCCTATGTTGGTCCCGGAAGCGGGTTGGCAGTCGCTCCTGCTGGTTGCGAGATATGCGCACCGGTGTTTGCTCTGAGCACGACATACATCTAGCCCAGTTTCCCACAACCACCGGTGTAATTACACATTCGTAATTACAGCAGGTGCACCATTGAACAGGTCAGCCGAGCGCTCTGTCAAGGCGCAATACGATTCGGGCCCCCAAACCCCTGAAAATCAAGGGTTTTTGATCGAAATTCTCTGCAGCCGAAGTCCAGCGACGAACCCTAGATCCGGGCGATACCACGAGAACACGGCAAATCACAACGTTGGAGTTCGAATCAGTGGTGTGAACCGATGACGGTGACCTGGCCGAACGTTGTTGGGGGTTACCTCGCCGAACGTTGGTGGGGTAACCCCGCCGTTGCATCGACATGTTCGGCTACG
This sequence comes from uncultured Acidimicrobiales bacterium, assembly GCA_937941245.1. Taxonomy (GTDB): domain Bacteria; phylum Actinomycetota; class Acidimicrobiia; order Acidimicrobiales; family UBA10347; genus UBA10347. The sequence continues at coordinate 19,445 of CALDYC010000065.1, read as the reverse complement.
CCGCCGCCAAGAGCCTTGGCTTGGTAAAGCGCCGTGTCGGCTCGCTTGAGCAATTCCGGCAGGCCGATCGTCGCGTTGTCTTGCGATTGAGCAACGCCGACGCTCGCTCCAATGTCGATCGGCAGACCGTTGAGATTGTCGATGCTGGCGACGCGGCTTGCGATCGCGGCCCACACGTCGTCGAGCGATGTGCCTGCGGCAACGGCGCCGTAGACGATGAATTCGTCGCCGCCGAGGCGCCCGGTGTGGAGATCGCGCGACTGAGCGCTGCCGGCGATGCGCCGTGCAACCTCGCGTAGCGCGTCGTCACCGACGTCATGACCCCACGTGTCATTCACGCTCTTAAAGCGGTCGACATCAACGACCGCGACGACGATGTCTTGGGTTGATGAAACGGTTGACTGAAGCTCGCGTAAGTGACTAAGAACACCCGCGCGATTGGTGAGCTTGGTCATCTGGTCGATGTTGGCCGCGATATGCAGCTCCTTCGAACGGATGATTCGGCTGCGTATGACATGGGCAACGATGGCTGCAGCCAGTGTTGCCAGCAGAAACGTCGCAATGACTCGCACCGATCGGGGCGAGGCCGGGCTCTCGATGAAGTTGTGTTGGGCAGCTTCGACCGCGAGGTACCAGCTCGAAGTCCCACCGACCGGAACGACCTGGCCGAATTGCCCGTCATTGCGATAGGTCGATACAGCCCGTTCGGCGTTGACACCAGTCGCCTGCAGATGCTGGACCTGTTCGACGGCGTGCACCGAAGCCGCCGGGAGGGCCCAATCGTCGGGGCGCAGATCATCGACGTCGATTTCGGAGCTGGCGAGCAGATCGCCCCGCTCATTGAGCACTGCGACCGTTCCATCGGCGCTCGGGCGGCGCCGCGCCATGAACGATACGAGTTCGTCGAGAGTGACATCGACGCCGATGACTGCCTCGATTTCGCCAGCTTCGTTACGGATTCCACGACTAAAGGTGACACCGATTTCGTTGCTACTCGAAAAGACATACGGGTCGGTCCAGCTTTGGTCCTGAGCGCCTGACGCCACTCGCCCGTACCAGGGCCGACTGCGCGGATCGTAGTCAGACTCGTCATTGAAGGCGGACCGGATCTCGCGTTGGTCGCTGTCGTACCACGCTTCAGCGACACGTCGGGTTGGGCTCGTCGAGATCTCGCGCGACCGATAGATACCTTCAGTTTCAAGGGCACGTGCGAAAAATGAGAAGTCCCCGTTGGGGTAACCGACAAAGACGGCGTCGATCTGATCGTGGCTGTCGATCAAGCCAATGAAGAGGCGTCTACGCATGTCCTCGCTTAACGCGACATCGTTGTAGACGCTGGCAACCACGCCCACCGCTGACTCGGGGGCGGCAAGATATTCGGTAGTGACCGCGGCCGACTCGGCTGCGATGGCGTTGACCACGCGTTCCATCTCACGTTGATCAGCAGCATTGCTGCGGTGGTCTTGCAGCAAGACCAGCGATGCGACTGCGAGGCCGACCGCAACGACGGCGACCGCGACAAAAACGTTACGGAGAAGTGTCTTTTGCCACTTGGGCTTATCCATCGCAATCCCACCGGCGATCAGTCCCACCGATCGCCTTCCACTAGGTAGAATTACCTAGTGGAATACGTGCAACGTACCACAACACACGATGGGAAGTCCATGGGAGCGGCGCCAGAGGTTGCCAAGTTCATGGCGTGCGGCAGAACTCGCACGCCGAGCCATATCGGCGCTCGAAAGTCGAGCATCGGCCATAACGGTTACCGATGGCGCAGCCGTGGGTGCCACGCGTTTGTATCCAAGCAAAAACGAGCAGTGATATCGAAACAAGCGCCGCGTGCCGGCTGGCTACGATGTGCCGACATGACGTCATTGCCAGTCGCATGTGAAGGAACCCACCGATGAACTGCTACGTGTGCGGATCGGGCATGAACCACTTCATGACGAAGGATTTTGAGGGTTCGTTTCAGTTGTCGACGGTGGACTACGAGAAATGTGACGGTTGCGGATTTGTGGTGTCACGCACCCACCTCGAAATGTCTCATGACGAGTGGCAAGATCTCAATCATCGGGTGCATGAGTCGTACCAGGGGCTCGAAAGTTCGCCGCGCGACCCCCGATGGCTCGAGCGCCTCAACGCGCAGCGAGCCTTTATCTCAGAATTGGTTGACGTCAGCATCTGCGATGCGGGTGCGAGATGGGTTGACTACGCGTGCGGCGATGGCAAGCTCGTTGCTCTGTTGGCTCCTCACGGGATCCACGTCGAGAAGTACGACAAGTACATGACAACGGGCAAAGGCTCGTATCTCTCTGACTCGGAACTTGCGGCGAAACCGTTCGACTACATCATCAACACGTCGGTGATGGAGCACTACACCTCTCGAAACGACGTCGACGCGATGCTGTCGAACCTCAGCACCACGGGTTGCTTTCTTATGCACACGCTCGTGAGGGAGAACATCCCCAAGGATCCAAGTTGGTTCTACCTGCTGCCCGTCCATGTCGCCTGCCATACAAACCGGAGCATGCAGATTCTGTTTGAGGAATACGGTTTTGTGTCATCCCTTTATCACGTGCCGTCGCGGCTTTGGCTGTGGTTCCGCGAGACGCCAGACGGCGCCGCTCAAGCCGCGGCAAAGTCTGCCGATCTTCATTTCAAAGAGGCCTTTGTCGATTACTGGAGAGAATGACACCGCATGTCGACAACACCTGAACGTCCCGTCATCATTTTGGGCGGCAAGGGCATTGGGCTCACAACAGCGGCAATCCTTGAGCACCAGGCGATCGCCGCTCCTCTGGGATTCTTAGTCGATGACGACCCCGTGGGCACGCAGATCGGCCGGTTCGGTTCATTCCCCGTGTTGGGTCGACCAGAAGACGTTCTAGCGATAATGGAGCTGCACCGCGCCGACGTCATTTCAGTTTGGGTGGGTATGAGCGACCGTCGTGCAATGGTTGAGCGGATCCAGGCGCTATCGGTTGCACGTTCACGATGGCGAACCGTCATCGACGAATCGGCCTATGTGCCGACTGGCTACTGTGACATTGGGGTCGGGTGTCTGCTCATGCCTAACTCGAAGGTCGGCAGCGGTTGTGAGTTAGGTGACCACGTAATGGCGATGAGCGCGGCGACACTCGGCCACGACTGTGTGATTAAAGACCATGCCGCTCTTGCTGCCCGGACGTGCATCGGGGGCAACGTGACTGTTGGTGAGGGAGCGTTCGTCGGTTCCGGAGCTGTAGTGCGAGACGGAGTATCGATTGGCGACTACGCATTTGTCGGCATGGGCAGTGTCGTTACCAAAGATGTTGCCCCAGGAGCAATCGTGCTCGGCAACCCGGCCCGACCGAGATAGGGCGTTTGGTGAGGCCCTCGAGCGACGGGTGGTCGCGGCGCCTCGTGGCTCGAGCTTCGTGGCGGTGCGCCAGGACTCGCACGCCGAGCCATATCGGCGCTCGAAAGTCGAGCATCGGCTGATGATCACCGATTAGGAACCTAGAGTCGGGCGCCATGGCGAACGACACCACTACCACACATCTCTCGCGTCCGATTCTTGACGTCGATCACGTGCGTTCACACTTTCCGGCATTCGGTGCGCACGGGAACCAGGAGCAATCGTTCTTCGAGAACGCTGGCGGCTCGTTCGCGTGCGCTCAGACGATCGACGCGATGCACCGGTACTACACCGAGACGAAGGTGCAACCGTACGCGCAGTATCTGACGTCGGCGACTGCTGGTGAGCAAATGGATCGATCGCGCGTGCGGTGGGCTGAAGCACTTGGTGTCGCGGTCGACGAGCTCCAATTCGGACCGTCCACGTCGATGAATACGTATGTGCTGGCCAATGCCTTTGGTCAGGTGCTCAGCGCTCAAGACGACGTCATCGTCACCAACCAGGACCACGAGGCCAATACCGGGGCGGTGCGGCGCATGGCGCAGCGGGTCGGTGCAACGTTGCACGAATGGCGCGTTGACTCTGAGACCGGTCTGCTCGACATAGCGGGGCTCGAAGCGTTGCTGAGCGAACGGACGGCGCTGGTGTGCTTCCCGCAGTGTTCGAATCTGGTTGGGCAGGAAAACGATGTAGCGGCGATCACGGCGATGGCGCACGCTGTTGGCGCTCGGGTCATCTGCGATGCCGTGAGCTATGCGCCCCACGGGTTCGATGATGTCGGGGCACTTGGCTGTGACGTGTACCTGTTCAGTCTGTACAAGACCTTTTCGGTGCATCAGGGGTTGATGGTCACCCAGAACGGCATTCTTGATGCTTTGCCGAATCAGGGCCACGGGTTCAACGAGGGCTATCCGTCAAAGCGGTTGACGCCGGCTGGGCCCGATCACGCGCAAGAGGCCTCGGCCGGAGCGGTGCTCGATTACGTCGAGGCGTTACACGCTCATCACGGTGGCTCGGGCGGACTTCGCTCGGCCTGTGCCGATGTGTCCGCGCTGTGGCAGGACCATGAGGAGCGCTTGCTTCAGCCAGTGCTGTCGATGCTCGGCTCGGATGATCGCGTGCGGCTACTTGGCCGCTCGGATACCGGCGGCGATGGTCACCGATGTCCGACGGTGGCGTTCGTGCCTCGGGGTCGGGCCCCCGAAACCGTTGCCGCTGGCTTGGTTGGCCAAGGTGTGCAGGCCGGCCACGGAGACTTTTATGCGGGCCGACTACTCGAAGGCGTCGACGTTGATCCTGCGACCGGCGTCGTGCGGGTCTCGTGGGTGCACTACACCAATGACGCCGACGTCAACCGTCTCGTCACCGCCCTTGATCAGGTGCTGTGAATTTCGTCCGACGAGGGCATGTCGGTGGCCCGTGTCGGAAGCGAACCAGCGGCGTGCGCTCGCGCAAGCGATTCGGGGTCGATGCGGCCGAGTTCGACCATTCGATCGGTCACCGAGGACAGCACGTTCTCGTCGATGCCAACAGCGGTTGGCCAGGCAACGTCGCTGAGCCAGGTGCGGGCATGACGCTTGGTCATGCCGTAGCGGTCGACGATTTCGTCGATCGTGACGTCTGTGTCTGCTGCAAGAGTGGCGCCATGAAGGAGCGTCCGGCGAACGACCTCATCGACGAGATCGGCATCGTTGTCGAGCAGGCCAGGCCGTGCTGCGGTGTAGAACGCAGGCCATGGTGTTGGAATCTCGCCGACTCGTTTGAAGATGCCCTGTTTGACGAGAGGGGCGGTCACGAACCGTTCCCACAAAAAGATGTGGGCTTTGCGTTTCGGTAGGGCAGCGGCGGCACCGTCGACGCCTCCAACGACCACGAACTTGTTGTCGTTGAGCTTCCAGCCTTGCTGATCGGCGAGTTCATAGGCCATGAGTTCGCTGCCGGAACCGTGGCGAGAGATGGCGAACCGTTTGCCTTTGAGTTCACTGACTTTGGTCTCTTTTGCCTTGGCGGCGACGTGGATTCCCCATCGCAGCGCGGACGTCGTCCATGCGCTGTGCAACCTGATGCCGCTGCCATTTCCAATCGCGGTAACGCCACCTTCGGTCAGCACCGTCGCCAGGTCAATGGTCCCGGCATCGAGAGCTTCGACCAAAGCTCCGGTTCCGCCGGCGTAGCTGCTGAAGACCACTTCGACGTTGAGGTCGTTGAACGCTCCGGCATTAAAGGCTCGGATCCACGGGAGGTTGAAGGGTTCGTCAACGCCGCCGACGCGAAGCACTCGTGTTGTCATGACCACAGGTTGGCCGCAAACCGCGATTTCGGCAACGACTATCGCGAGTTCTGATATTTGACGAGGTTGTTAATTAACGACTATGTTAAGCCTGATGCCGCTCGCCACCCGCTCCAATCCTGACGTCGAAGCTTCCGAGTTGGATGATCTTTTCGCGGCGCTTGCCAACTCGACTCGACGAGACATCTTGTCGACGCTTGCACAAGGCGAGGCAAGCGTCACCGAACTTGCAGAGCCGTTTGACATGTCGCTTCCAGCGGTTTCGCGGCATCTCAAGGTGCTCGAACACGCCGGCCTTGTGCAGCGCACCCGTCGGGCTCAGTGCCGACCGTGCACGTTGGATCCCGAAGCACTCGCGCCAGTGAGCCTGTGGGCAGAAACATGCCGTCAGACCTGGCACGAGCGTTTCGACCGACTCGACACCTATCTCAGCAATCTGCAACAACCGACGTCGGCAAAACCCAAGAAGGAACACAATGAGTGACCCGAACGACCAACGAAATGATGTAGTAATTGAACGCTCTCTTGCTGCGCCGATAGCCACGGTGTGGCAGATGTGGACGGTCGCTGAACATTTCGCATCGTGGTATGGCCCGCCGGGAGCCGTCATCTCGGTGAGCACATTCGAGGTCGCAGTCGGAGGTAGCCGACTGCTCAACATGACGATGGCGACGCCCGAGGGCGAGATGGCGATGTGGTTCACCGGCACATTCACCGAGGTCAACCCAGTCACCCGCCTGGTCTACACCGACGTGATGTGCGATGAGAGCGGCACGCCAACCTCACCCGAAACGATGGGCATGCCTGCCGGTACTGACATGTCGACCACAGTCGTTGTGGAACTGGCCGAACATGGCGAATCGACGCAGATGACGATGACCCATATCGGCGTACCCGCCGACTCGCCAGGGGCGCAGGGTTGGGCTACGGCAATCGACAAGCTCGAAGCGGCGCTCGCGGCCTGAGGTTCAGCAGACCACCTTGGTCACCGGGCAGTCACCGGGCAGTCACAGGGCAGAACGAGCCGCCTGGGTCGCTTCGAGATCAGCTTGGGCTGCGGCTCGTTGCTGGCGAGTTTCGTCGACAAGGTGCGGGGGTGCGTTGTCGACATAGCCAGCATTTGATAGTCGAGCGTCGAGGCCGCTGACCTGCTTGCGGAGCTCATCGATCCGCTTGTCTAGCCGGGCAATTTCTGCCCCAGCGTCGGCTGCATCGACCATGTCGCTGAGAAGCACCTGCTCACCTTCGAAAACGATGATGTTGGCGCCCGGGGGAGCGCCTTCGGCATCGTCCACGGTGCCGATGCCGGCGAGTGATTCAACCACGCCACCGGCGGTGTCGATCAAGGCAGAGACCGCTGGGGGAACATGCATAGTGATCTCTCGGCGGGGTTTGACCTGCTGCTCTGAGCGAACCGTGCGGATTGCCGCGGCAAGTGCGTCGGCGCGGTCGAAGTCAGCGATCACGGCTGGGTCGGCGAGCGAATCGTCTGCGACGGGCCATGCGGCGAGCGCAACGAGTTCAGAAGGCGGAAGCGCAAGCCCTGCGACTGAACCGCCGCGAACAGCGGCGACGTTTGGCCACAGTGTTTCGGTCACGAACGGGCAGACCGGATGCAGTAAACGCAGCACAGCGTCGAGCACTGCGCCGAGGACCACCTGCTGGTCGACGTCGGTGTCGATGGTTGCCTTGACCGCTTCGAGGTATCGGTCTGACACATCCCGCCAGATGAAGTCGTACAGGGTCTCGGCGATCTGGTTGAACTGGTAGCGCCCCATCAGCGAGTCGATCTCGGTCACTGTCTGTTGCAGGCGGGCGAGGATCCAACGGTCTGCAAACGATGCCTGTGCCGCGTTGACGACCCGGTTGGCCGTGCTTTCGCTCGTTCCGTCAAGACGCCCGAGTGCGAATCGGGTCGCGTTCCACACCTTGTTGGCGAAGTTGCGACCGAGGTCGAATTTGGCGGAGGTGTTGCGTGCCGCTGGCATGTCATCGGTCGCAGCAGCTTCGGCGGTGGCGATGCCGTACGCCGAAACCATTTTCTTCGACGGATCACTTGGCGAAGATTGCACCGGTGCAGTCACGGTGTAACCGCTGGCGTTGGTAATGAACTCGGGCTCGAAGACGTCGCCGGTGTGTGGGCACACGATGTTCACCGGCATGCGAACGTCCTGCGTGTCGGTGGTCATCTGTACCAGGCTGTAGCGCAGAGCGTCGGCGCCGTGGCTGTGAATGATGTCGCGCGGGTCGACGCCGTTGCCCAGACTTTTGGACATCTTCTGACCGTGACCGTCTTGGATCATCGCGTGGATGAAGACGTCGGTGAACGGCAGCTGGCCGTCGAGGAAATAGCGGTTGAACATGACCATTCGGCTGACCCAGAGTGTGATGATTTCTCGGGCGGTCGTCAGTACCGAAGTGGGGTTGAACGATTCGAGCAGACCTTCGGTTTCGGGAAAGTCCTCCGACCACGGCCAGCCCATGGTCGACATCGGCCAGAGGGCAGACGAGAACCACGTGTCCAGCACGTCAGGGTCGCGGGTGTAACCGGCCGCTTCGACGGCGGCGACAAGGTCTGCTTCGGTTGTTGCATCCCGAGCGTCGCTCCGTCGAACTGCGGCATCGGGTCCGATGCAGATTGACTCTTCGATTTCGGTAGCGGTCACTCGCCGGGCATGGTGGGCGGCGCCGCGTCGGGTCCATTCGCTCTGGACAGGTTCGGCTTGGTCAATGCCCGCGCGTTCGAGTGCATCGATGACCTCGGCCGATGCGTCGGATTCGTCGACGATGCGCAACCACACCGGTATCTGGTGGCCCCACCAAAGCTGGCGGCTGATACACCAATCGCGAATATTCTCGTGCCACGACGCGTAGGTGCGGGCGTAGCGAGCGGGGTAGAACGTCAGGCTGCCGTCGCCGTCTGAGCGGCCGCGGTCACCGACCCCATCGGGCATGTCTGGAAGCTGTTCGGCGTTCTGCGCACGCAGCGCGGACCCGCGCAGTTTGTCGTCGGTTACTGCGACGTACCACTGGTCGCTGAGCCACGGTTCGATCGGCACATGGCTTCGGTAGCTGTGACCGACCGAGTGGGTGTAGTTGCGGACCTGTTCGAGCAGGTCGTTGTCGTCGAACCAGGCAACGATTGCCGTTCGGGCATCTTCACGGCTCATGCCGACAAAGGCCCGGGCCTGGTCTGATACGTCGTCCCAGCCGTACTGGTCAGAGATGGAGCCGTCGGGACCCATGATGTTGATAACGGCCAGTTCATGGCGTTGGCCGATGTCCCAATCATTGGGGTCATGGGCCGGTGTGACTTTGAGGAACCCGCTTGCGTACTGGGCCTTGGCCTCGGTGCTATCGGGGTCGGCCATCACCACGTAATCGTCTTCGACGATCGGGATTGAACGATTCACGATTGGCAATACGACCCGTCGACCACGTAGCGCCTCGGCACGTGGGTCATCGGGGTTGAGAGCGACGGCGGTGTCGCCCAGCATGGTTTCGGGACGGGTGGTCGCCACGGTGACGTGGGTGGTGCCGTCATCGAGCGGGCCGCCTTCGATGGGGTACCGCAGATACCACATGTGGCCGTCGATCTCCTCCATCTCGACTTCGTCATCAGAGAGGGCGGTGCGAGTCGCTGGGTCCCAGTTGACCAAGCGCTTGCCGCGGTAGATCAAACCGTCATCGAACAGTCGGTAGAACGCTTCGCGCACTGCGACGGTGCAGATCTCGTCCATGGTGAACCGGGTGCGATCCCAGTCGCATGAGAAACCCATCTGCTTGAGTTGGCTCAAGATGATCGCTTCGTATTCGTCTTTCCATTCTTGGGTCTTGTCGATGAACGCGTCGCGTCCAAGCTCGAGCCGCTTGATCCCGTCGTTGAGAAGGCGTTTCTCGACAACGGTTTGGGTTGCGATGCCCGCATGGTCCGTGCCGGGCATCCACAACGTGGCGTGGCCGCGCATGCGGTGATAGCGGACGAGCACGTCCTGCAGCGTGTTGTTGAGCGCGTGGCCGAGGTGCAGTGCTGCGGTGACGTTCGGTGGCGGAATGACAATCGAGTACGTCGGTGTCCCAGGGGCTGCTGGTTCAGCATGCGACGCGTTGGCGGCTTGCCATCGTTGGGTGACGATGGCTTCGGCTTCGGCCGGAACATAGGCCTTGGCGAGTTCGGCTCTGCCGTCGGTGGCGGTTGCGGGTTCAGTCATTGGCGATGCCTCGCAGATGCATGTGTTCGTTGAAGCTGGTCAGTGTCCACAGGTCGCGCGACGGCGATGCCTGCACGCGGGTGATGCTCGTGTAGTTCGGGTGAAGTGCTCCGCCATCGAGTTCGTGGCCGATCGCGTGCTCGGTGATCGTTGCCGTCACCATGCCGTGGCAGAACACTGCGACGGTCTTGCCTGAGTTCTGGTTGGCGATGCGGGTGAACGAACGCACGACTCGTTCTCGGAATGCTGGGCGGCCTTCGGGGGCATAGAGGAAATCCGGGTCCTCGGTCATCTTGTCGATGAAGAACGCCAGGTTCTCTTCGGTTCGCATGTAGGCACCGGCGTCCCAGCCGGCTTCTTTGAGGTCGTCGTCGAACTCGATGTCCATATTGAGACGGGCTGCGAGCGGCTCACCGGTCTGGCGGGCTCGGACCATAGGGCTCGCCACGATCTTGTCAATGGGTTCGCCCTGCAGGTACTCGCACAGAGCGTCGGCTTGACGCAGCCCAAGGGGGCTGAGCGGCGGATCACCGTGACCACCGGTTGCGGACTCGTCGTTTGGTTGCGCGTGGCGCACCACAATCATCTTCACGAGCGCAAAGGCTAGTTGCAGATGTCAGCGCGGCCGGTCTCGAATCGCGACCGCTATGTCGGGTCCAACGAGAGCGATGAGTTCGCTGTTCAGGGACTCGGCCACTGGTGCATCGCCGACATACGCCGAGGCGAGTCCGTCAGCGTGACCGGTCTCGGTGCAGCACCACGCCATCGCCGCTCCTCCGGAACCCCAGTCAGTGCGGGTCCAGCGGCGCAAGGTGCGCGATCCGTCTGGGTTGTTCTCGACCTTCAGGGGGAGCTGCCAACAGATCGCGGGCTTGTAGTCGATTGGGTCTTCGCCTTCCGCGACGGCAGCGAGATGCAGCGCACATCCGGCCCCGCCTGCGAACCCGGGTCGGTTGAGAAAAATGCATGCGCCGTCAACCACGCGGGTTGCGGTGCGGGTGTCGTCAGAGAACATGCCGCCGTTGACGGCTTGGCTACTGAACTGGAAGCTCGTGGGGTCAAGCGTGAGCCCGATCGCGGCGGTCCGCATTGACTCGTCTTCGTCGAGCATTTGTGCGCCCGCTGAACAGCAGCCCTGCTGCAGCTCAGGGCTGGCGGTGTCGCCCATGCCCTCGCAGCCGCGACCCCAGATGCATGTCCAGTTCGATTCGAGGAACTCGGTGTCGAGTAGCCAGACGCTGCCGTCGACCGGGTCAGTATGGCGTTCAAGTTCAGGCACGGACATGTGCTCTGAGGATGGGGTCACGAGTTCACGGACCCAACGTCGGCGGATTGATGTCGCTGTCGAGAGGGTCGAAGGTGGAGCGCTGTGGTCGGCGGGCAGCCCGGGCGGAGAGCTCGGTGGCGTTGGCCCGTTCTTGCACCTCGGCGGTATGGGATCGCACCGCGTGGTCGATGAATTTCACGAGCTCGGGGTCGGAGCGAATTGCCTCGCGGCGCAGTCGTCGCAGCGTGAAGTCTGCTTCGGGCATGGGCTGGGCCCGGCCAAAGAGCCAGCCCTGGCTGAGGATCACGTTCAAGTCGGTCATCACCGCAAGTTCGGCTGGGGTCTCGATGCCCTCGGCAAGCACATTGATGTTCAGCCTGGCGGCGATGAGCTGGATCGATGTCACCAGGTCCCGTCGCCGCTCGTTGGTGTCGACATTGCTGATGATGCTGCGGTCAAGTTTGATCATGTTCAACGGAAGGTCAGCGAGCAGCGACAGAGCCGCATAGCCGGCGCCGAAATCGTCGAGAATGACGCGGGTGCCAATGCTGCGGAGGGCCATGATTTGCGCGCCGATGCGATCGATCTGAGAAATGACTTCATTCTCGACAAGCTCGATACCGAGTCGAATGGTGTCTTCGCGGTCGAACGTCGTGAGCACGTCGTGTAGGACACCGCTAGCGAGGTGCTCGGCCGTGACGTTGACGTTGACACCGATTGCGCCGAGTTCATCGTCGTGTCGCCAACGACGAAGCCACGCGGCCGCAACACCGAGTGCTTTGCGGTCAAGCTCTTCGAGCAGACCCGCAGCTTGGAGCACTGGCAAGAACTCGCGGGGCATGATGATTGAGCCATCGGGCTGGGGCCATCGACACAGCAATTCGATGCCGAGTGGCTGCAGCGACCCGGTCTGCACATATGGCTGCGCCCAAAACTCGAATTCGCCATTTCTCAGGGCTTGAGGAGCACGAGCTTCGATCATGCGGCGACGGTCGCGGTGAGCCCGCATCGCGGCGTCGAACACGACTACTCGATTGTTTGAGCGGGTCTTTGCGGCAACAACGGCATCGTCAGCGTCGCTGATTGCCTCGGCGAGCGACTCGTGTGGCTCGATCGGTGACACGCCGACGCGCAAATGCAGACTGACGGTGCGACCTTGGATCGTGAAGGGTTCGCGTAGTCGGGCCACCTTTGTGTTGAGGTCGTCGATGAACGGGTGGGCCGTGGCTGTCCCCGGCGTCAGGATGAGGAACCGGTCGCCGTAGAGCCGGGCGACGGTGGACTGATTGCCGAACACGTTGACCAAACGTTCGGCGAATGCGCGAAGCGCCTGGTCGCCAAACTGGTGGCCGTGCGCGGTGTTGATGTCGGTAAATCGTCCAATATCGACAGCGATGAGCGACTGGGGTCCGGGCAACCGAGGGCTCGCGCTCCATGTTGCGAGCAGTCCGGCTCTGCTGAGCACCGCCGTCAGCCCGTCGAGCTGGGCGCGAGTGAACGATGCATCGGCCAGCAGACCGAGCTCGTGGCGAGACCGGGCGGCCTGGTTGAGGATCAGGATGGCGTTTGCGCACCAGGCAAGCACGAAGAGGGCCGGACCAATCGAACCGAGGAGCACGATGACGATTGCGTATTCGATCGCCATCATCGTGATCATTGCAGTGAAAATTTGTCGTCGGCGGAAGTACTGGATTGCCTGGACGGTGTAGAAGACAGTGCACATCAGCACCGCAAGCAGCAGCGGGTCGGTGAGCTGTTTGTCGTCGCCGCTGAACAGCGCCATGAATGGCAGGCTCGTGATCCACAGGCCGGTGAAGAACCGAGCGACGTTGTCAAGGCGGTGCTGACCGCTTCTCGTGTCTCGCCGCTGCCATGCTGCGATTGCAGTGAATGCGATTGCCAGAATTACCTGGCTGACCCAGGCCGCAATGAGCCATCGATTGACGTGCGCCTGATCCAGGCGGAACGCGACCGGCAACACAATGATTGCCAAGGTCGTGATTGAACCGATTCGGATTCGTTGGGTCTTGCGGTTGCGCGCATTGACTCGCCGCGGATCTACCGGAATGGTCGGGGCAGGCATGTGCCGTCGACGCTCATTCACTGGTTCCCCCATTCCCGCTAGCCGACTAAGCGCACTGATGCGCCGTTCGGTGTGTGCTGATCGTTGCTGCGCAAGTGCCTGGCCCCAGCGGGGTTGTCAAGCAGATCGTGCATGTCGCAATCGGTGTGTCCCTATCGACCGCAATCTGACGATTGTGCGTCGATACCCAGTTTGGTAGTCGCGAACAACCGTGTCCAGTCATCGGCCGCATTGGCGTGCCCTCGTCGATCGGCCCGCCGGTGGACGGGTTGACTATTGGTGTCTCAGAATTCGTGCGATCTCGACTTGGGCGTTGACGGGGCCCGGTTCTCCAAGGTCAAAGCGCAAGCCGGCAAATGCCTTCGGGGCTGTAGATGGCGGGTCGTAGTCGGTAGTGACCGGGAACGGCCGTCCATAGCCGACCGTCAGAAAAGCTCCGTCGGGAGCCCAGGCAAATGGCACGGGTTCCTCAATAGTCGTTCGCCCGATCTCAACATCGTCTGCTGCTAGGGCGTAGGTGAATCGGGGGTCGTCGGCCCCACTGGGTGCTGCCGAGTCGGCTGGTGATGGACGCAACGTGAACTCGAGCGAACGAGTGCCGGAGGGCACGTCGGCGTCGATGCGGCGTTCGCGCCCGCTGGTTGTGCACACCCAGGTTGCGGTTCCGTTACGCAGATAGAAAGCCCAACCAGCGATCCAGTCACCTTGTTCGCAGAGCACACCCGATGCGTTGTCGGGCACGCCATCGCCGCTAAAGAGTGCAGCGAGTCGGAACGACGCGCCCATAAATGGTCCGTGAGATTCGTGGACTTTGTCCCCGGGGCGGAACGTGTACGTCGGTTGAAACTCGTACCACGGAAGACGCATGTGGGTGACCCGATTGTCGCGCGAGTCATCAAGTGGAAGGACCTGATTGGCTAAGGCAGCTCGGTCCCACCTGTCGGCGAGGTCGGCAACAATGTCGGGGTAGGTCGAAGCGAGGTCGATGGTTTCGGTCGGATCGGTGCGGGTATCGAACAGCTCCCACACGTCGTCGGTGAAGTCTGAGCTTCCGGCGAGGTGATCGCGTTCGTGAGCGGTGAGCTGGTTGACGTGGTTGGTGACCGCCTTCCATCCGTTGGCATACATCGCCCGGCTTCCCCAGAGTTCAAAGTACTGCTCGGTGCGGACCTCATCGGCTGACGCGTTGTCGATCACGGGTTGTAACGACGTGCCGTCGAGGCTGAGTTGATCGACACCGCCCAGTGTTGCCGGTGCCTCGATGCCGACGAGGTCGAGCACGGTCGCCATGATGTCGACGGCGTGGCAGTACTGGTGTCGCAGTTCGCCGCCATGTGCGCCCCCGGGCAGTCGAATGACTAGCGGGTCGCGGACGCCACCCTCGAACGTGTAGCGCTTCCAGCGCCGGAAGGGCGTGTTGCCTGCGAACGCCCAGCCCCACGGGTAGTGGCCGCTGGACCTGAAACCGCCCAGGTCGTCGAAGTGGGCAAATTCGTCGTCGAGGTTGTCGGGCTCGTCTCCGATGTAGTGGCGCAGTTGGTTCCACGTGCCGTTTGGTCCGCCTTCGGCCGAGCAGCCGTTGTCTGACGCGAACACGATGACGGTGTTATCGAGATCTCCGTTGTCTTCGAGCGCGTCGAGCACTCGACCGATTTGGTGGTCGGTGTAGGCGAGGAAGCCGGCGAAGCACTCCATCATCCGGCTGTACAGACGGCGGCGGTCGGGATCGATCTCGGCCCACGGTTCAATCCACTCGGGGCACGGTGCCATCGTCGCGTGCGCGACGGTAATGCCCAGACGTTGCTGCTGGGCGAAGGCTCGTTCGCGCCAGTCGTCCCACCCGTTGTCGAAGCGACCGGCAAACCGGTCGATCCATTCGGCAGGTGCTTGGTGTGGGGCGTGGGGTGCGGCGGTGGCGTACCAGAGCATGAATGGCCGACTGGGTGCGTGTAGTCGCAGGTCCCGCAGCCACCGGACGGCTTGGTCCGCGAGGTCGGCTTCGAGGTGGTAACCCTCGTCGGGTGTGGCGGGCGGTTCGATGTGGCTTTGGTCGCGGATCAGGTTTGGCGTCCACATGTTGGTTTCGCCGTTGAGGAAGCCGTAATAGCGCTCGAACCCGAGACCGGTGGGCCACATGTTGAAGGGGCCGGTGGCTCGCTGGTCGCGTGGCACCAGGTGCCATTTGCCGATTGCCGCCGTCGCGTATCCGTTGGTCCTCAGGATCTCGGGCAGGGTTCCGGCACCTTCGGGGAACTCGCCGGTGTAGCCGGGAAATCCGATCGGCAAGTCCGGAAGCATGCCCATGCCGACGCGGTGGTGGTTGCGGCCGGTGAGCATGGCGGCGCGGGTGGGCGAGCACATGCCGGTGGTGTGGAAGTTGGTGAATCGCACGCCGTCGGCGGCGAGCCGATCGAGGTTTGGTGTTTCGAGGTCGGAGCCGAACGCTCCGAGCTGGGCGAATCCGAGGTCGTCGACGACGATGACGACAACGTTTGGCCGCTCGGCGTTGAAGGGCCGATCGGCGCGCTCAGACACGCTGTCGGCGAGTGTGAGTGCTATCCGAGGTTCAGCCACAGCCACGTTGTAGCAAACCCGAGGACGACGGGGTCAGTTCGCCACGCCAGGTCGGGTGACCAATCACAAGCTGCTGCGGCGTGCGAGTTCTGCAGCGACGTCGTCGTAGAGCGTGACCGCGACCAGCGCTCCGACAAGCGCGATGAGTGCAATACCCGCGCGGCGGACGTACCAACGGTCGATGATGTCGGCGAGTTTGGGCCACGCATTCGTTGCTGCCGCTATGGCGATCATGGGCAGGAACAGCCCGGTCATGAAGAGCAGCGTCGGCAGTACCTGTGGCCACGGATCGGTGCGGGCACCGTTGATGATGTTGCCAAGTTCGCTTCCGACACACGGGACCCAGGTCCAGGTGACGAGTGCTGAGGTCATGGCGACGAGTGCGATATCGATGGCGACGCGGACGTTGTACGTCGAGCCGTCCTGCCATGCTGCCCAGGCCAACCCCACGAGCAGAAGCCCGGTCAGGCTGTGTCTCGCTCCGGTGGCGGGTTCGGTCCAGACCAGCGCAAATCGGGCGATGGCCATGAGCCAGCCGGTCATGATCCAGGTGGCGGTGAGCAGTCCGGGGCGGCGTCCGAGCAGCAGTGCACCGAGGGCCGGCAGGAACAGCACGATGCTGCACACAAGCGTGATGCTCTCGATGCCTTCTACGAGGGCGCCCATGTTCAGTTCGCCACCGTCAATGGGTCTCGCAATGAATCTCGGTTCGTCTTGTTTGTAGGTGTCGTCTAGCTGGTCGGCGCAGGTGGATTGTCCAACAGATGTTCGATTGCTGCTTCGAGGTCGCTGTATTTACCTTCGCCGACGTGGTCGAAGCGGATGTCGCCATTCTGGTCGATCAGGTAGCTTCGGGGCCAGTAGCCGGTGCGGCCTTCTTGCCAGTCGTGGAAGTTCCGTTTGTTGGTATCGAGCGCAACTGGCCATGTCACGCCCAGATCGATAAGTGCTTGTTCGATGTTGGGGATCTCGGCTTCGAAGCTGAACTCGGGTGCGTGTACGCCGACGATTTCGAACCCTTGGTCCTTGTATTGCTCGTACCACTGCTGGTTGTACGGAATGCGGGCCTTGCAGTTACGGCACGCGAAGGTCCACATTTCGACGAGCACCACTTGGCCGTTGAGGTCGTCGAGCGAGGTGATGTCGGTGTTGAGCCAACCGTCGAGGTTGTCGAGGGACATGCGGGCGCCGAAGTTCTCGAGTTCGAGCGGCTCGGGGGTCGGCTCTGGCGTGGCGTCGGAGTCGGCCGCTTCATTGTTGGTGATGGTGTCGTCTCGGACGTTGTTGTCTTGGGACATGTCGATCCCATTTGGCACCCGGTCGTCGGCAGCGCTAGCGGCTGAGGGCGCTGAGGCGGCGGTCTCATTGTCGGCGGGTTTGACGAACACCCAGGTCAAAAGGCCGATGGCGATGAGTGCGATTGTTGCGGCGGCGGCGCGGCCAGCGGAGGTGCTTCCCATGGGATCGACAGTACGACGCCTGGGGGTGGACATGGGGAGCGCGCGGCGCGAGTTTCGCGGATGGCAATGATGTCGCGAGATGGTGTCGTGAGATGGTCTCGCGAAGCTAGAAGCATGAGGACTCAATGAGTTGTTATGGTGTGCTCATGCTTACCGATCAACGAACACTGCTTGCTTTGCACGAAGCCGCGCAACGGTTGCAACGACGACTGGACGGATCGCTGTCGACCATTAAAGGCATCAGTCTGGCCGAGTACCGAATGGTGCGAGCTCTTGCCGATGCCCCTGGACACAAGCTCAGCCGGGTGGCCCTCGCCGAGGTGGTGGGAATGACCGCGTCGGGGGTGACTCGGGGTCTGGCTCCGCTTGAAAAGATCGGCTACGTGCAGACGGTGCGCGGCCAACGCGATGCCCGTCTTGCGCTTGCCGAGTTGACGGCGCAGGGCCAGGAACTTGTTGCCGATGCATCGGGCGTGCTCGATGACGTGGCCGCAGCGATGTTCGCAAACGCCACCGAAGCTAGCGAGCGGCGTGATGAAATGGTGCGACTTTTTGCCGATCTGGTCGGCGCGTAGCGATCTGCTTCCCGGGTAGGGTTTTGGGTACGAGCCAATAACGACGATTATTGAGAACGTCGTTGGCCAGCCATACCTTTGGAGTAGCCATGCCTGATTTCAACCCGGCCCTGAACGAGGACCAACTGACGATCCAGAAATGGGTCCACGATTTTGCTGTCGACGTCATGCGTCCCAATGCCGAAGAATGGGATGAGCGCGAAGAATTCCCTTGGCCGGTCGTTGAACAGGCAGCCGAAATCGGGCTGTACGGCTGGGAGTTTCTGGCCAACGCCATGTTCAACGATCCAACCGGGCTGACCCTGCCTGTTGCGATCGAAGAGATGTTTTGGGGCGATGCCGGGTTGGGTATGGCCATCATGGGCTCGGGCCTGGCGGCCGCTGGTATATCGGCGTCGGGTACGCAGGAACAGGTCATGGAGTGGGTGCCGCAGTGTTATGGCACCCCTGACAAGATCCAGACTGGTGCGTTCGCTGCCAGCGAACCCGATGCCGGTTCAGATGTCGGCGGCTACCGGACCTCGGCCCGCTATGACGAGGCGACCGACGAGTGGATCCTCAACGGCACCAAGGCATGGATCACCAACGGTGGCATGGCTGACATCCACGTCGTGATCGGCGTGGTCGACCCCGAGCTTGGGTCTAAGGGGCACGCCAGCTTTGTGGTGCCTCCGGGAACCAAAGGTCTCACGCAGGGCCAGAAGTACAAGAAGCACGGCATTCGTGCCAGCCATACTGCCGAAGTCGTGCTCGACGACGTGCGAGTGCCAGGCCGATGCCTGCTCGGTGGCAAAGAGAAGCTCGATGAGCGCCTGGCTCGGGTGCGCCGAGGCGAGAAGGGCAATGCCCAGGCTGCGATGCAAACATTCGAAGCTACCCGCCCTGCCGTCGGCGCCCAGGCGATCGGTGTCGCGCGCGCTGCCTATGAGTACGCGCTGGACTACGCGAAAGAACGCGAGGCGTTTGGTCGCAAGATCATCATGAACCAGTCGATCGCATTCACGCTCGCCGACATGGCTACCGAGATCGAAGCGACCCGTTTGTTGATCTGGCGAGGCGCATGGCTCGGTAAGCAGGGCAAGTTCGTCAACGCCGAGGGTTCCATGGCCAAGCTCAAGGCTGGCCGCGTCGCAACCCACGTAACCGAGCGAGCGATTCAGATCTTGGGCGGCTATGGCTACACCCGTGAGTACCCAGTCGAGCGCTGGCACCGCGATGCCAAGATCCACGACATCTTCGAAGGCACCGAGCAGATCCAGCAGCTGGTGATCAGCCGCGCGATCTCGGGTCTGCGCATCGAGTAGCCGAGATCGTTCGACGAGTAACGAGATTCGGCTGGTCTCACAGTCGAAGGTGGCACGTTTGGAATCGCCGCCATGTCGCGATTCAAGCTGCATAGCTCTATCGGTTCGCCGAAGACCACCAACGCAAATATTCTTTCAATAGATAATCTAAGTGAAGAATAATTTGCACATCGCGGGTGGTTCCATGTCGAAGGCATTTACACCCCAAGCCCGGCAGGCCGCTCGGGCGTTGGGAGCACAGGTTGCAGCTGGCCGCAAGCGCAGGCGCTGGAGCGCGGCTCGCC
>CALDYC010000064.1 GCA_937941245.1 uncultured Acidimicrobiales bacterium | reverse complement strand
TTGACGAATACGGGGGAGTAGCGGGCATCGTCACGCTCGAAGACATCTTGGAAGAACTCGTGGGCGAAATCGAAGACGAGTTCGACGATGCGGATCCGCCACCTGAGGTCATCGACAACCACCGAGTCCGAGTTGACGGTCGCTTCGAAGTGGTACGGCTCGAAGAACAGCTTGGCCGAAACGTGCCGATTGGCGACCGCCGCACGATCGCAGGGTGCTTCTTTAGTGCATTCGGGCGAGTCCCCGATATCGGCGACGCGGTCACGTTCGATGGCGTTGAACTGACGGTGATTGAAATGCATGGCCGGCGAATTAAGTGCATCGAACTTCGGTTTGATGACTCACTGTCACAACCGCTGCCAGATCTCGACGAGGTCGATGTTTGATGGACGACGAACAAGGTGCACCCATGTCCGATGCTGATGAGACTTTTCGTAGCGGTTTTGTCACGCTGGTCGGACGGCCGAATGCCGGCAAGTCCACGTTGCTGAACCAGATCCTTGGACAAAAGGTGGCGATCGTTTCGAACAAGCCGCAGACCACACGCACACAGGTTCGCGGGGTGCTTCACCGTGGTGACACCCAGGTGGTATTCGTTGATACCCCTGGCATCCACAAGCCGGTGTCTGCGCTCGGTACACGTCTGAACGAGACGGCGACCTCATCCATTGCTGATGTCGATGTGGCGTGTTTGGTGGTCGATGCAACCGCGCCCTATGGCCGAGGCGACCAATTTGTAGCGGACAAGCTGCCGCCGTCCGCCATCGTTGTGATCAACAAAGTCGACCGGGCCAACCGAGACGAGGTCATGGTCCAGCTCGCGACGACGGGCGTACTTGACTTCGAGGCCTATTTCCCGGTCAGCGCTCGTACCGGAAAGGGAGTCGACGCGCTTGTCGATCACCTGATCGATCGCATGCCTGTTGGTCCGCGCTACTACCCGGACGGCATGATTACCGATACGCCCGAAGCCGTCCAGGTTGCGGAGCTCGTCCGTGAGCAACTGTTTGCTTTGACCAGAGAAGAACTGCCGTATTCGATCGCGACGAGGGTCACTGAATGGGATTGGCCCCGCGTGCGGGTTGAAATTCTGGTCGAGCGATCCAGCCAAAAGGGCATGGTCATCGGCAAGGGCGGCAGCTTGTTGAAACAGGTGGGTACCGCCGTGCGTGAACAACTGCCCGAGGGGGCGTTTATCGAGTTGCACGTCTCGGTCGATAAGGACTGGCAACGCAAGATCGACCGCATCGAGAACTTCGGTTACTGATCGACCGCCGACAGTGCCTGCGAGTTGATCTCGGCAAGGCGTTCGAGGACCACGTCTGCATCACTGGTGCGGGCAAAGTCCGGCATGGCGTTGATGAGGTCCCACCGATAAGACTTTTTGTTCGACAGGCGCGGATCGAACACGGCGACTACGCCGGTATCGGTTGTTGAGCGAATGAGCCGTCCGGCACCTTGAGCGAGCAGTGTTGCTGCACGGGGTAAGTCGATCGTGCGGAACGCGTGGCGGCCCGCGAGGTCACGGCGGGCAGAAAGCAACGGATTGTCGGGTCGGGGAAATGGAAGCCGGTCGATCGTTACGAGCGAAAGTGCAGCTCCAGGAACATCGATGCCCTGCCAGAATCCCAATGTGGCCAGCAGCGAGACCTCGTCGGCTGCGCTGAATGCGTCGATCAGCGCCTGTTTGGGCATGTCGCGCTGGGTGAGGAACGGAAGATCGAGGTGCTCTTCCAAATGTTGCGCTGCGAGGTCCATGACCCGCCAGCTCGTGAAGAGGGCGAGTGTTCTACCGCCTGCCGCTGCGATGAGCTCGGTGAGGTGTTCGAGCATTCGCTCGTCAAACTCTGCCGAACGTGGTTCGGGCAGGTGCGTCGCGCAGTACAACAGCCCTTTGGTCTGGTAGTCGAATGGGCTCTCTACGTCCACTCGCGTGTGGGCCTCGTCAGCGAGCCCGACGGACTGGGCGACAGTCGGCGAGAGTGTTGCGCTGGTGAGAATCACGGTCCCTTCGTCGAACAGGCTCGGCCCAAGCAGCCCGGCGACATCGAGAGGGGCAATCTGCAATGTGGGGTCGCCGTAGCTGCGCTCGACCCAGGCGACGTGGGTTTCGGCTACGCCTTGTGCCTCGATGAGCTCGCCGAGCAGGGTTGTCCCGGCTTGTACCGCCCGCTGGGCGCGGGCATCGGCGTCGACGTTCTTGCCGCTTGGCAGCGCTCGCAGTGCCTCGAGGGTGCTGTTGACGCGGTCTCGGGCGATGTCGAGCGCGGCCTGTACCTGGGGTTCGCCGGTCGCTTCGAGCCGGTCGCCTACGTGAGGTTCGAGCGCGTCGGTGAGGTCTTCGCCTGCATCTCGTAAACGGTCGATGGCTTTGCCGTCAGCCAGAATCGAGTCGGCGGCTCGTGCAAACCAACGCAGACGAGCACCGCTGATCGTCCAACCGAAGCTGGTTGTCGCGATGTCATCGAGCTGGTGGGCTTCGTCGACGATGACGATTTCGTGTTCGGGCAGAATGCCATTCTCGGAAACAAGGTCAATGCCGAGTAGGTGGGTGTTGACGACGATGACGTCAGCGTCCGCAGCGCGATCTCGGGCCTGTTCAGCGAAACAGTTGGTTCCGCTGGGGCATCGGCTTCGGCCCGGGCATTCACGGCTGGTGACCGACACCGCCGCCCAGCTGGTGTCGGTCGGCTCGAAGTCGAGTTCGGCTCGGTCACCGCTTACGGAGGTGTCGCTGAACTCGACGAGTTTGTCGATCTCTTTCGTGTCTGTGGCTGATGTGCCGGCAAGCGAGAGCTGCGCATCGTTCGAGAACTCGTTGACGCGTTGGCGGCAGATGTAGTTATTGCGTCCTTTGAGGACCGCCCAATCGAAGTCGATTTCGATCTGGCTCTTGAGATGCGGGAGCTCGCGGGCGGCGATCTGGTCCTGCAGCGCTTTGGTGGCCGTTGCGATCACGGTCCGCTTGCGGCTGAGTACTGCCGGTATGAGATAGGCGAGTGATTTGCCGGTGCCTGTGCCAGCTTGAGCGATCAGGTGATGCTTGCCATCGATGGCATCGGCAACTGCTCGCAGCATGGCCTGTTGGCCGGGGCGAATCTCACCACCGTTTGGAAGCGCCGCAGCGACGTGCTTCAGTGTCTCGGCAGCCTGATCGGAGAGTGTCATGACGTGGCGACCCTAATGAGCGACCCAGCCGCGCTCGCGGATGAGGAACGCTCCTGCCCGGGGTGGCGCAACTGGCAAGCCAGCCGGTGTAGAACTTGAGCATGGTCGGACCCGCTCCGCTCGATGCCTGCGATCTCGCAACTGTTCCGAGCCACATCGCCGCGATCATGGACGGCAACGGCCGGTGGGCAACCGCCCGCGGTTTGGCTCGGACCCAGGGCCACGAAGCTGGCGAGCATTCGCTTTTCGAGGCCGTCGAAGGGTGCCTTGCCGCAGGGGTTTCCTGGCTGACGGTGTACGCGTTCTCTACCGAGAACTGGCGACGTCCGCAAGATGAGGTGAAGTTCCTGTTGAACTTCAATCGCAGCCTGTTGCGTCGTCGGCGCGACGAGTTGAACGAACGTGGTGTGCGGATCGTGTTCGTTGGCCGTCGGAACTGGCGGGTACCCCGAGGGGTGCTCAACGAGATGAACCAGGCCGAAGAGCTCACCAAAGACAATCGCGAGCTCACCCTCACGATTGCTTTCAACTACGGCGGTCGCGCCGAGCTGGTCGATGCGGTGCAGAGCCTGGTTGATGATGGGGTGCCAGCGTCAAAAATTACCGAAGCGGCGATCGGCAAACGCCTGTACGCACCCGACATGCCTGACCCTGAACTGATGATCCGCACCTCGGGCGAGGCTCGTACATCGAACTTCTTGATGTGGCAAATGGCTTACACCGAGATGTTGTTTCTCGATGTCCTCTGGCCGGATCTGACTCGCGAACATATCTGGGGCTCGATCGCCGAGTTCCAGAGCCGCACCCGACGGTTCGGTGGCGTGTGAGGTCGCGGAGCGCGAACCGGTTGCGGTTACTCAGGTGAGCGAAGCGCACCGTCCATCGAAGTCGTATCGCGAGCGCGCCATCGTGTTGCGCAACTACAAGCTGGGCGAGACCGACCGGATCATCGTCATGTTGACCGAAGGATCCGGCAAGGTGCGCGCAGTCGCCAAGGGTGCGCGCAAGTCCGGCAGCCGCCACGGAGCGATTCTTGAACCGCCGACCCACGTTGAGGTGCAGCTGTACCGCGGCCGCGGCGACCTCGACACGGTGACGCAGGCGCAGGCAGTCGAGCCGTTTGGCTCGCTGCGGACCGACCTTGATCGGCTCACCCGGGCATCGTCGTTTGTCGAAGCGGTCGACCACGTCACGGTCGACCGTGAGCCGCACGAACGGCTGTATCTCATGCTGGCAGGGGCACTTCGCATGGTTGCGAACGGCAACCCTACGCTCACCGCTGCAGGCTTCTTTCTCAAACTGCTGGCCCTCGAAGGGCTCGAGCCGGTACTCGATCGGTGTCTGAGCTGCGGATCTGCGGGCCCGCTGGTGTCGTTTGATCCGATTGGTTTCGGTACCCGTTGTGCGTCGTGCCGATCCGGAATCACCGTGTCTGACGAGGGTCTGCGGGTGTGCCGACTCATCCTTAGCGGCGGATTGGCGGCTGCGCTCAAGCTGCCAGATGGTCCGGTGCTCGACGATGTCAACCGACTGGCTGCGACGATGGTTGAACATCAGACTGAGCGCCAGCTCAAATCGCTGACGCTGATGTAGTTGCCGTAATCCGGCTGGCGCGCCGCGACCCGAATACCGAACCGAGCAGATGACTGCGCGGCGCTAGAGTTCGACGGTGACCAACAACGAAACATCGGCCAGCGCAGCCAGCGCTGACGATGATGTCCTCGACAAGATCATCAACCTGTCTAAGCGGCGCGGCTTCGTGTTTCAGTCCGCTGACATTTATGGCGGAAGCCGATCCACCTACGACTACGGGCCGATTGGCGTGCTGCTGCTGCGCAACGTCAAAGAGCAGTGGTGGCGTTCAATGGTGCAGCTGCGCCACGACGTCGTCGGGCTCGATGCGGCAATCATCGGGCCCCCGTCGGTGTTCGAAGCATCGGGTCATCTGGCGAACTTCAGCGATCCGCTGGTTGAGTGCCGTGAGTGCAATTCGCGCCATCGGGTCGATCAGCTCGAAGATGCGGACACCTGTCCTACGTGTAAAGAGACTGGCTCGTTTACTGAACCTCGTGAGTTCAACCTCATGTTCAAGACCCACGCGGGCCCAGTCGAAGGCGCCGGCAACGAGGTGTATCTGCGTCCCGAAACCGCACAGGGCATGTTCACCAACTTCATGAACGTGCAAAACACCACCCGCAAGAAGCCGCCGTTTGGTATCGCTCAGATCGGCAAGAGCTTCCGGAACGAGATCACACCACGTAACTGGGTGTTCCGCACGCGTGAGTTCGAACAAATGGAGATGGAGTACTTCGTGCCGCCTGAAGAGGCCGAGCAGTGGTACGAGTATTGGCGCAACGAGCGCTACCAGTGGTACATCGATCTGGGCATGCCCGAGTCGATGCTGCAAATGCGTGACCACGACGAAGACGAACTGTCGCATTACTCATCGGGTACAGCCGACATCGAGTTCATGTTTCCGTGGGGATGGGGCGAGCTTGAGGGCATCGCGAACCGCGGCAACTTTGACCTCACCCAGCATGCAACGCATAGCGGGGCTCGCATCGAGTACTTCGATCAAGCGAACGACACCCGCTACGTGCCGCACGTGATCGAACCTGCAGCTGGCGCAACCCGGGC
>CALDYC010000063.1 GCA_937941245.1 uncultured Acidimicrobiales bacterium | reverse complement strand
GAGATCGAGCACCCGAAGCGACATGTTGCCAACGAGTTCTCGATCGAGTCGGTCCTTGACCTGTCGGGCAGTCATTTTGTCGCCGCTGCGCCCAGCGAGCGGTGAGGTGTTGATGCCCAGCGTCATCGAAAGGCTCGGCTCGTCGACCGTGATCACGGGCAGGGGGCGAGGATCTGACGGCAAGGTGAGGGTCTCACCGATGGAGATCTGGGGCAGACCAGCGACCGCCACGAGGTCGCCAGCTTTGGCGCTTTCACATTCGACTCGTTCGTGGCTCTCGGTCATGTAGAGCTCAGTCACTTTGGCGTTCTGCACCGTTCCGTCGACGCGGCACCACGCTACGGACTGGCCCTTGGTGATCTCGCCGTTCATGATTCGACAAATCGCTAGGCGCCCCACATAGGGAGAGGCGTCCAAGTTCGTGACCCAGGCCTGTAGCGGGTGGCCCGGTTCGTAGGTCGGTGCAGGCACCCGGTCGAGGATCGTTTGGAACAGCGGCGTGAGGTCAGTCCCTGGCTCGTCGAGGTCCAAGGTCGCATGGCCGTCACGCGCGACTGCGTACACGATCGGGAAATCGATCTGGTGCTCTTCGGCGTCGACGTCAAGAAACAGATCCTCGACCTCGGTTACCACTTCGGCGATTCGGGCGTCGGGCCGGTCGATCTTATTGATCACGAGCACGACTGGCAGGTCGGCCTGCAGCGCCTTGCGCAGCACAAACCGAGTCTGTGGCAGCGGTCCCTCGCTGGCGTCGACGAGCAACAACACGCCGTCAACCATGGTCAGCGCACGCTCAACCTCGCCTCCGAAGTCGGCGTGACCCGGCGTGTCGACAACATTGATTTTGGTGTCGTGCCAACGGATCGCCGTGTTCTTGGCGAGGATCGTGATTCCTTTTTCGCGCTCAAGGTCCATCGAGTCCATGACCCGGTCCTCGACATCTTGGTGGTCGCCGAACGCTCCGGCTTGACGGAGCATGCCGTCCACGAGGGTGGTCTTGCCATGGTCAACGTGGGCAATAATGGCCACGTTGCGGATGTCGGCGCGTTGACGCCGATCGGCGCCTAGCGCCGTAGGTACGGTCGTCACTCACCAATGATGCTCGAATCTCAGCCGTTTGCGTCGGTTGTGTGTCTAAAGCCACCCGCAGGACCAGGCTCAGTCGAGTATCACCGAACTCAAGATGTCGACCAAGAACTGCTCTCGTAGCGCCGCGATTTCAGGCTCATCCGCTTCGAGCACAACCAGAACGGTCGTCTCATTGAACTCGAGGGCTGCGACCTCGGCCGAGACAAAGTCTGAAACGCTGGCCACGGTCCACGCACGGTCTCGGCGATCAATGACCTCAGTGAAAAGTGCGGATTCAGCGTTGTCGTCGGTGTCGGTCGGGGCGAAGGTGCCGTAGTCCCACAAGGTCCACTCGATCGCGGTCGCGGCATCGGTGTCGGTGAAGATGTCGAACCAGAGTCCGGCCGCGTCGAGCACGTGCGCTGATCGGTAGAACCAGGGTCCTTCGGAGCCCTCGCCCCATGACCTCGGGATCTTTGCGGTGATTTCGAGATCGAGATACTCGAACGGAACCGAAATCGGGTCGAGAACGATGTCCGCTGGCACAGGTGAAGCGAATGCGGTGGGCTGCAGTTCGCACTGCGGTTCCACGCTCACTCTGTGGGCGCGCTCGTTCTCGATTGCGCAGTCGTTGTATGGCCAATGTGTTGCTGGGGATTGGTAGGTGACTACCGCGTGAGTCTCTGCGAGCGCAGATGTCGCTACCCAGTCAATTGTCGGATCCCATGCGCCGGCGAAAACGAGAACCGGGAACGACGGAGCAATGTCTGCCAGCGGAGATGGCACCGATTTCGGCCAGCCCCGTTCGCAGAGTTCGGTCCCAAGTAAGGCACTTGGGTCGATGGAACAAGCCTGTTCCAGTTCGTCGAGCCGCCAGGGCTGAAAGAACCGGCCTCTATCAAGCATGCGTTGGAATAGCTGAGGTCGACCGGCCGCAAGATCGGTCACGGCAAGAGGGACCACCGCCTCGAGCTCAGACGCGAGTCGGATATCTCCGGACAAGCTCCGCCCAACGGCGATCATGATCTCATCAGTATTGACGGGTGGGCGTGGCTCATCGAGCCACGTTCGTTGCGTAATGTCGTGCGAAACAACCAACTCACTGATTCCTCCTTCCAGTAGCTGTTCCAGGCCAGGTTGGAACGTTGGAAAATCGCGTGCGCATGTGTCGTTTGCCGCGCAAAGTTCACCGAGCGAACGAAGTGATGCAACGGTCGCTGGAATCTGCTTTGCTGCTCCATTGGGGATTCCGATGTTTCGCAACGTGAGCGATTCGGTGCCAGTTGCATCGGCGTGGGCAAATGCAGCGATCAGTTCTCGAGCGTCGAACACCGAGGTCGAGTCGACGATGACGTGCCACGTGTCGACGTCGAGAGCTCGACGTAACGCGGCGACATCTCGAGCTACGTCGACTGCCTGATATGCAGCCAGGTCGACGGCCGCATCCTCGAGGCGGGAGCGGCACCGCTGCTGAACGCCGTCGTTCAAAGGATCTGGCTCTTCAGAGCACCTGAGGCTCGGTGAGGTTGCCAAGCCGCCGCGTGGACTCAGCTCGACTAGCTGGGTCTCCGCGTCGAGGTGCAGGTCAGCGAGGTCCCGTGGCGTCGAAGCGAGGTCGCTCAGCAAGATTGTTGATGGCGAAACGGCGCTGATTGGCGATGACTCAGTGAGGCCCGGACCGATGGCGTGGCCGTCAAGGGCCACCAGGGTCGAAGTCCCAATGGTGCTGGGGCTCTGAAGCACACGCATGGTGAAGCACAAGTGCCCAGGCTCGATGTCGTCCCATTGACGACACGGCCTCGTTTCGAGGTCCACCGACGCAATGGCGCGATGTAACGCTTGGTCTGCGGTGTAGGGCTCTTGTGCGGTAGCGGGCGTAGGTTCGCCGAAGCTGGCTACAGGAACGGGAGCGCTGCACGCTGACGTCAGGGTCGCGACCACGAGCAGAACGACGGCGGCCGTCCGAGGCATGCGGTCAGCGCATGGGTGAACGGCGGCTTGGCTCTTGGGACTCACTCGGTGTCCTCGGCGGCCGTGAAGGAATTGGTCAAATGTTCGAATGCAGTCCCCTCGACGTCATCGACCTCATCTGGATAGGCGATCAGCAGCAATGTCACTTTGTCGCGAGGCGAGGTTCGTTCCACAATCTGGAGTCCGAACGGCGAAACATACGACCGTTCCTTCCACCAAATGCCTGTTGGAGGACGCCGAATGACCTCGGGTTCTGCATTCCTGTTCGCCGAGTACAACCCCAACCAGGCATCGCGCTGCTCTTCATGCGACAGCTCTTCGTCGGCAGCAAGCACAACGATTCGGGTGAAGTCGGTCGGATATAAATCGCGACTGACGCTCAGGTCGACAGTTTCCCAATCTCGCACCCACTGCTCGGGTAGATCGAATTCGAACATCTGCTCATCTACCGCTGTGGTGTATTTTTCGTAGCTCTCAGGCGAGGGCGCTGGACCGTCGGCGAAAGCAAAGTTGGTGAACTCCGGCTGAGCGATCCGACCAAGGCACTCGGAGCTGACAGGTGTGTTCGGCTCCGCGAGGAACGAGGCAGCGACGAACTGGCCGCAACTTTCACCGATGACCGAGTGCCCACGGCCGTCAAACTTCGCCAAGCGTCCGAGCATGAGCTCTCGAGCCAAGTTCGTACTAGCAGATAGCGGCGTGATTGGGTCGTGACTGCCGGCAAGTATCAAGGTCGGAATCGGCGCAGCAGGGAACTTCGGTCGGGCAGTAGCCGGACCCGTTGGGATCCCAAGGGCACTACAAACTCGCGTCGCCGAACTTCCTCGACCGTCGGGTAATTCGCCAGCCAGGTCAAAAGATGCGATGCCAGTCGAGTTCTCCTCGACGGCGTTTGGTTCGGAATTGCGAGCAACCGAACCACAAACTGGCGCGGTGAAACTGAGATCGAGTTCAAACCCGAAACCTACGACGCTGGTAAAGCGACTCAACATGCGGGTGTCGTTGTTCTCAAGATCCCAAAACAGAGCGGGAAGAGACGCTGCGTACTCGCTGTCGTAAAGCATGAGGAAGACCAGGTTCACAAAGGCCAGCTCTTGGAACGGAATCAGAAAGACGCTGCCATTTCGTTGGCGCGCAGCCACGGTTGAGTCGTTGGCGCCGTAGACAGCGAGCTCGATCGGCTCATTTCGGAAACGCTGTGCCAATTGTTCGAATCGATCTGCCAACGTTGGTTTCGTCGAATGGCAGTCGTCAACCCGTCGGCACGAGTGGTCGAGAGCTAGGAGAGCCTCGAGAAACGACGAAGGCATGCTCGAGGTCAGGTCCGTGTCCATGCTCAGCGGTGAGTCGAGCACGGCCGCTCGTATCCGAGCAGGATGGCGCGCCATCGCGTGCTGAGCTACCAAACCACCCCACGAGACGCCAAGGACATTGATCGATTCGTAGCCGAGAGCATCGGCGATCCTGATCGCGTCGTCCGCGCTGGCCTCGGCCGTCCACGTCTCGGGCTGGGCGTCGGCTCTCTCGGCCCGTGTCGCGCACCTCCGGTACTCGCGCGGAGCAGCGTCGGCGACACGGTCAATGCTCGAAGTGATCACCAGGCTGTTCAACGGGTTTGACCCGTCGCACGAAACAGCGGGTTCGTAGAGTCCAGCCCCGCGTTGGTCGAAGACGACAACATCGTGGGTGTCGTTGAATGGTTCAACGATGTAGGGGTATTCGTCGGCAACCGCTGCCACAGCTCCGCCCCCCGGCCCGCCATGCAGGTAGAACACGGGCGTCATATCGGGTGACGGTTCTCGTGCTTCAAAGATCACCACAGGCAACCTCTTCTCACCGATCAGGCCGTCGCCCGTGAGCGTCACCCGCTCACACCGGAACTCGCCGTCGCCCCATGAGGCGACCGAGGACACGTCAAAGAATGCATCGCACGGAATCGATCGATGATCGACCGAAACCGCATCCAGCGCCTCGCGTCCCGCGGTCTGAGCCAGGCTTTCGTAGGGCCGTTCGATCGTTGTCTGAGCCGTGCATGCACCGAACACTGCGCACACAACCACGACGGCGACAGCACGCCATTTCACGTTCAACCGGCCAGATGCGGCCGAGGGCAACCGCCGGTGAGTTCGGCGAGCAACTCCGCGAACCGCAGTGTGGTCAGGTCGTGAAGGTACGGACCGACGATCTGCACACCGATCGGCAGTCCATCGGTTGAGCTCCCGACCGGAATCACCGTTGACGGCAGAAGTGCAGCCCCCGCCGGGCCAGTCCAACCGAACAGCTCCATATACGACCGTTCAATTCCGTCGATTTCTACGGTTCGTTCGGTCATCGGCACCGAGTGATCGTGGAGGATCGCGTGTCGTGGTTGTACCGGCATGATCATGATGTCGAAGTCGATAAAGAACTCGGCCCACCGTTCACGTATCTGCAGGCGGCGTTCGTTCTCGGTCAGCCATTCGCGATGACGCATCGCCGCCGCCCGTCGCGCCGCTGCTCGTGCCGTGTCGGCGCTGTCGGCCGCCATGGCCTCGATGCCGCGGACGGCAAACCCGCCGGCGATTGCTGCGTTCAGCAGGCGATCGAAGACCCGGTGGACCTCGGCGAGGGAAAACGCTGGACGCGCCGCCGCATCGACTTGGCCTCCGCACTGTTCGATCATGGTGCACACGTGTTCGAGTGCGTCCCGAGTGTCGGCTGAGACTGGGCAGGCCTCGTCGTCGATCCAGCCAGCAACCCGGAAGTCGGATAGCGAATCAGCCTGGGGGCTGGCAGGTCAAGTTTCCACGCCGGCGCATTCCAGCGGTCGGCGCCTGCCATAGCCAACAATCCGGTGCGCAGATCGGGAACGGTTCGAGCCATTGGGCCAACTACTGCGAGGTCAGCCGCACTTAGCGTGCCTGGAGCACCGGGTATGTGGCCATGGGTCCCAACAATGCCGTAGCTGGGCTTATGTCCCATCACACCCGAATAATGGGCTGGGACACGGATTGAGCCGCCGATATCGCTGCCGACCTCAAGCGGGGTGAATCCCATCGCGAGGGCTGCCGCCGAGCCTCCCGATGACC
Source organism: uncultured Acidimicrobiales bacterium (assembly GCA_937941245.1). Taxonomy (GTDB): domain Bacteria; phylum Actinomycetota; class Acidimicrobiia; order Acidimicrobiales; family UBA10347; genus UBA10347. Next base: position 17,712 of record CALDYC010000063.1, on the reverse strand, counting down.
CGCCGGGTGTGTGGTCGACGTTGTGCGGATTGTTCGTGGTGCCGTAGACGGTGTTGAAACTCTGAATGTCGCCAGCCCACATCGGCAGGTTGGTTTTCGCAAACGGAATGGCTCCCGCTTGACGAAGTCTCGCGATTGGCCACGCATCGGAAGCGGGAACGAAGTCTGCAAGCTCCGCTGCGCCTGATGTGGTCACGCAACCGGCGGTCTGGAACGAATCCTTGACCGTCATCGGCACGCCGTGTAGCGGCCCAAGAAGCCGGTTGTTCGCGACGGCCCGGTCAGCGAGAGCAGCATCGGTCCGTGCCCGCTCCAAGTCCCACTGGACGACCGAATTCACGACGCCATCACGTGCGCGGATGCGGCCGACAAGGTGTTCGAGCACCTCAACGCTCGACAAAATGCCGCTACGAATCTGATCCGCAAGCTCGTTCGCAGACAACCAGTGGATATCGGTCATGGCGGGATCGGTCCGTCAGTCGCTATCTCTCATTGGGACAACAATGCCACATGAACGGTCCGGTAGCGCTATGAACGGTCCGCAGCGCTCGAACCGGCCGGGCACGCGACGCCACCGGCGCGGGCCGACCGGCCCAGTTCGAGGCTGGGTCAACCTGCTCATCGCCGAGGAACGACCGTTGCCGGGGCCAGACTGGGACTATGCGACGTGCTGATCAGAGCCAGCGCCACGCATCGTTGCTGGCTCGATGGCCATGGTCCGTCTCGTTGCTCTGCGCAGCGGTTGCGCTGTTGGCATCGTGTTCGTCGACCGGCTCGGATGAGGTAACCCCAACGTCTGAAACGTCTGCAGTCCGCGATCTCAACGGATTCGACCGGATCAGCGTCGGCGACTCGGTCGAGGTCGGGATCACGGTGGGGTCGACATACTCCGTGCGCATCGACGCTGGCTCGATGGAAGCCGCGGCGATTTTTACCGAAGTCGTTGATAGCGAGCTGCACGTGTCCGTTGCCAACGGGGTATCGACCGGAAGCGCCACGCTTCGGGCGTTCATCGAGCTACCCGACCTTGTTGGGCTTGAGGTCGAAGATGCCGGTGGCGTCACCATCTCTGGCGTATTCGCCGAGTCCTTTGATCTGGCTGTACGAGATTCGGCCGAGGTCGAGGCGAGCGGCAATTTCGGAAGTTTGAATATTCGCATCGTCGACAGCGCTGAGCTGTACCTATCGGGTGTTGTCGCCGAGGTTTACGGTGAGATCGGTGATTCATCGACGGTGCGGATCATTGGTGAACCAGCCATTGTCGATGTCGCAATCGCCGACGCGTCTGACGCTGACTTCTCGGCCTTGGTGACGGGCCGGGCCATCGTCGAACTCAGCGGTTCGGTCGAGGTCGACTTCCGGGGTGCATCGTCGATCAGCGGTCGAGTCTCAGACGACGCCGAACTTGTCATTGCCTCAGACGCAGAGAGCGCCGTGATGACGAGCGACGCAGCCGTCGTGTCGAGATCCGACTGAATCGGCACTCAAGCGAAGGAGCCGACCGCCGAGCCGTCCAGAGCTGACACACTCGCGTATCCGTCGCCAGGGTGCCCCACGGGTAGAGACCACAGGAGTAGAGATGCAGGAGTAGAGATGAAGAATCAGGTAACCGACATGTTCGGCATCGACATGCCGATCTTTGCGTTCAGCCACTGTCGAGACGTGGTTGCTGCAGTGACGAAGGCTGGCGGGCTTGGCGTACTGGGCGCCGTCGCTCATTCGCCGCGCGCTCTTGAGATTGATCTCGAATGGATCGAATCTGAAGTTGGTGACAAGCCATACGGCATAGACCTGATCGTGCCTGCCAAGTACGCCGGATCTGACGATGGTGGTCTTGGGGTGGCGGCGATCCACGATCTCATCCCAGCCGAGCATCGGGTGTATGTCGACGAGATTCTCGAACGGTACGACGTGCCGCCACTTGAAGATCAATCACGAGGTCAGTTTGCGATGAAGGGCGATGGTGCAACGGCGCCGATGTCCGCCGACTCACAAGCTCCCAACCTTGATATTGCGCTCGCCCACAACCCGGCGATTGTCGTTAACGCACTCGGTCCGCCTCCGCAGTTCATGATCGACAAAGTTCGAGCCGCGGGCCGTAAGACCGGTGCACTTGCCGGCAAGGCTCAACACGCGGAGCGTCACGTCAACGCAGGCGTGGACCTCATCATTGCCCAGGGCTACGAAGCCGGGGGACACACGGGTGAAATCGCGTCGATGGTGCTGATCCCTGAGATCGTCGACGCGGTCGGAGATACGCCGGTGCTTGGCGCGGGCGGTATCGGCAGAGGTCGCCAGATGGCGGCAGCGATGGCGCTCGGTGCCCAGGGAGTGTGGTGTGGATCGGTCTGGTTGACGACCGAAGAAGCTGAGACCCACCCGGTGGTGAAGCAAAAAATGCTCGCCGCTACCTCGTCTGACACGATCAGATCTCGTTCTCGAACCGGCAAGCACGCTCGACAGCTGAAATCATCGTGGACCGACGAGTGGGAGAACCCCGACACGCCAATGCCCCTTGGCATGCCCATGCAACCGGTGCTCATTGACGAGGCGATCTCGCGAATCAACCGCGCCGCTCATCGTCCAGGAAGCGGGGCCGAGAAGCTTGCGAACTATTTTGTGGGGCAGATCGTTGGTTCGATGAACAAGTCAAAGCCGACAACGCAGGTCATGTACGACATCATCGAAGAGTTCCTCGAAGCGACCGACGCACTGAACACTCAGATTCAGGGCTGAGATGGTCTCGGACTGGCGGCGACCAACAGCTCGCTCGTCTCGAGGGCTGCGGGGACCCAACCCCTGACCGAGTTGATCATGAATATGCGTTTGGCTGCGGCGAGATCGGTCAGCGTCACGACCCGTTCAACAATGCGTTTTTGATCGAGTAGCTCTGCGCGGAACGTGCCCGGGAGCAGACCGCATTCGGTGGGCGGCGTGACCCACTCGCCGTCAATTTCGACGACGAGGTTGCCGATCGTGGTTTCGGTCACTTCTCCGCGTTCGTTCCAAAGGATCACGTCTGGAGCGTGCGGGAACCGGGCCCGTGCCTGGTCGTAGCGGTCCCGCACCGTGGTCTTGAATCGAAGGAGCTCATCGGCGCTGTCGACCGGCTCAAGGTCGATTGGTAGTCGCCAGGTCGTATCTGTCTGAGCGTCGAGCGGCGCAAGGTCCAGATCAATCGTGCCATCTGGTGAGACCAGCATGCGTAATCGCGCTGGGCCCTCAAGGCTCACCGCTTCGAGCAGGCGTCGTGCCTGGCCGATCTCGAGTTCGAAACCGAAGTGGGTCGCCGCTTTGCTCAACCGTTCAAGATGACGTTCGACAAGCGTTGGGCCGGTCCCGGGTTCGAACTTGATCGTCTCAAGCAGGCGCATTGGGGTGCACGCTTGGCGTAGGACCTTGGTTTTGTGCTGGGCCTCGTGCCACTCATCGTGTGGGTCAGAGTCCCACACAATGCCGCCGCCAGTGCCGTACTCGGCAGTACCTGTGCTGCGGTCTACCCAAACCGTGCGGATCGCGATGTTGAACTCGGCGTACCGGTTCGGGCCAGCGACACCGACTGCGCCGCAATAGACGCCGCGCGGAGAATTCTCGATGTCGCGAATAATGCGGCTCGTGCTGACCTTTGGTGCGCCGGTAATCGATGCCCCGGGGAACACGGCCCGGAAGACGTCCACCAGGCGTGCATCTGATTGGGCGGTCACGGTCGATGTCATTTGATGAACCGTTGGGTAGGTCTCAATAGTGTGCAGCGCAGGCACTTGCAGCGAACCTGGGTCGGCGAGCCGTCCGAGATCGTTTCGAGTCATGTCGACGATCATGGTGTTTTCGGCGCGATCCTTGGTGCTTGCCCGAAGTTCCTCGACGAGCCGCTGGTCCTCTGCCGGGTCGACTGATCGCGGGCGAGTCCCCTTCATGGGGCGAGACGTCAAGGTTCGCCCCGTTCGTGCAAACAGGAGCTCAGGTGAAGACGAACAGATCGCAGCATCGCCAAGGTCCACGTAGCACAGGTGGTCAGAGGGCTGGGCTCGCGCAAGAGCCTCGAACAGTGCGAGCGGATCACCGTCGAACGTCGAACGCAGGCGCGTGGTGTAGTTGACCTGGTAGGTATCGCCACGCCCGATCGGCCCCTTCAAACGGGCGACGTCGCGCTCGTAGGCGAGCCGATCGGTGTCGGCAACCCATTCGCCGGTTCGGAAGTGAGTGCCCGCCGGTCCCGAGCACACCTGAGAGTCGGTGAAGACCCCGAATGCTACGAGGGGAACCTGGTCGTGGCGCTGGGCGTGCAACGCGGCGTCAAAGGCGGGAGCTGCGTCGTAGCTCACCATGCCGACCGCCCAGTATCCGAGATCGGTAACTTCGTCAAGGCGTTGCATCGCCGGGATGACCTCTGCCAGGTCCCAGGCGAGAATCGATTCGACCGGGTCCGAGAATTGCATCCAGGTGCGACCGCGTTCGGTAGGCAGCTGAAGTAGCGCAGATCGGACAGCGAGAGTGGGGTGCGGGTTCACGGCACAGAGGTCAACCAGAGGTCGGTCAGGCTATTCCGGATCGGTGATCGTTGCTGGACGAATGGTGATTGGACGAATGGTGATTGATGGGCCAGCAGTGCCAGTAGTGCCAGTAGTGCAGCAGTCATTGACGAATCGGTCATTGGTGGGCAGGGCTGAGCACTCGCCTAACAAACGTTAGGTAGATCGAGTACGGTTCCCGAGGTGGAATCTGCTGCGAACAATCCCGGACGCGAGGGGGTGCTTCGGGCCGCTGCTGAGCTCTTTGTGGCGCATGGCTATTCGGCGACCACTCTGCGCCAAATCGCCGAATCGGCAGGCATCAAGGCCGGCTCGATCTACCACCATTTCGACTCGAAAGAGCTGCTGTTCTCGGTTGTGCTCGATGAGGGAATCGACGTGATGGTCCAGGCATTCCACACTGCGGCCGACGTGACGTCTGACGCGCCTGCGCCGTCGCGTTTGCTGGCCCACGTTCGAGCTCACCTCGGGGCATTGTTTGAGAACGGACCGTTCACAACGGCCCATGTCACCTCGTTCTTTAGCGCGCCTCACACCGTTCGTGCACAAGCGGTCACCCGTCGCGACGGGTACGAGAACCTGTGGTCTGCACTGCTCAATGATTTGTTCCCGCAGATCAATCGCAAAGACCTGGCACTGCACCGCCTCATCTTGTTTGGAGCGCTGAACTCGACGATCGAGTGGTTTGACCCTGCGGGCAATCTCACTCTCGACCAACTCGCTGCCGTGGTGACAAACCAGTTCCTCAACGGAGTTCAACCATGAATCGCATCGAATCGAGGGTCGACACGGCGAGCGAGGTTTTCTCCGTCAATGCCAAAGCGGCGCGGGCCGATGCCGCGACGCTGCGCGAACGCCAACAATGGGCGATCGACGGCGGCGCTCGTCGAGCGCGCTCCATCGAGCGACATCTGGCCCGCGGCAAAGTGATGGTCCGCGACCGCATTGACATGGTCACCGACATCGATGCACCGTTTCTTGAATTCTCAACGCTGTCCGGGTGGGGGCAATACGACGACGAGGCCCCAGGTGCCGGGATTGTCACCGGCGTCGGGCTGGTGCACGGGGTGCCGTGGGTTTTCATTGCCAACGACGCAACGGTGAAGGGCGGAAGTCTGCTTCCGGTCTCGATCAAGAAGCATGTACGAGCCCAGGAAATCGCACAGGAGAACCAGCTAGGTGTGATCTATCTGGTGGACTCCGGGGGAGCGTTCCTGCCTCTGCAAGACGAGCTGTTCCCCGACAAAGACCACTTTGGTGGTTCGTTCTACCGGCAAGCTCGCCTGAGTGCGCAAGGGCTTCCGCAGCTGTCGGTCGTGCTGGGCGGTTGCACTGCCGGTGGTGCCTATGTGCCGGCGCTCAGCGACGAAGTCATCATGGTCGAAGGAATCGGCCGGATCTTCCTCGGCGGCCCACCAATCGTCAAAGCCGCATTGGGCGAGGTGATCGACGCCGAGGAGCTTGGCGGTGCCGCCATGCACACCCGGGTATCGGGAGTGAGCGACCATATTGCCCAGACCGAAGCTGAGGCCTACGCCAAGCTTCGCGAGATTTGCGAAACAACCAACCAACGCCGAATCGACGAACGTCAGGCATGGATGAGTTGGGACGAACCTGAACCTCCGGCTTACCCGGCCGATGACGTGTACGGCATTGTCAGCGCAGACGACCGGGTGCCGTTCGACGCCGTCGAAATCATCGCTCGCCTCGTTGACGGAAGCCGATTCGCTGCCTTTAAACCCGAATGGGGCGAATCAATCGTTTGCGGTTATGCCCGAATTTGGGGTCATCTCGTCGGCGTCGTCGCCAATAACGGAATCATCTTCAGCGAATCTGCGCTTAAGGCCACCCATTTCATCGAGCTCTGTGAGCAACGTCGCGTGCCGCTGCTGTTCCTGCAGAACACGTCGGGCTACATGGTCGGCTCGGACAGTGAACGCAGCGGCATCGCCAAGCACGGGGCCAAAATGGTGGCCGGGGTCGCCAATGCAACGGTGCCGAAATACACGGTGCTTGTCGGTGGTTCCTACGGCGCTGGGAACTACGGCATGTGTGGGCGGGGATTCAATCCGCGGTTTCTGTTCGCCTGGCCGAACTCTCGTATCGCGACGATGGCCGCCGACACGGCCGAGACGGTGCTCGTCGATATCCGGGTGGGGGGGCTCAAGGGTGCCGAAACGACCGAGGCACAACTCGACGAGATCCGACAAGAGATCCGCAGCCAGTACGAGACACAGAGCGACCCGTACTACGCGACCAGTCGGCTGTGGGACGACGGACTGATCGACCCGACCGACACCCGAGACGTACTCGGGTTATGTCTCGCGTTGGCTGGTCGCCAGGACGAACCGGCACGCGGCCCCGGAATCGTGTACCGCCAATGACCCCACTCAAACGAGACGCCCGGCACTGTCGCAACCTGGCACTGTCGCAACGTGGGGCACGCAACCCAAAGACTGGAATGTGCCCATGACTGAGCGTCTGATTGTGCTGGTCGCCAATCGTGGCGAAATCGCCCGCCGCATCATGGCAACCGCCAAGCGTCTGGGTCACGAAACCGTCGCGGTGCACACCGCGACCGATGCCCGAGCCCCGCATGTAACCGAGGCGGACCAGTCGATCATGCTCGACGACAGTGACCGTGATCGTGACGGGTACCTCTGCGTCGATCTGATCCTGGCGGCGGCGGAGGCAGTTTCGGGCCCGCACCGCGTGGCGATCCACCCCGGATATGGCTTCCTCGCTGAGAACGCCGAATTTGCTCGAGCAGTCGTCGATGCCGGTCATCTATGGATCGGTCCGCGCCCCGAGGTTATTGATCAGATGGGGTCGAAGATCAATGCCCGAGCGCTTGCCGATGCCGTCGGCGTCGCGACCATTCCTGGTTTCAGTAGCTCCCAAGACGATGGAGCGCTGCGCAAAGCAGCAGAAGAAATTGGTTGGCCGATTCTCGTCAAAGCATCGGCTGGCGGGGGAGGTAAGGGCATTCGTATCGCCCATGGCCTCGACGAATTCGATGACGCGTTGCGCGAGGCGCGAGGCGAGTCGCAGCGATCGTTCGGCGACAGTGACGTCATCGTCGAGCGGTACATCGAACGCCCCAGGCACATCGAGGTGCAAATCATGGGCGATACGTGCGGCAACGTCGTCGATCTGGGTACACGTGAATGTTCGGTGCAACGCCGATACCAAAAGCTATTCGAAGAAGCTCCAGCGCCGAACCTGGAACCAACACAGCGGGCCTCCATTCGGGCTGCGGCAGTAACGCTCGCCAAGTCTGTCAACTACGACTCGGCCGGCACCGTCGAGTTCGTCGTCGATGCTGCAACCGGCGAGTTTTTCTTTCTCGAAATGAACACCCGGCTGCAGGTCGAACACCCCGTTACCGAGGCGGTGACTGGTCTTGACCTCGTCGAATTGATGATCGGTGTCGCCGCCGGGCAGCCTCTGTCGATCGCCGCAGGTGATGTTGCGATCACAGGTCATGCACTCGAAGCCCGCATCGCGGCAGAAGATGTCGCCGCAGGCTTCATCCCCCAGATCGGCACCGTGCACCATCTACGTGTTCCGCACGGCATTCGGTTCGACTCAGCGGTCGAAGAGGGCAGCGAGATCAGCCCTCGCTACGACTCGATGATCGCAAAGTTGATCGTCGAAGCGTCCGATCGTCCGTCTGCTCTCGCCCGCATGCGATCCGCACTCGACGCCCTGGTGATTGGCGGTGTGGTGACGACAGCCGGGTTGCATCGATGGCTCGTGGACCAACCCGCAATGATCGATGCCGCGGTCACCACCCGTTTCCTTGACGAAGCCCCCTTGCCGCACGGGTCCAACGCTGCTGACGCGGCAATCGTGGCCGCAGAACTGTGGCGGTCTAGTCAGCGGTCGGGGCGAGACACGAGTTCACCGTGGTCAGCGCTCGCTGCATTTGCCGTTACCCCACACGTGTCGTCAGCGACCACGGGTTTGCGGGACCTCACAGGCGAGATCCACGAGGTCGATGTCGCAAGCAGCCACCATGCTGCCATTGCTACAGCCGCGGTTGTCGACGTTGCCGCCCGCCGGGTCACGGTCACGATCGACGGTACGAGCCATCACTTCGAGCTGGCGACCCGAACCGAGCGATGGGCGCCGACTGCGGCTACCCGTGCCGGCACCGGCGAAGCATTGATCGCTCCGTTCCCTGCCGTCGTCGCAGAGGTACATGCAACCGCCGGGGCTGTTGTCACCGGGGACGATGTCCTCGTGGTCATCGAAGCAATGAAAATGCTCCACTCGCTACGCGCCGTTGGCACCTCAACTGTTGATGAGGTGCTTGTCAACCCGGGCGAAAGCGTCAGCTCGAATCAGATCCTTGTCACATTCAAGGCCAGCGATGCCGATCCACCCCAGGAGACAACCGCATGACACACCGCAATGCCTACATGACCGATGAGCTCCAGGCGATCTATGACCAGACAGTCGACTTCGTCGCCAACGAAGTCATGCCGAATGGCGACGACTGGGAGGAAGCCGGCAAGGTGCCTCGGTCGGTGCTGCAACACATGGGCGAACTCGGCATGCTTGGGCTTCGAGTCCCTGAAGAACATGGCGGACTCGGACTGGGCTATCTGGCATCGGCTGCGTTCTCCGAAGCGCTTGGGTCATCGACCTACGCAGGCTTCGACGTCACCGTTCTTGTACACACCGATATGGCTGGACCACACCTGGTCAACTCGGGTACGCAGGACCAGCTCGATCGCTACCTTCCTGGTGTGCTTGCCGGGCGGTGCGTGCTATCGATCGGTGTGAGCGAGCCCGACGCAGGCTCCGATGTTGCCGGCATGCGCACCCGAGCGGTCAAGGACGGCGACGGTTGGCGGATCAATGGCTCGAAGACCTTTATCACCAACGCTGTCTACGGCGACATGACCATCGTGGCCGCCCGCACCGACCTCGAGAACAAGTACGGCATCTCGATGTTCCTGGTGCCAGCCGGTACTGAGGGGTTCACCGTCGCGAACAAGCTCAACAAGCACGGCTGGCGCTGTTCTGACACAGCGGAGTTGAACCTGGACGACGTATGGGTGTCAGACGCGCAGCTACTTGGCACCCCCCATCGGGGGTTCTACGAGACGATGAAGAACTTCCAGAACGAGCGCATGGTGCTCATTGGCATGGGGGTTGGAGCGGCGCAGGCCGCAATCGACATCACCAATGCGTACACCCAGAACCGGCAGGCCTTTGGTGCAACGCTTTTTGACCTCGGAGCGATTCGCCAACGAATGGCGATGAACCAGGCGAAGGTCGATGCCGCTCGGGCATCGATGTATCACGCGGCGTGGTTGGGTGACCAAGGGATCGACAACGTCAAGGAGATGTCCGGGGCCAAGGCATGGGGCTGTGAAGTCGTGAACCACGTCATGTACGACTGTGTGCAGTTCCACGGCGGTATGGGTTACATGAGAGAGACGCCAGTCGAGCGTATGTACCGCGATGCGCGCATCTTGCCGATCGGCGGTGGTGCTACCGAAGTCATGCTGGAAGAAGTCGCCAAGCGATCTATCGTCAGTCCATGATCGTGCACACTCCGCAACGCCTGCGCAGCCTGCTGTTTGCGCCTGCTGTTCGCGACGACATGATTCCCAAGCTTCCGCGAGCCGGCGCTGACGGCGTCGTCATCGACTGCGAAGACGCCACGCCCATGGGGCAAAAGGCTGCTGGGCGCCTGAACGCAGTGGAACTCGCTCCGCCGCTGATTACTCAGGGGTTGTCGGTCTTCACCCGCATCAATCCACCCGGCACGCCCTGGTTCGTCGACGACGTGACCTACGGACTGACCGACGGGCTAGCCGGTGTGATCGTGCCGATGGTCGAGACCCTCGATGGCCTTGATCGATGCGCGAAAGTCATGGCCGAAGCTGGCTTTGGGCACATTGGTATCGTCGCCGGAATCGAAACAGCCCTCGGCGTCGCCGATGCCAGGCGCCTGTTGTCACATTCGCAGGTCGTCGGTGGCTACTTCGGCGCCGAAGACTTCATTGCCGATATGGGTGGTGTGCGGACTGAATCAAACGACGAAGTTTTGGTCGCCCGGTCAAGCGTTGCACTCGCCGGTCGCCTGAATCGCAAGCCAGTGATAGATCAGATTGTCGCGAACTTTCGAGATGACGAGCGCATGGCTCGCGAAACGGCACAGGCGCGGGCGCTGGGCTTCAACGGCAAGCTCTGCATTCACCCGAATCAAGTCGCTATCGCAAACGAGGGCTTCACCCCAAGCGAAGCAGAGATCGAACGGTCCGAGCGTCTACTGGCGGCCTACGACATCGGTGTTGCATCGGGTACTGCTGCGATCGACTTCGAGGGGCAGATGGTCGACGAACCGCTTGCCGAACAGGCCCGACAACTGCTTGCTGCTGCGGGGATTGACCCACGCGCTGATGGGCGAACGTTGTGATCCCCAAAGGCATGTGGTTCGAGGATCTCGAACCCGGCCTGATCGTGCAACACGCCATTACGCGGACGATTACCGAGTCAGACAACGTCAACTTCACGCTTGCGACGATGAATCCGGCACCGCTGCATCTCGACGCGGCGTATGCGGCAACGACTCAATTCGCAAGACCAGTAGTCAACTCGATGTTTACGGTGGCGTTGGCGGTCGGTATCTCTGTGCACGAGCTCACCCACGGCACGACGATCGCCAACCTGGGCTTCGAGAAGGTGAAGTTTCCGGCTCCGCTGTTCCATGGCGACACGGTTCATGTCGAGACTGAAATTTTGTCGGCTCGGCCGTCCAAGTCGAAGTCCGACTGCGGCATCGTGTGTTTCGAGCATCGTTGCTTCAACCAGGAGAACCTCTTGGTTTGCCGAGCGGTACGCAACGCTCTGATGCAGCGGCGCCCAGCCGATCAGGCTCGCTGACGCGTTAGCCGTCGGTCGATGCGGTTTCGGCCGCTTGGACCGTCAACTCGGTTGCCTTCACCGATGCCCAAACGGTCACTCCTGACCGCAGCCCGAGTGCGGTAACCGACGCTGCCGTGAGGTCCACGCTCAGTGCTATCGGTGCGCTCAACGTGATGCGCGCGGTGGTGCCGAGTGGTTCGATCATGGCAACGGAGGTCTGCCAGACATTGCGTGGGCTCCCCGATGGGCGATCGAGGTGCAACGAGACGGCAGTGGGCGAGATACTGACAATCACCTCACCGTCGAGGTCAGCGGCGCGTGTGTGCAGCGCAAGTTCATGACCTGCGAGATCGACGATCCCGGTTCGGTTCACCCCGCGGAGCAGGTTCGTTCCCGCGAACGAAGCCACCCAGGCCGACGCAGGCTGCTGCCGAATCTGATCGGCAGTGCCAACTTGGGTCACCGTTCCATCTTCGATAATGACGATTCGATCGGCGAGCAGAAAGGCATCGGTCGGGTCGTGCGAGATCAGCAGTCGCGGTCCCTCAAAGCTTCGCAGGTGCTCGTCGAGCATGGCCCGCACCGATGCCCGATTAGCGATATCAAGCGCAGACATCGGTTCGTCGAGCATGAGCATGTCAGGAGCACACGCAAGCGCACGGGCCAGCGCGACGCGTTGGGCTTGTCCTCCCGACAGCTGAGCAGGTCGACGATCGGCGAGGTCGCGAATGCCGAGCGCGCCGAGCCAGTCGTCGACGTCGGCTCGGAGGTCAGATCCGGCCGATAGGCCAAACGCCACGTTCTCTTGAACTGTCAGGTGGGGAAAGAGAAGCCCGCCCTGAAACACAGCGCCGATTCGCCGGTGTGAAGGGTGGATAAACGTCTTTGCGCCGTCATCGAGTGAGCGACCGTTCAACGAGATGTGTCCATGGTCGATGGGCAGAAATCCAGCCAATGCGTTCACGGTGGTGGACTTGCCGGCGCCGTTTGGCCCAAGTAGAGCGACCGTCTCACCGTGGCCGATCGTCAACGTGACGGCGAGGTCGAACCCGTCATTGACGGTCATTCGAAGGTCTGCGACGAGTCCCGAAGTCATGGCTGGTGCCACCATCGGTCTCGCAGGATGATGAGCACGACAAACGAGATCGCAATCAGCACCAGGCTGATCGCTACGGCAGCATCGCGGTCGGATTCAAGCGCCACGAACACGGCCAACGGAAGCGACTGGGTTCGGCCTTGCAGATTTCCGGCAAAGGTGACCGTGGCTCCGAACTCGCCCAACGAGCGCGCCCAAACCAGGATCAAACCAGCTCGCACCGACGGCCCAATCAGCGGAAGCGTGATGCGCCGAAACACCGTCCACGGGTGAGCTCCGAGCGAGGCTGCGGCGCGCTCGTGGTCCGGATCGAGATTGCGTAGCGCTCCTTCGACAGTCACGACCAGAAAGGGCATAGCGACGAACGTATTGGCGATGATCACGCCCCAAAGCGAGAAGGGGAGCAGCAAGCCGGTTGCATCGTTGACAAACTCGCCGATGAGCCCCCGTCGGCCGAATGCATAGAGCAAGGCAGCACCGCCAACCACCGGAGGAATCACCATCGGGAGCGTCGCAATGGCTCGAATTACGGATCGCCCAGGGCCGGAACCGCGGGCGAGAAACCAGGCCACTGGTATGCCGAGGACCGCGGAGATGGCAGTCGCCGCAAGCGAGCTGATAGCCGAGACCCGCAGGGCGTCGGACACGACGTCGGAGCGAAGTAGCGATGGCAGTCTCGTCCACGGAACCTCGAATAGCAGTGCAAGCACCGGCACCGCGAACAGCGCAGTTCCGAGAAGCGCAACGGCCGTCAGGCCGCGTGGCGGCCGAACCCGATGGCGCTTAGCGGTTGAACGTCGAGCAGCGGTCGAGGTACGAACTGCGGGTGCACGGCGAACCCTCACCGGGGGCCGAAACCGGACTCGCGCATGATGGCCTGCCCGCGCTCGCTGGTTACGAACTGTATGAAGGCTTGGGCGGTTGTTGGCTGGGTGCTATCTCGTGCCACGGCAATGGGATAGCGAATCTGAGTACGAAGGTTGTCGGGCAGTGTGATGTGTTCCAGCCGAATATCGTTGACGTCGGTCAGGTACACCAGGGCTGCATCGAGCTCGTCGGCCTCAAGTCGAGTGACGAGTCCCCGAACACCGGAGGAACGGGTATCGATAGAGGCCTGTACCCCGGCAGTATCGAGAGTGCGCTCCGCCAGGTCGCCGCACGGGACCCCTTCGGCACACAGTCCAATGAGCAGATCATCGCGTGCAAAGTCGTCAAGACCGACCACTTCGCCTGGGTTGCCCGACGGAACCGCAATGACCAGTTCGTTGGTCGCGAAGTCGAGGACGCCGCGAACCACCGATGCTTCGATCAGCGTTGTCATAATGTCTCGGTTGGCAACGGCGATGACATCGACGGGGGCGCCAGCCAGAGCCTGCTCGCGAAGCGAAGCGCTTCCGGCGACGTTGAGCTGGACATCGACATCGACGTGATCAGCTTCGAACTGTTCTTCGATCTCGGCGAACACATCAGTGAGCGACGATGCAGCGAAGACCCGCAGCCCAATTCGCTCAGGCGGTGATGCGCAGCTCGTTAATACGGCCAGCGCGGCAACAAACAGCCAAGCAAAAAGGGCAAAGCCGGAGCAACGCGAGGTTGCCCCGGCTTTAGCCGTCACAGATTGTGATGGGTTTGATCAGCTGTTGCGGCGGCGAGCAGCGACGGTGACTGCTGCACCAGCCAGGATGAGGCCGGAGCCGACCAGACCGAGGGTCTGTGCTTCGCTACCGGTGAACGCAAGGTTTGGCTGTGACGCGCCATCGCTGGCTGCGCCCTCGCCTGTGGTGGCATCGATGTTGCTTGGCAGCGAGCCCGAAGGGGTGTTCGATGTCGTCTGGCTTGCGGAGGTGGTGAACCCGCCTGGGTACGACTGCTGCGTGTTGTAGTTCTGCGTGCCGTAGTCCTGGGCCGAAGCTGGCTGTGCGCCAGTCACGCTCAGCGCGGCGGCGAGCACCAGGCAGAAAGCGAGAGTGAGGATTGAACGAAGTGTTGAGGTCATTGTCCCTACCTTAAAAAGCGGAGGTGTTTCGGCTGTCGAAACGATTTCGCAAAACGTAGCAGCTCTGGCACAGAAGTGGCGCGTTATCGATCTGTTGATTGCCGATCGTTTGGAGCCCGGTCAGATCACGGCACGTGCGCCGAGCCGGCGGCGCAGTTCTGCAACGGTCGAGAACGGTTCGGCGTGCATGCCAAATGCACGTGCTGCCTCGACATTTGCCACCGAATCGTCGGTGAAGAAGACCTGATTTGGGTCAACCTGGAGCTCGCGGCACACGTGGGCGTACGAGCGATGGTCGGGCTTCGGCCAACCAATATCAGCGGTGCTGAAGAAGGCATCGACGTGGCTGTCCAGACCCAAATCGATGCACTCTTGCGAGCTGATGTTGGTGCCGTTGGTCAAGACCGCAACGGTGAGCGATGCACGGCGAAGCTCATCGATGAGGGCAATAATGTTTGGGTCGACGGCGCCCCGGTTGCTGAGCCACTCATCGACGGCCGCAGGATTGTGTAGCCGGGCACCAATCTGAGTCACCCATTCCGCGTGGGTGATTTTGCCGCTCACGAGATCTGGTCCCAGATCCGGTGCGAATGCTGCTGCGAGAAGAGCTCCGCCAGTGAGATTGTGGCGCCGTTCGACCTCGGTGGCGTGGGCGGGGTCAAAGTGGCGAATCACGCCATCAAGGTCAAACAACACCACACAGATAGCAGCGCTGCGCGTGCGCATGGGCTGCTATTGGTTCTTTGGTAGCTCGCTGTACGGCATGTTCTTGTCGTGACCCGGCTCTTTTGGCAAGCCAAGCACCCGTTCGCCGATGATGTTGCGCTGGATCTGGTCGGTGCCGCCGTAGATCGGTGGTGCCTGGGCATTGAGGGCGACGTTGATCACTGCTGGATCGGTCTGGCTTGCGGAAGGGGCAAGCATGCCGTCAGCCCCAATGATGTCCAGGCCGATGTCGCGGAACTGACGGTGGTGTTCACCATTCCAGAGTTTGGCGATGTTGGGTTCGGCCCCGGTGCGTTGACTCTTTGCTCGCGCCCTCTGCATGTTCAGGCGGTTGATCTGCAGCATGGAGTACAGATGTGCCAGGCGGTCGCGCAGAACTGGTTCATCGATGCGGCCGAGCTTGCGAGCGAGTTCGACATAGCGATCAAACAGCTTCATGCCGACACCAGGTGCATGTCCTTCGGCCCGACTCTCTTTGGACTTGGCGACGACGTCTCCGGCGATTCGGTCGAATTGTTGCATTTTCTGCCCAGGAGCAGCGGCGGCGACGCCCGTTGCGCCGGCGCCGATGCTCGTGCGTTCGACCATGAGCGTGGTGTTGGCGACCCGCCAGCCGTCGCCGAGATCGCCGAGGCGTTCGCTGTCGTTCACGCGAGCTTCGTCCATAAAGACTTCGCTAAAGAACGTGCGACCGGTCATTTCTTTGAGTGGACGTACGTCGACGCCGTCCTGATCCATCGAAATGGCGAAGTACGACAGGCCACGATGTTTGGGCGCATCGGGATCAGTCCGGGCGATGAGCATGCCGAGATCCGCGGCATGGCCTTGAGATGTCCACACTTTCTGACCGGTGACGATCCACTCCTCGCCGTCACGATCGGCTTTGGTGTTCAGGCCGGCAAGGTCTGAGCCTGCAGATGGCTCGGAGAAGAGTTGACACCACGCTTCTTGGCCGTTGAGGATCTTGGGGATATACCGATCGATCTGCTCTTGGGTGCCGTGTGCGGCGATGGTCGGTGCAGCAAGCATGTAGCCGAGGCCGGGCGGCGGGCCGAGCACATCCATCGACGCCATGGTGCGCAGGGCAGTGTTGGCCTGGCTTTGACTCCAACCCTTGCCTCCAGCATGTTCGGGAAGCATGGGGTGGGCATAGCCGCTGTCTGCGAGCAGCTGCCACCATTCGCCTACCGTGAGTTGAGGGTCCCAATTCGCTTCGAGCCAGGCCGAAACTTCTGCTGCAACGTCAGTAGTGGTGCTATCTGCCATGTCCTCAGGGTACGTGAGGCGAGCGATGCCCGCGAAACCGGTTACGCAGATTCGAGGACGCCGCGAAGCACGCTGCGCCCGCTATGGGTTGCGTCACCATCTCGTGGCTCGAACGAAAGGTCGACGATTGGAAAGTCATCAGGGTCAACGCCTGGTGGGATCTCGAAGGTCCCATCACCATCGACCAGACCGAGCGAATGCATGTCGGTGACCGTGTCATTGATGATCCATAGCTCGACGTCGTCGCCTGACGACCGAAGCGGACCATCGAGATCCAGGTCAATATGGCAGATGCTGTCCTCGCACCGCAGGTTGGCGGCACCCAGCGTTGCGGTCGGCTCGCCAAGATCGTCGTTCGACAGCTGGGCTGCGGCGAGTGGCGTCGGAGGGTCGTCCGTAGTCCGGGTGAGAACCGTTCCGCCAACGATCACCGCCGCAAGCACCGAGGCCGCAACAAGAGCGAGCGGCACGGCTCGCCATGATCGGGCAGTGATCGACCTTCGTGCTACCGCTTCGGCGGCGGCGGTCTCAACCTCGAGCTCGGTGAGGATGTTCTCCCACACCTGCGGTGGCGGAGCAATCCTGTCGTGATCGTGGGGTTCGATCTGGCTAAGGATGTCCGCGAGATCGTCGTCGGACCAGTGGGCGGATAGTGGATCAGTCATGATGCTGCCTCGAGGTAGCGGCGCAGACGTGCCAGGCCCCGGCGGATATCGCTCTTCACGGTTCCGAGGGGATTGCCTGTTACTTCAGAAATTTGTGCGTGGGTCATCTGTTCAAAGAAGGAAAGCTCGACAGCCTGTCGAGTGCGGATAGGGAGTGTGCGAAGCGCTTCGGTAACGAGGAGCCGGTCGGCGAGATCCTCGATGGGTTGGGACGGATCGTCGATCCGTTCGACGGCATCGGAGCTTGTCGCTTGATGGGGGATCCGTCTCGCGTCATGGCGGTACAAGTCGATGATCTTGTTCTTGGCGATCCCGACGATCCATGCTCCCAGCGGGCCCCGTGCGGGGTCAAAGTGTTCCCGGGCCCGCCACGCCGCCAGGAAGACTTCCTGAGTGAGGTCAGCGGCGGCGGCCGGATGGGCTCGGGCGCACAGCGTGTGTACGAGTGAACTGTGTTGCTCGTAGGCCGCGGCGAGGCCGTGCTCGCTTCCGGTAAGAAATGCCGTATCTATCGAGTCGTTTGTCATGCGGTTCGGAGAAGTGGGT
>CALDYC010000062.1 GCA_937941245.1 uncultured Acidimicrobiales bacterium | reverse complement strand
CTGCGCAGGTCACGACCTTGTCAGCGGCGATGTGGTGACCGTCGGAGGTGACCACCCCAGTCGCCCGTCCGTTGGCGGTTGTGATGTCGGCGACGGCAACGTTTTCGATGATCCGAGCACCATGTGCCTTTGCTGCATTGGCAAGCGCCATCGTGGTGTCGACCGGGCTGGTTTGACCGTCTCGTGGTACCCACACACCACCGACGAGGTCGTCGGTGTGCATCAGCGGCCAATGTGTGGCCAAGGTCTCGACATCGACCTGCTGGACATCAACGCCGAAACAACTCGCCATATCGGCGCCTCGCACGAGCTCTTCGAGCCGCTCGTGGTCGGCAGCTACGGCGATCGAGCCCGTGCGCTTGAACCCGGTCGGGTAGCCGTCGGATTCAAGCTGTTCGTAGAGCTCGCCGCCATATGACGCCAGCCGAGTCATGTTCTGGGTGGCGCGAAGTTGGGCGACCAGACCCGCTGCGTGCCATGTCGTTCCGCTGGTCAATGTGTTGCGCTCAACCAGCACGATCTCTGCGTCTGTGCGCAGGCTGAGGTGGTACGCAACGCTTGCGCCGATGATGCCGCCGCCGACGATGACAACGTGGGCGCTGGACGGAAGCTCAGCCATGACACTCCTGATCGGTGCTGTTGCAGCAAGCAAGGCAGGCCAGAGTTAGACCGCCAGTTAGGGATACTCACGCAGATGCTAGAGCACCTAACGAGTGCTAGCTGCGGTTCGACCCAAAGTGAGGTGTGATCAAAGCCGGACTTCGTAATACAGGTTCGACGCGTCGTCGAGGTCGTGCACATCGAACCGCGTGAACCCCGCAGAGGCCGTTAGGTCGCGTGCCGCGTCGGCGTGGAGCCCGAGCGTTCCGAGACCGGCCCCGCCGGGTTCAGACATCGCCGATTGCAAGCAGGACATGATTGAGAAACCGTATAACAGAGCGAGTAGCGGGTTTCGGCTGTCCTGATCAAAGTCGCCTGACGACCTGATGTCTTTGAGTAGCCACGTTCCGTCATCTGCGATGGCATTGCGAATCGCTGCCGCAGTGCGGTCGGGGAATGCCATGTCGTGCATGCAGTCGAACGTCATGATGAGATCGTGCTCAGCGTCGCCGGTGAGGTCTTCGCCCGATGCCTCGACAAAGGACACGTTGGTGAGTCCCATCTCGCTGGCTCGTATGCGGGCGATGTCGAGGGCCGTTCCCGATGGGTCATAGCCGACACAGGTGGCATTGGGAAATGCCTGCGCAAGCGTGGTCAACATGACCCCGCCGCCGCAACCAATGTCGATGACCGATGCCCCTGCGTTGAGTTTGTCAACAACGCCGTCGAGTGCCGGCAGCACGTGGGACAGAAGCCCGAGACGCGACCACGGTCCAGTCATGCGGGCCATGCCAGCTGCTGCCCGCGGTCCCTGTTCTTCATAGGTCAGGCCAATGCCGGTCCGGAACGAATCGGCAATGCGGTCGATGACCTCGGGCTCGATCCCGCCCCGGAACGCTCCACCTGCGAACGACAGTGAATCGTTCTCGTCCGAGAGGACCGCAGCACCAGCATGGCTGAGCGAGCAGCTTCCGTCTGCATGCCGCTCGATCAGGCCCGCGGCAGCTTGGCCGAGCATCCATTCCCGCACGAAGCGCTCGTGTAAACCACAGGCGGTTGCGACAGCGTGCGAATCCATGGCCCCGCTCCCGGCCATTGCCTTGTACATACCGAGGCGATCACCCAGATGAATCATGAGCGACACTTGTTCGCCCATCTTGTAGTTCCAGACCTTGAGACTGAACAACTTGAGTTCGTTTTGGTCGATGTCGGTGTTCATCAGATCTCCACCAGTGGGTTGCGAGACGACGGTAGTCGCTGGCAGAGATCTGGTCCGAAGCTGACCGGTCGATTGGGTGCCGGAACCAGCCACGGATGACGTTGTACTGTCGTCGTTCGATGAGGCACCTGACACGTCGCCATTTCCGGCGCCTGACCGCGGTTCTCGGTGTTTGGGTAGTCCTCGTCTCGATTGTCTCCATGGCACGAAGCGCCCCATTCGCTCAGGCCGCGATGCAAGGCACGCTCGCCGTCGACCTGGTCGAGAACCCGTTCATTTGCGATGGTGGGACCCGGCCACTTGGCGGCGTTTTCGGGCTGCAACCGGGTGAAGATGTGCGATTCAGCTCGCCTGAGCTCGGGGGCGTGTTCTCGAATCGGGTCGCAGAAAGCGACGGCTCTGTCTCGATGGTGTGGAGCTGTGACTCACCCAAGGACTGGACCGTCACGGTCACCGGACGTTCATCTGGTCGGACCGTCACGTTTTCGTTTAGTGGTGCGGTTGCACCGCCGCCACCCGATGCGCCGTTGGGTACCGCGTTCGATGCGAAATCAGCGATGACGCTTTCTGAAATGGCGGCGTGGAAGACCTATTCGCCATTCAACACGGCCGGCGTCTACATCGATGTGGACGAAGAATTCGATAATCGGGCCGACAAGGTACAAACGAATCTGACTCGATCGTGGGTGGACCAGGTCTTCGCAGCCGGTTGGCGGTTGATTCCGATCTACGTCGGACTGCAAGCACCGCAGCTATGCCGGACTGCGAGCTACAACTCGATGTCGGCTGATCCAGACACCGCTCGAAGCCAGGGATTTGCCGCAGCTGCCGATGCAGTGAGGTCGGTCCAGGATCTAGGTATGGGTCAAGGTACGCCGATCTACTACGACCTTGAGGGCTACCGGCCGGGCTGTACCGGTGCGATCATCGCGTTCCTGGACGGTTGGACCGAAGGGCTGCATGGTGCCGGGTATGTCTCGGGTCTCTACGGGTCGCGCACCTCGGCAATGACCGACGTCACCGAAGCGCTCGGCCGAAGCGGATTTGATGAACCCGATGCGGTGTGGGTGTCAACCGGCAGCGGCGTTCCAACTCTGCTTGGTCTCGAGACGCCGCCGGATTCGTTGTGGACCAACGCCCGCATGCATCAGTACCGACTGAACGTGACCCGGACCTATGGCGGCGTCACTCGCCAGATCGACGAGAATATGGTCGACGCGCCGTTGGCGATCGCGAGGCCGATCGTCACAACAGTCGACACCGACGGTGACGGGCTTGGCGAACCAGAGCCAGACAACTGCGACGGGATTGCCAACCCCGATCAAGCTGACCTTGACGACGACGGCGATGGCGACGTGTGCGACATCGATATCGATGGCGACGGTGTAGCGAACCAAGCAGACGCTGATCCCCGCGACCCGTCAGTTGGTGAGCCAACACCTGTTCCAGCGACTCCAGACCCGACGGCTGTGCCATCAACCCCCGAACCATCAGTGGCTCCAGCCGAGACCGAGTCGATCTCACCTAGCGAGCCAGCCGCAGCTTTGCCGACCGTCGACGCAGAGGACGCCGAGACGCCCGCTGCAGCGACACCCACCGAGGTGCCCAAACCGTCGGCAACACCAACGGCAACATCAACGACGTTCCCTCCAACACAGCCAACACCGATCACATCTGAACCTGCACAGGCGACGCCGCAACGAGCGGAAGCCGCCCCCGACGTCGCTCAGTCCGCAGCCAACGACCGCGGCGAAGCGCAAGACGAATCGGGTAGCGCTCCGCCGCCCCCACAATCGCTCGCAGCGGATTCTGCTGATCTGGCCTCGACGATTACGATCGACCGCGGCGGGGACTCGGATCTGGTGCCTTTGCTCGGGGCGCTGGCAGCGGTTCTCGCGATGGGGTGCATGGCGATGGGAGTGCGCAGCTTCAGAAACGACTGATTCGTAACAGGTGCTGCGGCGTGCTGTGGCTCAGGGTCGCTGTGGAGTTTCGTGGCGAATCAAGGCACGTAGGTCGTCAATAGGCATCGGCCGGGCCAGCAAGAAGCCTTGTCCCTGTTCCAGGCCGAGTTCGACACAAATGTCAGCTTCGGCTTGGGTCTCGATTCCTTCGCCAACCGCGGTAATGCCGATTTCAGCCGCGATATGCGCAAGTCCCTTGACGATTGAACGTGCTGATGACGATTTTGGAAGTTCCATAATCAACGATCGGTCGAATTTAATCGCGTGGATCGGGAACCGAGTGAAGTATCCGAGCGCGTGGTGGCCGGTACCGAAGTCGTCCAATCCAATGATGACATCTTCGCTGCCCAGCTGTTGCAGAGTGGCTTCGGCGGCAGTCCCAACATCGATTGTGCCCGATTCGACGACTTCGACGATCACATCGTGTCGCCGCAGCCCGTGTCGTTCGATCGTCTCCAAATGCATGTCGCAGTAGCCGCGCCAGCTCAGCTGCTGCGGGCTGAGGTTGAACGAGGCGGCCTTTTCCCAGAAGTGTGGAAACTCCTTGCTCAACGATGCCCACGTTCGACAGACCGTGTCGAGCGACCACGCGGTGAGTGCCTCGATGCGGCCGGTCATCTCAGCACGTCCAATGATCTCGAACGGCGAGATCATGCCATGGACTGGGTGATCCCAGCGCAGCAGCGCTTCGGCGCCAAGGATCTCGCCTGTGGTGAGGTGCCGGACGGGTTGGTAGTGGAAGCTGATCAGCCCGGACTCCATCGCCGCGTCGAGCTCGCGATCCACCGCCCCGATGCGGGCGGTGCGAGCTTCGATGTGAGCGTCTGCACGGACTGGTCCAGTCCGGTTCCGTTTCGCGAGGTACATCGCTGCATCGGCTTCGTTGAGCAGTTGCGCTGCGGTGTGGGATCGGGACCGTGCAGCGGCGACGCCGATACTTGCGCCGGGGCTAATGGAGAACGAACCGAATCCGAACGGCTCGACACAGGCCTCGGTGATGCGGTCTGCAATTTGCATGGCTCGGTGACCGTCGACGCCTTCATCGCACACCACAAGGAACTCGTCGCCCCCGAGGCGACCAAGGGCATCTTCGGTCCGCAAGACACCTTCGAACCGTCGCGCCATTTCGACGAGCATGGCGTCACCGGCTGCGTGACCGTGGCTGTCGTTTACCGCCTTGAAGCCGTCGAGGTCGATGAAAAGGATCGCCGGAGGTGCTGCTTCATGGTCCTGTAAACGTTCGGCAAGGTGATCCAGGATGGCCCGACGGTTGAGGAGCCCGGTGAGAACATCGGTACGAGCGGCGTGGGTTTGGCTCGCGATCTGGGTGTGCACCCGAAGCTGAAGCCCAACGAGTCGTGCAATTGTCGACAGAAGCCGAACGCTGGGGTCGGTAAAGAAGTCCTCTTCGCTGTGTGCGGCGTTCAGGGTTCCGAAACAGATCGAGCCGCCGATGATTGGGACATTGAGAACCGAGCGGACACCGTCCGCTGCAAGCGGTCCGAGCTCGGTTCCGGTTTCGTCGAGTATGTTCGGCGTGACGATGGTTTGCCTGGTGCGAACTGCTCGCCCGGTCAGGGACCCATCGATTTGCAAACGTAGTCCGAGCGGCAGCACCGCAGAGCCGCCCAGAGCGAACAGCTCGAGTTCAGTGTCGTCCGCGGTGACGAGCGCCACGCTCGATGTGGCAAGTGGTATCAGAGCCGGAACCCAGGTCGCGGCAACGCGCAAAATGTCGTCAGTCGATTCGGCCGAACTCATGGCATCGATAAAGCCAACAGGCAGTTCGACGATCGACGTGTCGACGTGCTGCGGCACAAACCCGGTCGGTGTCCTCGGGTCTACTCGTTCAGTCGTCACGGCCGGGTTCTCAAGTCAGGGATTCACGCTGGGGCTGCGAGAGAAGCGTTTCGTTTGGTGTTCGCGACGAGTGCGTCAAGCATTTCGGTCCAGCGGGGACGTGGCAGATCGTGCGCCATGTCGGGCAAGGCAAGCAATCGCGCTCCCGGTATGGCCTTGGCTGTTGCCACACCACCAGAGGGCTTTACCAGCGGATCGACGAGCCCATGAACGACCAGTGTGGGGGCCGTCACCGAGCCAAGGAGCTCTGTCCGGTCCCGTGAACCTGCGATCGCGGCAGTTTGGCGAGCAATGCCATCGGGGCAAAAGTTGCGCGCGAAGCTTCGTGAAATCATCTCGTGGGCCTGCTTCTCATCGAAGTGAGGGCCCGAGACATGGCCGGCGATCGCCACGGCATCTTTGACCGCGCTTTCGGGTGTCGGACGCATATGACGCATGACTTTGGGGAGCAGCGATAGTGCGACTCCGCCCGTTCGTCGGTCACCTGTGTTGGACATGATCGAACACAGCGATAGCACCCGCTCGGGGTGGCGAATGGCTATCTCCTGAGCAATCATGCCGCCCATCGACATGCCGACGACATGAGCCCGGTCGATGTCGAGGTGGTCGAGCAAGCCGGCGGCGTCGTCGGCCATATCGGCGACGGTATACCCGACGCCTTTGACCGGGCGGCGGGTGATCATCGCCCACAATGATGCAAGTTGGCTCGGAGGGGACCAGTCGGTTTTTGTCGACAGGCCGATGTCGCGATTGTCGAACGTGATCACGCGGAACCCGCGGGCGACGATTGCATCGACGAACCCGGCGGGCCAGTCGGTGAGCTGGCCGCTCAAGCCCATAACAAGTAGTAGAGGCGCTCCATCACCGGCGACCTGGTATTCGATCGTCATGCCGTTGCTTTGCGCGTTCGCCACCGTCTACTCCAAGTCGTTCTTGGCTAACTCTACCCAACGGTGGATGTGGCAAATGCTGAGCTATTTTGCTCACTATCTGCCGAAAGGCCCGATTGGCAAAGCAAACCGCACCGGCGACAGATAGGGCAGCAGCGACTGCCGACCCCGTCTGTCTGAGAGCCGACAAAGGCAGTCGATGATTCGCAGTGGCTCTAGATCGGCGCCATCTCTGCAGGGCATAGCAGTATCTGCCAGGTCGAAGCAGCGTTGTGGCCGACCGCAACTCGGGCCGCTACGAGTCGTGCCGTAGTGTCGACAGCATGGAACTTCAGGATCGAATCGCCGTCGTTACGGGCGGAGCTAGCGGCATCGGCCGAGAGTCGGCTCGTCTCTTTGCAGCCGAAGGAGCCAAACTTGTTGTCGTCGCAGACGTTGACGGCGACAAGGCGGCGCAGGTAGCGGCCGAGATCGGTTCGCCAGCTCGTGGTGTTGCACTCGACGTGGCTGACGAGACGGCC
>CALDYC010000061.1 GCA_937941245.1 uncultured Acidimicrobiales bacterium | reverse complement strand
GAGATCAGCCAGTACTACGACAATCTGATCGGCAAGTTGGTCTGCTGGGGCCACGATCGACCCACCGCGATTGGCCGCACGATCCGAGCGCTCGAAGAACTCGAAGTCGCCGGCGTTGCGACGACCATTCCTGCCGATTTGGCGATTCTTCGCCATGACGATTTCGCTGACGTGCGCCACTCGACGAAGTGGGTCGAAGAAACCCTCGATCTGTCTGGGGTACATGCCCATGCTGACGAATTCCGCGTTGGCGACGAATCTGAACCTCGTGTGCGTCGCGATGTTCCGGTCGAGGTCGACGGGCGCCGGTTCGCTGTATCGGTGTGGGTTCCTGAGACCGCCGCTGCATCTGCTCCGACCGGGACTGCTTCCCGCCGCCGTGCGAGCTCCTCAGGTTCGGCCGGTGCCGGAAACGGTCAGATCGCTGTGCCCATGCAGGGCACGGTCGTGTCGATTTCGGTTGCCGTTGGCGACTCGGTCGAAGCCGGTGACACGCTGCTCGTTCTCGAGGCGATGAAAATGGAGAACAACATCGCAGCCGATATCGCTGGCACCGTCACCGAGATCAAGGTGAGCGAAGGCGATTCAGTTGGCGGCGGCGACCTCGTCATGGTGATCGAAGCCTGATCAGGTTGCTGCGGGCCCCTGGCGGGTCTGCACGACCGCCGAACCGGCCAGCCGATCGAGCACGCCCCGGCGATCGGCCATGAACGCTGCGCTGAAATACACGAACACCATCGCGACCGGGAAAAATACGAAGAACACCGACATTGCGATAATCACCGGCGCCACGCGAGCAGACGCAGCCGGCACGCTCAGGCGTTGACCTGTAGCGGCCGACACGATGCCGATGCCGACCAGGTGCTTGCCAGGTGTCTGCCCTCGTTGCGCAACGAACCCCACCTCGTAGGCGACGACAACTGCGGCCCACGCGATCCGGGCCCAGAGCGGGTAACTCAGAACATCATCGTCATTGCGCTCGGCCGTGAGCGCCCCAATGGGCAGCCACACCGCCAACAGCACAAACCAGTCAAGTAGCCGAGACCCGATTCGTTGTCCGATCGACGCCAGCGGATCGCTGAAACGGTCCTCGCCAGAGGCCGAGCCCCGCTCGGTCACTCGGCGGCGTCGGTGATGACCTCAGCGAGGGTCGGATGCACCAGCAAGCTGTCGTAGAGGTCTCGCACGGTTAGTCCAGCTGTGACGGCAATCGACACGACGGCGATGAGCTCAGCGGCATGTCGTCCGACGATCGACCCGCCGAGCACCACACCGGTAGCTGGATCGGAAATGATCTTGATAAATCCTCGCGGATCATCGTTGATGAGCGCTTTGGCCGATGTCGCGAATGGCACCTTGGTCACGCGGATCTTGCGTCCTTCGGCGAACGCATCGGCTTCGGCCATACCGACGTCTGCGATCTCGGGTTCGGTAAAGATGGCTGACGCAGCCTTGTCGTAGTCGACCTGGTTCAGACCGTGGGTGGCTCGCCCCATGATCGTCTCGGCGATCTTGCGTCCCTGCATCGAGGCAACCGAAGACAGCGGCAGCTTGCCGCTGAGGTCACCTGCAGCGAAGATCGACGGCACTGACGACCGGCAGTCGGCGTCGACATCGACATATCCCCAGGTGGTTTCGACGCCGACTTCCTCAAGGCCCAGTCCATCGCCGTTGGGGATCGAGCCAATCGCCAACAACGCGTGGCTTCCGTTGACTACTCGCCCGTCGTCGCACGTCACCACGACAGCCGATCCGCTGGCTTCGATCGATGTTGCCCGGGCCCCTTTCAACAGGTTCACCCCTCGCTCAATGAAGTTCTCCTCGAGCACCGCAGCCACTTCAGGGTCTTTGCCCGGAAGCACCTGTTGACGGCTCACGATGAGCGTGACTTCAGAACCGAACGATTGGAACATGTGCACGAACTCAACGCCCGTTACGCCAGAGCCGACGACAACGAGATGCTCAGGAATTTCGGGCGGTGGATACGCGTGCCGGGTCGTCAGAACCCGCGAGCCGTCGGCGGCGCACCAATCAGGGATGCGCGGCCTGCTGCCGGTGCTGAGCACGATGACGTCAGCTTCGATGTCCTCTTCGCCGTCGGCGGTGGTGACACGAACCAGGTTTGGTCCGAGCAGCGATCCTCGGCCGTTGACGATGCGCACGCCTTGTGATTCGAGCAGGCTCGTTGTCGAGCGGCATAGCCGGTCCTGAATGCCATCAAGCCGGTGCCGTAGTGCCGAGAGGTCGATCCGCGGCTCGACGTCGGCCAGACCCATACCTTCGCTGCGACGCAGAAATGCCATCGCTCCGCCGGTGGCGATCATCGCCTTGGAAGGCACGCAGTCGAGTAGGTGCGCCGCACCACCAACGATCTGGTCCTCGATCATGGTGACCTCGGCACCAAACCTGGCCGCATAGGTCGCACAACTGTTGCCGGCGGGGCCCCCGCCAATGATCACGAGCTTCGTCACGGCCGCGAGACTATCCGTCCGACGGTAACCCCGACGGCAATCCGGGGCCCGACCTCGATTGCGTTTGCCGAGACGCGACAGGCACCCAACAGGGATGAGGCGATGGGCCCGAGTGTGACCGCGATGGTTCCCGAGGCACCAGACACTGTGATTGCGTCGAATCCAAGCCAGGTGTTGGTGTGTTGAAATTGAGACTTGTAGAACGCCTCTTTCGTCGCAAAGATCAACGCCAGACGGCGTTGCGCCTCGGCAGGTTCGAGCATGCCGATCTCGCTGCGCTCGCTGCCGAAGACGATCCGTCGAGCCAGCTCGGGCCGTAGTCGGTCAATCGTTTCGACATCAATACCGATAGTTGTGTCGCTACCAGGGGTCAGCGCTCGGGGGGCCGCAACTGCGACACAAAAGCCCCGGTTGTGCGAAATCGAACCCGTCAAACTGGGTGGCCAGACCGGCGAACCACGATCACCTCGCCCCACGGGATCGACCTCGTGAACAGCGTTGTTCATGACCTCTGCGATAGCCGACCGGGCACATGCCCGCGCCGTCGCATATTCGCTGCGCCGATTCTGCGACATGTCGGCCAGCGGGTCGGCTTCGATGCCGACAAGCGAGCCGATGTGCGATTCGTCGCTCTCAGATGTAAACGCAGCGACCTGATGGTCCGGAAACAAGCCGCCAAAGGAGGGCGAGGAAACAACGACCATGTGGCCAAGTCTGCCCGCCCGACGACCGCGAGGTCGCCGGGCAAGGTCAGATGAGCCCCTACTCCCCCGCTACAGCTTGTGCGAACAGTTCTTCAAAGACAACCGTCGGCAAACACACAATCACCTCGTCGGCGCGCTTGGCACAGACACCGTTGAGGTCGAGGTCTGACTGATCGGCCGTAAACGAAGCCAGGTCGAAATCAGCAAAGCGAGCGAGCACGATCTCGTCTGTCAACGCTGCGGACTGGCGGGCCACTTCAGCCTCGAGGTCCGTCGGGACTTCGACAAGAGACACCGACGTGGTGAGGATCAGCGTGTCGCCGTCTGCGCCGAGAAGCACAACCGTGCTCGGCCCTGACGAAACTGGATCGGCTGCGGTCTCAACCGGAGCGTCGCGACGTATCGGAGGTACGCCGGTTCCCGGTTCTGGTGTCCAGTCTGGTGGCGGCGTGGGCGCTGCTGTTCGAAGTGTGTCGGTGGTCGATTCCTCGGCCGATTCATCCCCGTCAGCTGCATCCCCGTTATCAACGTCACTGTCGGTGTCGGTGTCGGTGTCGGTGTCGATCGATGATGGCTCGACGCCGGTGCCAGGCTCGGGGGTCCAGTCCGGTGGCGGCGTCGGTGATGTCGCTTCGGTGGTCTCGGCGTCGCTGTCCGGCGCATCGCCAGAGGTGTCCGCACCAGCGGCACCCTCTGTCGCTTCTTGTTCAGATTCTTCAGCGTCGTCGCCAGGTGCCTGCTCGCGTTGGATCGGCTCAACACCGGTACCCGGAGCCGGGGTCCAACCCGGAGGAGGCCCGTCGACATCAGCCGCATCGTCGGCGCTCGTTTCATCGCTTGCGTCGTCATTCGGTGCAGGCGAATCGGCTTCATGATCGTTGGCGTCGACAACCGGAAGCTGTGAAGCCCCATCAGGCGCTGAACTACCGCTCGGCTGGGGCAGGCCCGCACCCGTGCCGTTACCGAGAGTCACGAACGTGCCCGGGAGGTGCTGAGAGAGTCCGCCGCCTTCACCGAAGACACCAGCGTTGATCACCAACATAAGCTTCTTGCCCGAAACCGTCTTGGTGCCATCAGAGCCAACGATCTCGACCGGTGCGCGATCGAGACGAGCCGATGCACCGGCACCGCCCGTCACGGTCAAGCTCTGCACTGTGCCCACCGCGGTTGCATTGTCGGCATTGAGCCATCGGCTCAGCGATTCTCGCGAGTACGTCCGGCTCCACTCGCTCCACGGATGACCGCCAGCATCCCACTGGTCGGGCCCAGCAACGGTGTAGCCCGCGTCAAAGTTGAAGACATATTTTGCAGTCTCGGTGTAGCCACCGTTCGATGCTGCGTAATACGCCCGGATCGGACCATTGGCGTCGACGACTTCGACTCCCGCGGTCGCTTTGACTGCCGCAATCCACTTCAGGTCAAATTCGCCGTCTTGTGCATCCCATCCGATGTAATTCTGGTCGACGGTGGTTGCGCTGATGTCGTAGTCCTGTTCCCAGGCAGGCGAGCTACGGCGGTGAAGCGCAACGTTGTGCGCATAGGTGCGGGCTGCGATGGCCTGGGCCATGAGCGCTTCGAGCGGCCAGGCTGCGGGCATTTCGCTGATACCGGCGACGTACTGTTCTAGTGAGAGCTGTTCAATGACCCGGACTTTGCCGTTGTGGTTGGTCAGCAACAGCTTGCCCCACATGTAGCTGTGGCCGTTGTTATCGATCTTGATGACCTGCGGGAATGACACGACAACGGGTTGCCCGTCTGGCGATGGGGTCCACACCGATCCGATCTGGAGGCCGCCATCGTGGGCTTCGACCGTGATTGCATTTCCGACGACCGAGTTGATCGTGGTTCCGCCACGCTCAAACGAGATTGAGCCAGCTGACCGCATGGTCACACTGGGCGCATCGCCGATGTGGACCTTGATGTCACCGAGTGACGGCGCCACACCAACGATTGTGTCCGGATAGTAGAAGGTGAGGATGCCGACATGGTCGTAGCCAGCTGTCGCCATATTCCGGGCGCCGTTCTGGCTCATCCCGACTCCGTGCCCCCATCCCCGACCTTCGAACACGAAGTTGGCGGGGCCCTGAGCCTGCGCGTTGACTGCGGGCACGACAGTGCCGATCAATGCAACAACGGACACCATCGCAGCGGCGACGAGGCGAGTGATCCTCAGCGGAGCGATACCCATTCGGGCGACGGGCTGTTTCTGGGTACGTGAAAACATGGCTCTCTTTACAAGAACCCCTGCTCCGCCCACCGGAACGACGGAAAGACTAACACCGCCACAACCAAATCCACCACCGGATCAAAATGATCTGCTAGAGGCCGGCTAGTGCCGGTCGTTCAGCCGAGGTGAAACGGTTGCGGTGAGCAAAGCCCTTCTAGTTCTGCCACCGTGATCTGATCCCGATTCTGCCAGGTGATCTGGTTCGCCGGATCAGGCTTCAGCTTGTATTCGCGAAACGACATCTCCGCTGCATCGAATGCCACGAGGCGCCCGATGAGGGGGTCGCCATGGCCCAAGATCAGCTTGATTGCTTCGAGAGCTTGGATCGACCCGACAATGCCAGGCAACACGCCGAGCACGCCGGCTTCGGCGCAGCTCGGCGCCAGTTCAGGTGGAGGTGGAGACGGGAGCAAATCGCGGTAGGTCGGACCATTTTTCGGGTCGAACACCGTCACTTGTCCTTCGAACCGAAAAATCGACCCGTGCACCACCGCAATGCCGAGTTTCACCGAAGCATCGTTGAGCATGTATCGAACGGGGAAATTGTCGGCTCCGTCGACGATCAGGTCGTATCCACCGATGATGTCGATGATGTTGGCTGCGTCGAGACGGACATCGTGGGTAATGACATTGACGTCCGGGTTCAGCGCGGTGAGGGTGACCCGAGCAGAATCTACTTTGCGCTGTCCGATCCGGTCCACGTTGTGCAGGATCTGGCGTTGCAGGTTCGAGGCATCGACCACGTCCATATCGACAATGCCGAGCGTGCCGACTCCTGCTGCAGCGAGATACATGGCTGCTGGTGAACCCAGCCCGCCAGCGCCCAGGCATAGCACCTTGGCGTTGAGCAGCTTGAGCTGACCCTCGTCGCCGACTTCTGGCAAAAGTAGATGACGCTGATACCGGTTGCGCTGTTCGGCAGTGAGCGTGACCGGGACATGCCAAGGCCGCCCTTCGTCCTTCCACTTGTTAAAGCCGCCGTCCATCGAGACAACATGCTGATAACCCAGCAGGGTCAGCGTTTGAGCGGCGAAGGCCGATCGCGCTCCACCGGCGCACATCACCACAATCTCTGTGGACTTGTCGCCGACTCGGGCTTCGATCCCCGACTCGAGCTGACCCCGTGAAATGTGTAGCGACCCAGGCACCGCTCCTTGAGCATGCTCGTGAGGCTCACGGACATCGATCAGCAGCGCTCCGGCGTTGACGCGAGTCTGGCCCGCGGCCGTATCGATCTCTTCGATCGCGTTCTTGGTGGCAGCGAGCAGCTCGCGAAACGACGGCACCACCGGATCGTACAACGCCATGGCGGAGCCTCAGTCAGCCAGCAGCAGCCGCAAGACCTCAGTGATCGAACCGTCGACCGTCACGTCCGCGAGATGATCGAAGCCTGTGGGCTCGCCGTTCACGATGACGATCTTGGCTCCGTGATGCTCGGCGAACGGCACCATATGCGCGATCGGGAAGACGCCAAGTGTTGAGCCGATAGCGAGCAGAACGTCGCATTCCTTCGCCGCCTCCTCGGCACGCTGCAGAGAAGCGGTGACGAGTGACTGCCCAAACGAGATCGTGGCTGCCTTCAAGAGGCCACCACAGGGTTGGCATTTCGGGTCGTCATCGCCGGCACGAACCCGATCGAGAGCATGTGCCATGTCATCACCCTCGCCGCAGGCAAGGCAGACAACCCGCCGAGTGGTGCCGTGGATCTCGACAACGAGGTCCGGGTTACTTCCGGCGAGCTGATGCAGCCCATCAACATTCTGGGTTACGAGCGTGTGCAGCACCCCCCGGCGTTCCAGCGCAAGCAGCGACCTGTGGCCGTCGTTGGGGTCGACCCGCGCCCAAGCGAGTCCGTCGGCCATGGCCTTCCAACGCGACTTGCGATGCTCGGCGTCGTTCACCCAATAGTCGATGTGGGATTTCTTTTCAGCTTCGGGGTCTTTCGTCCAAACGCCTTTGGGACCGCGAAAGTCGGGAAGGCCCGAGTCGGTCGAAATCCCAGCACCCGTAAGGACTGCTACAGACGTGGCCTGGTCGACAATCGACCGAGCGAACGCCAGAGAATCTGCCATAGCTGTGACTCTACGCGCTGCGCTGCGCACGTTTCTCGAACGTGGCCCACATCGCAAGAACGCCGCTTCCCCGACAAATTGCGCCGGTTGCGAACCGTGCGGGGACGACCCAGAAACCGTTGAGAACTGCGCAAAATCCCGTGGGAACTGCATAGAAGCTGCCGAGAACGCCTTGAGAACTACATAGAAGCTGGCGAGAACGCCCTGGGAACCCAGCGGGAGCGAACCCCGCAGAGTGGCCTGACTGGTTGCTACCGGAGATCATCCCGACACAGGCGAACGCGTCAAGTCAGCCTGACCAACCACACCCACATCCAACACCAGCTAGGCGGAGGCCCTTGTGCTCAGCGTTGCACCAATCACACCAACCAATCAGGCAGCGGCGCCGGCGGTGCCAGCAGCAGCGGTGGCCACCTCGCTCAGAGGCGTCGATCGACCCACCACGGTTTCGCCCGTCCCCGATGGGGACTCTTCGCGTCGTGCCGCCACCCCCGAGATCGGCGTTATCGGCGTGATGACACTCGACGATGACACCGCCGTCGACGGTCACGACCCGCGGTCGTCCTATGTCGAGACATTCTGGCTGCCGGTTGTTGGGCCAAGCACCACATTGCTACTGCGCCACCTCGCCGACGAGCTTGACGCTTCGCCGGGCGGGTTCGAAATCGATGCTGGCCAATTGAGTAGCGACATCGGCCTGGGTACCCGAGTTCACCGCCGGTCACCGTTTGTGCGCACGCTGGATCGAGCCGCCAAATTCGGGTTGGCGCAATTCGACGGCGTCGTGCTCGCCGTACGACCCCGACTCGCTACGTTGCACCGACGCCAGGTACAGCGCCTGAGTCCACGGCTGCAGAGGCTGCACGAAGCCTGGGTCGTGTCCGCACCCGACGACGGTGCCGAGCGACGCACCCAAATGGTGCGAGCAACCCAGCTCGCTCGCACCCTGCTCATGTTGGGCGAGGCCCCACACGAAGTCGAACGACAGCTCCACCAATGGCAGACACACCCAAGCATTGCCTGGCATGCGGTTCAGTGGGCCCAAACCGACGAAGGCGAGCACCTGCGTTAACAGATCTGCCTGCGCCGGCAGTTGAGGTTCGGGAAGCCCTCTTGTGCCGGCGCAGGT
>CALDYC010000060.1 GCA_937941245.1 uncultured Acidimicrobiales bacterium | reverse complement strand
GTCACCGTCACATCAGTCAGGAACGTCTCACCAGTGTTCTCGACCACATAGGTCCACGTCACCGTCGAACCAGCCGCCACCATCGGGCCCTCAGCCGCAGTATCAGCATCGACACCATTGGTCGACTTCTCAATGTCGACCGCAGGAAATGGGATGTTGATGAGGCAATCCTCACTATTTTTATCTATGTCGGCATTGCCGTCGACGAAGACATACAGCGCGTCTGCACCCTCGATAGCAAATAACAACTCGATTGTGTCGCCTACGACTACCGGACCATTGACTATTTCGTAGTACAGCGACAGGCCCCACGCAGCGAAGGCAGCATCGACTGCATCGGCATAATCGCTCGTTGTCAGACCCAGCGGATTGACGGGAGCGCCAGCGATCGGGTACTGAAAAACCATCGCACCGAGTTCAACAACAATGTTCTGGGTGTTCCAGACGTCGTCATTGAGCGTGGCAAATGTGTCGCCACACGAACCAGGGACTTCGATGGCCTCAGCAGCTTGCGTGAAGCCCAGCGACGGCACCACCATCGTTACAGTTGCTATCAAAGCAACGAGCGCGCACGACGCAATGGCAGACAACAGTCGTCTAAGTTTCATAGTCCTACTACCTTTTTCATCAACGAACGCCCAATGATTTGGGGTCCGCCAAGTTAGCGCCGATATTGTGCCATATGACATCGAGACTGTCCAAGATTTGAGGCTTGGCGTTTGGTTCCGGTGGATCAGTCGAGTGCGACCTAACCGCTTCTGCCGTCACCGGAGAAGACCGGCCTAGTCAGTCAGCCAGGTAGGCCGTTGCTTCAGGCTTAAGCGGGCGGGCATACCACAGCGGTCGGCGCAGCCCATCAGGGCCAGGTCCCGGGCGAGTCTTGGCAAGCCACTCGAGATAGGCCTCTCGCGACTTGTTGGTATCGACCACCACGTCGCCGTACTGATCACCCGACGCTGCCGGGGTGACCCGCACCCGCTGGTGCCAACACTGCATGCCGCTGATCGGATCGGGTTGCACCGAAAATGTCAGATTCTGGTGCACGCCGGTGTCGTTCCACCACACCCGACTGCTGTCTGCATCGGCGGACTTCCACCGACGAATACCGTCGTCGCGAGTCAGCTTCCACGAGCCGCTGCCATCATCGGAAATGGTTGCCTTGCCGGCTCCCCAGTTGCGGGCCTTGTCTTCTTCGACCCGCCAGCGACCCATGTGATGCGATGCCGCGA
Source organism: uncultured Acidimicrobiales bacterium (assembly GCA_937941245.1). Lineage (GTDB taxonomy): Bacteria > Actinomycetota > Acidimicrobiia > Acidimicrobiales > UBA10347 > UBA10347. Next base: position 4,818 of record CALDYC010000060.1, on the reverse strand, counting down.
CAACACCTGGCCGAATGCCCTCGGTGCGCCACGCTTGGATCACGAAGTGGCCGATCCGTGTCGTGATCCGCACCAGGCCGTTCTCGGCAATGTCGAGCTTCTCGGCGTCTTCAGGATGGATCCACAACGGATGGCGATGCGAGATCTCGGACAACCACTTGCTGTTCGCCGACCGCGTATGGATCAGAGTCGGTATGCGAAAGGTCGGCAACAAAATGCGCTCGTTGCCAGCGATGTCCATGTCTTGGTGGTGCACATGTGACGGGATCCACTTCGGCGTCGCATATTCGGGCCATCCCCAGTCAGCGATCGTGTCAGAGAACAATTCGAGCTTCTTTGACGGCGTGTTGAAGCCGGCCTTGAGTTCGCCGTCGATCTCGACGGCTGGCGAACCTTCGCCGACCGACGCCAGCGATATGTCCGCCAAGCCCTCGGGGGTGCGATCCCAGGTTCCAGCCGTCCCCGGGGCCACATACACGCCATCGTCACGCTTAGTTGATCCGGCGACCGCAGCCGGGTCAACCGCAGCCTCATACGGCTGGTAGCGGTCTCCGTCGAGTTCAAACGCCGACCGATTACGCATGTACTCGAGCGGGGTCTCCCCTACTTCTGCAGCAGCTTCGGCAAGCCCTGGCACCGAGTCACGGAACATCGTCTCGTAGTACTCGTCGATACCGATCGGCTGGCCGGGGTTTTTCTCGGACTCGAACCATTCACGGATACCCATCGATCCGTCAGGGTCGATCCGCCACGACAGGTCAATCCAGAATTCGTTTTCTTCCCAGACTTCGCCCGGGTTGTACTCGTGAGTTCGGTTGTCGGCGGTCACCGGTTCGCCGTTGCCTCGTTCGGCTTCGATTTCGGCGTAGCGACGAAACACTGGCTGACGGAACGCGATCCACCGGCTGGCCTGCGTCTCATACGAGACCACGTCATGGCGCTCGGCCCCCACACCCATCGGCAGGACGTAGTCGGCAAACCACGCGGTTTCGTTCCACGTCGGAGTCAGCGCAACGTGGCACTCGACCATCGATTCGTCCTTGAGCGCCTCCATCCAAGTGAAGCCGTCGGGATTGGTCCAGATGGGGTTGTACACCCGACTGAAATAGGTGTCGAGCTTGCCCCGCCGTTCTTTCAGGAAGTGCGGAAGCAAGATCGACATCTCGTGATAACTCAGCGGGTATTCCTCGGGCCACTCCAGCTTGTTCCAGCTGTTCAGCTTGGGCGAACCAATCGGCGCTTTGGGAGCGAACTTGTTCCAGCCGTTCCCGCTCGTGCCACCCTTGGTCGCGACCGAACCGGTCATCACTGCAATAAAGAACAGACAGCGAGCAACCTGCCAGCCGCCCATGTTCCCTGCGCCTGCGGCTCGCCAGTTATGCGACGCGAACTTTGTTGGGTGCGCCCCAATGATCGTCGCGATCTCGCGGATCTTGGCAGCCTCGATGCCGGTGATTGGTTCGGCAGCTTCGGGGGTGTACTCGGCGTAATGCTCCTTCAGCGCCACCTCGAAGTCGTCCCACTCAACCGGGCGCCCGGGGAACTGGCGACGCATAAACGTCTCCCAATTCACCCAGCGCTTGACGAAGTCACGGTTCCACGTTCCGTCTTCGAGCATGCAATGGATGATCGCGAGTAGCAGGAACGGCTCCGTGCCCGGCCAGGTGGGTAGCCAGTGATCAGCTTTGCTTCCGGTGTTCGACAGCCGAGGGTCACAGACGATGACCGTGGCCCCCTTTTGCTGCGCTTCGATAATGCGCTGCGCGTGGGGATTGAAATAGTGGCCCGATTCAAGATGTGCTGAGATCAAAAAGATGACCTCTGCGTGCTCGTAGTCAGCCGACGGACGGTCGTGCCCCATCCAGCTCTGATAGCCAATGCGGGCGTTCGACGAGCAGATGTTGGTGTGGCTGTTGTGTCCGTCAACGCCCCATGCCTGCAAGACACGGTTGGTGTAGTCGGTTTCGCCCGGACGCCCCACGTGATACATGATCTCGTTGTTGCGGCCATCATTGATCGCGGTCCGGATGCGGTCGCCAATCTGGTCGAGTGCGTCGTCCCAGCTAATGCGTTCCCACTGACCGCTGCCGCGCTCGCCAACACGCTTCATGGGATACATGATCCGCTCGGGGTCATAAACCTGGTTCAGCGTTGCCGGGCCCTTGGCGCAGTTTCGACCGCGACTCGCGGGGTGCTCAGGGTTACCTTCGACCTTGTCGATCTCGCCGGTGGCCTGGTTTAGGTAGCAGACCAGGCCACAGCCTGCCTCGCAGTTGAAGCAGCTCGTTGGCACGAGCGTGTAGTTCTTTTCGACCTTGTCGGGCCACGCTTTGGCATCGAGCTCAGTCCAGTCGTGCCACTGATCCAGCGGCGGGTACTTCGAAAGATCAGTCATCGTTGCTCACCATCGCAGTGTCGTCGCTGCGGTCCTTGGGGTGCGTTGTGCGGTTCAGGCATTGGACGATCATCACCGACCTCATGACAGCGGCACGGACTGGCCCGCTCGTACGAACGAATCTTCATAGGCGAACATGCCGACCAGTGCCAGCGCTCCAGCCAGTGCGGGTATGGCTGGGCCAGCGTCGGAAGCGATCGACAAGATCACAAGCACGGCGGGGGCGATCAGCCCGATCCCCACCCCACCAAGCCAAAATTGCTTGCGGTAGGTGCCGTGGGTCATCTCGTGGATCGCAAGCTCAACGTGTCGGCTTCCCTTTGATGTCAGCTCGACGGCGATCAGAGCGGCGGTTGCGATCAACCCACCGAACAGCACCCAGCGGATCGCTTGTGGTTCGGGGACATCGATGAACAGGTCGAGCACTTCGTAGGTGGCTCCGCCCGCGGTGACCGCCTGGGCAAGCAGGGTCGGCAACAGCAGAGGTGTCTGCCAGAGATCGCGGCCCTCACATTGACCGAAAAGGAACGCCGTGTACCCAGCCGTTCCCATTGCGCCAAGTACCGCAGGAGCTGCCAACCAGCGCAGGTAGTCCGACGCCACATCCTTCTGCACGACATCGGTCTCACCAAACAAGCCGCTCAGGAACCACAGACCACAGATACCGGCAAAGACCATCAGCACATAGGCGCCTTTCACTAACCACGACGACCAATTGCCCCTCGTGATGAGGAAGTAGAAGCGACCGGGCTGTTTGAGGTCAGACACCAGCAGGTAGCCGGTAACGGCGAGGAAAGTGCCTGCGACGGCGGCGGGGACCATGCCAATAGCGACGTGCTCGCCGGCGTGGCCGAGCAACACCAGCAGCGCGGCGACAAGCATGACGCCCGCGGCGATGGCTTTGGTCACGAGGTAGCCCGAGACCTTGGCCTTCCAGGTCATTTCGTGTGCCGTCGTATAGGTCGTGTTGCCAACCACACCGTTCTCGTCGGTGGGCTTTGAACCGATCGCGACGGGCACCGTCGGGTGGTGTTTGCCGCCGACATCTCGCAGTGTGTCTGCCCAAATCAGGCCGTCATTGGCAATGGCTGTGCGGGTGGGGTCAAGAGCGGCCTGGTCGGCGCCTTTGTAGAAGACCTTCGGTTTGGTGTTTTGCTCGGGAGCCCGCACTGCTGTGCTGTTTCGCGCAATCATCTCGCTGATCTTGCTCGTCGGGTCATCAAGATCACCAATGGTGATTGCTTCGGTCGGACACACGACCTGACACGACGGTTCGAGCCCGACCTCGACCCGGTGATTGCACATATTGCACTTGTGTGCGGTGTTGGTTTCTGGGTTGATGTAGAGCGCGTCGTAGGGGCACGCGTTCATGCACGACTTACAGCCAATGCAGTTGTCGTCTTGGAAGTCGACCACGCCGTTGTCCGCGCGAAAGAGCGCGTTCGTCGGACAAATCGTCATGCACGGGGCGTCGTCGCACTGGTTGCAGCGCATGACGGTGAATTTGCGGGCCACGTCGGGGAAGGTGCCGGTCTCGATGTACTTCACCCAGGTTCGATTTACCCCAAGGGGAACGTCGTGCTCGCTCTTGCATGCAACGGTGCACGCGTGACAACCAATGCAGTTGTCACTGTCGAGGAGAAATCCCAGCCTTGTCATGTTGCAAGTGTGACGAGGGCCACAAGATATGGATAGAGGGCAAACCTGTAGAAGGCCATAGCCCACCCCTATGGCTTGGGCTACGATCAGGCGGTGCCGCTCGGTCCTTCGTTTCCCGAAATCGCATCGCTGGACTTATTCGTGTCCGTCGTTGAACTCGGAAGCGTGTCACGCGCCGCCAACGCGCACGGGGTAGCCCAACCGTCAGCGAGTAGCCGTCTCAAACATCTTGAACGCCAACTTGGGCTTACCTTGCTCACGCGCGGACCGGCGGGCTCGACACCGACCGATGCCGGTGTGGTTGTCGCTGGTTGGGCTGAAGCAATTTTGCGTGCTTCCAAAGATCTCCAGGCTGGATTGGCTGCATTTCGAGCCGAGCAATCTGGTCGTCTGCGGGTTGCGTCGAGTTTCACCATCGCCGAGTACCTGCTTCCCCAGTGGCTTGGCCGTTTTGCACAGGACCATCCGAGCGACTCGGTGGCGCTTCATGTCGCGAACTCTGCGGCAGTCGTGGACCTGGTGCGCAGCGGTGGCGCCGATCTCGGGTTCATCGAAACGCCATCGCCAATCGCGAACCTCGATCATCAAGTCGTCGCCGAAGACCACCTCGTGGCGGTTGTGGCTCCGGAACACTCGTGGGCCCTCGGTGCATCGGTGCCGGTCCAAGCACTCGCTGCAACGCCGCTCGTCATGCGCGAAGCAGGCTCGGGTACCCGCGAAGCGTTAGAACTCGCGCTTGCGGAACTCGGTCTGGCTGCGCCGGC
>CALDYC010000059.1 GCA_937941245.1 uncultured Acidimicrobiales bacterium | reverse complement strand
CATCGACCCTGATGGTCTCGGCATTCATGTACGGGTTGGTGATGAGTTCGATAACCATCGAGGCCAGCTCGTCGCCAGAACCGAGACGCTTGGGGAACAGCACGGACTGGCCCAGGTGCGCCTTGAACTGGTCGCTCTGCTCGCCGGTTCCATAAATCGGCGTGTCGATCAGACCGGGAGCGATCGTGTTCACTCGAATGCCCGCAGCTGAAAGGTCCCGAGCGATCGGAAGCGTCATGCCGACGACACCACCTTTGCTGGCGGAGTAACTGTTTTGGCCGATTTGACCGTCGAACGCAGCAACTGACGCCATGTTGACGATTGCACCCTTCTGGCCGTCGGCGTCGGCTTCGGTCTTGGCCATTGCCGACGCGGCGAGACGCACCATGTTGAACGAGCCAACCAGGTTGATGTCGATCACACGCTTGAAGATGGCAAGGTCCATTGGTTCGTTGTTGCGGTCGATCGTGCGACCGGCCATGCCAATTCCCGCCGAGTTGACTAACGCCCGAAGCGGGCCCATCTCGCTGGCAGCTGCAACCGCGGCAGCACCGTCTTCTTCGCTGGTGACATCGGTCTTGGCAAAGATGCCACCGATCTCCGAGGCGACTTTCTCGCCCGCTTCTGCGTTCAGGTCAGCGACCACGACTCGACAGCCGAGGGCTGCGAGCTGGCGGGCACTGGCCTCGCCGATGCCGGAAGCACCGCCGGTGACGACTGCTGACTTTCCTTCGAGGTCCAAGCGATACATCAGGCATCGATCCTTTCAATGATGGTTCCGTTTGCGAGGCCGCCGCCTTCGCACATGGTCTGGTAACCGAAGCGGCCACCACTGCGTTCGAGCTCATTGACGAGCGTGGTCATCAGCTTGGCCCCGGAACAGCCGAGTGGGTGTCCAAGCGCAATTGCACCACCGTTGACGTTGACCTTTGCCAAATCGGCGCCGGTCTCTTTTTGCCATGCGAGCACGACCGAGGCAAACGCTTCGTTGACTTCGAACAGGTCGATGTCTTCGATGCTCATACCGGACTTCGCCATGATTTTCTCGGTAACGGGGATCGGGCCTTTGAGCATGGTGACGGGGTCAGTGCCAGCGAGGGCGAAGTGGCGGAACACGGCCCGTGGCTTGAGACCGAGCTCTTCAGCCTTTTCGCGACTCATGATCAGCACAGCAGCAGCGCCATCACTGATCTGGCTTGAGTTGCCGGCAGTGATCTTGCCGTCCTCTTTGAATGCAGGCTTGAGCGTGGCGAGCTTCTCGGCTGTTGAACCTTCGCGGATGCCTTCGTCGCGGGTCATCATCACGGTTTCGCCGTCGATGTCGACCGGGACCGGAATAATCTCGTTCTCAAACCGGCCTTCGGCGGTCGCCTGAGCGGCACGAGCCTGACTCTGCGCACCAAACGCGTCGAGGTCTTCGCGGCTGATGCCGTACTCATCGGCGATCATGTCGGCACCGATCCCCTGGGGCGGAAGCCCAGTCTCGGAGTAGCGGTCCATCATCGACTGGGGGAACGGGAAGCCCATGTCTTTGACAACCGACGCGCCCATCGGCGTGCGGGTCATGACCTCGACACCGGCGGCGATCACGACGTCATAGGCACCGGCCATGACACCTTGAGCGGCGAAGTGAATTGCCTGCTGGCTTGACCCGCATTGGCGATCGACGGTGGTCGAAGGCACCGATTCGGGCCAACCTGCTGCAAGCACCGCGTTGCGACCGATGTTCAGGGACTGTTCACCGACCTGCATGACGCAGCCCATGACCACATCGTCGACGACCGCTGGATCGAGATTGTTGCGCTCTTCGAGCGCCTTGAGCACATGTGCAGCGAGGTCTGCCGGGTGCCAGTCTTTGAGCATGCCGTTGCGGCGCCCACCGGGGGTGCGCACTGCGTCGACGATGACAGCTTCATGCATTGTTTTCTCCTGTGTTGTCAGAGGTTGGTTGGGTGTGAGGGATCGGTGGCTGCCGCATTGGCCGAAAGGCGCAGCAACACGTCGGCCAGTTGTCGGCGTTCGACCTGGGTGGTGCCAGAACGCAGCGCCGAGCGCAACTCTTTGTCCACGGTGATGATGTTGGCGGCGAGTTCGCTTCCGTCGATCGTGTTCTCGACGAGCCACACGCGGCGATCTTCAGGGTTTGGCAGGCGCCGCACCAATCCTCGGGTCTCGAGCTGGTCGACGACCGCACCGGTCGCTGCTCGCCCGAGCACGAGTGCCGTTGCCAGTTCGGTCTGAGTCATCGGCCCGTTCTCGGCGATGTACCCGATCAGTGTCGCCTGCGAGATATTGAGGTCGAGCGATGCAAAGCACCGGTTGTATGCACTGCGAATTTCGTTCGCGGTGGTCATGAGCGTGTGCTCGACGCGCTGCCAGGGCGGAGCGTCGAGTGCATGCGTGGCGTTGCGACTCATCGGCAGAACGAGCTCCAGTAGTCAGATTCTCGACAGGTGATCGTATGGCACCATACTGTTCGACAGCAAACAACCATCGCATCGGCTGCGGCATCACGGGGAGGGCTGCTGCTCGCTCGCGCCGCAGGTGGTTGACGCCGCAGGTTGCCCTACGTCGCCATCGACGACGTACTCTCGGTTCGGAACGCTCGACACCCGAAGGGAGTCCACGTGCAACACGACCGGCCCACCCCGGCCGAGCTACTTGACATCGTTGCTTCGACGCTGCATGACACGGTGGTGCCGGCGACCGAGCCGCACGCCCGGCACGCGGCGCGCGTTGCCGCCAGCTTGTGCGCGATCGTGGCCCGCGAGCTCCGCGACGAAACCAGCAATGCGACGACTATGCGGCGCCTCGAACTCGCGCTCAACGTCCCGTTCGGATCAGGCGGAATCGACGCTGTGTCAGAGCATCTCCGCACGACTGATGACGCTGGGGCCGAAAGGGCCCTCGGTCTCGTTGCCGACCTCGTGCGCTCGAAGCTCGATATTGCGAAGCCCGGCTACCACGCCCACGATGCAAGGGCCGAGGCCGATGCCATTGCCTGAACGCCCGCTCGCCATGCAGGCAGCTCTCGCTGCTCATCTGGCTCGTGCCATGCACGCCGACGTCAGGATCGACGCCATCGAACCCGTCACCGCAGGGGCCCGACGCCTCAACGCGCTGATCGACGTCACGGTCGCAGACGTTGCCCGGCCAATGGTGATCACCCAGCTCCCTAACGAGTCGGACGCCTTTCGATCGATCGAAGACGAAGTGGCATGTATACGCCTTGCCGAAGCCGCCGGGGTCAACGTGGCGCATGTCGTCACTCACTGCCCCACCACCACCGATGCTGGTGGTCCGTTCTTCGTATCTGATCGCATCGACGGTGTTTCGATCCCCCGCCAAGTCGTCGACCTATGCGCGTCCGCCGACGGGCTCGGCGCCACCCTGGCGTTCGATATCGGCGCATCGCTCGCACCGCTGCATCGAATCCCTATCGACCAGCTTCCCGATGCGATCGATCGGCCGACCAGCTCAGCGGTCGAAGGCGCGCTCGCGTGGGCTGAAGAACAGATGACTCTCCTTCTTCAGCCGTCGCCTGCGTTCGCATTGGTCATGCGTTGGCTCGAGCGCAACGCTCCCTCGCCGGTGCCGGTCACGCTTGTGCATGGTGACGTGCGCAACGGCAACATCTTGGTCAACGCTTCGGGGCTTGCAGGAATACTGGACTGGGAGACCGCTCATATCGGCGAACCGTTCGAAGACCTCGGGTGGCTGGCTCAACTCATGTGGCGTGCTCGAAACGACTCGGTTGAAATTGGCGGGTTCGGCAATCGGAGCGATCTACGGGCCGGCTATGAAAGCGCTGGCGGCCAGTGGGACCACGACCGATTCGAATGGTGGAAAGTGTTCCGCACCCTCTGGTGGGGACTCGGCCTCGCTAACCAGGCTCGTCAACACCTTGATGGCACCTTTCCCTCGATCATCATGGCTGCAAGCGGACGACGGGTCGCCGAACTCGAATGGGACGCGCTATGTCTGATCCAGACACGTACCTAGGGGGTTCTTTCGTCAGTCCAACCAGCTCGCCGGTGCGCCGCGCTGCACCGAATTGAACCGGCTAGCAAACGACGGCGTGTCAAACAGATCGCTCTTCGACCCCCCGTAGCCGAACAGGTGCTGCCCGACGCGACGCATCTGCATCTCCTCGGATCCTTCGGTAATCCGGTAGCGCCGATGATGGCGAAAGATGTGTTCGAACGGCATGTGTCGGCTGTACCCAATACCGCCATGTGTCTGAATTGCCCGATCGGCAGCCTGACCCACCAAACGATTCGCCCGGTAGTTACACATAGCAACTTTGTCCGAAATCTCGAGACCGTCGTCAACCCGGTCCATCTCCCAGGCGGTCTTGCGGATGAGTTCGCGGAGCATGGTCGCTTCGGTATGAAGCTCGATCAACGGCCACTGGATCGCCTGGTTAGAGGACAGCGCCCGGTCGTGCACCATGCGCTCACGCGAGTACTTCACTGCCTCGTTGATGCAGTACTGCGCCGCACCCAAGCTCGACGCGGCCTGGCGAATGCGGTTCTCGTGCACAAACAACTGCGCCGTTGCCAGCCCATGACCCTCGGGGCCGAGCATGTCCTCGTCACTGACGCGGACATCGGTCAAGGTGACCTCTGCATGGTCGGTCGGCATGTTGTAGGTCCACCACATGAACTCGACGTTGAAGCCGGGTTTGTCGACGGGAACGATGAAGTTGGTGATCCCCGCCGCCTCGCCGGGGTTGCCCGAGGTCCGACAGAAGATGTAATCGTGCGTCGCATGGTGCATGCCGGTGTTCCACCGTTTCGCGCCGTTAATCACCCACTCCTCGCCGTCGCGATAGGCCGTCGTCTCCATACGGGTGGCGTCGGTGCCAAAGAGCGGCTCGGTCAGCCCAAACCCGACACGAGCACGACCTTCGAGCATGAGCGGAATCCACTGTTCCTGCTGCTCGGGAGTGCCGTACTTCTCCATCATCAGAACCGTCGGGAAGTTGCCGACAATCGATGCCTCGTTCTGAAGATCGTTGTGCAGGCCCAAACCCTTGGCGGCGAGATGTTCTCGCACAATTGCCATCGCCAGGTTCGATCCACCTTGGCCGCCAAAGCGCTCCGGTAGGTGATATTTCAAAAACCCGGCCTGGTCGGCACGCCGACGCATCTCACCGAGCAGGCTTTCCCACTCGGCGTTGGCCAGACCGTTGCGGTCCCAATCTGTGCGGCTGTCTTCGCGCCTGTGATCAAAGAACCTGATGTTGTCGTTCTCACGTTCAAGCGGCTTGATCTCAGCTTGGATGAAGGCATCGAGTTCGTCGAGTAGCTGCTGGATCTCGCCAGGAATCGTGAAGTCCATGCGCGTGCTTCCCCCAGGGTTTCGGCAGTGGATACGGATCGGTCCGGGCTCGCGCACGCACGAGCTAGGGCGATCACATATAGAGCGTGAGCATTTCGTAGAGCACCGCGGGACGTTCGTTGCCGACTTCGTGGATGACAGCTTCGCTGGTCAGCAGCGTGCCAGAACCCTTGGCCTCGGCCTTGAGTAACCGCGTCTTGCACTGCAGCTGCGACGGAATCGGAACCGGTGACAAAAACCGCAGCTTGTTTGCTCCGTAGTTGACTGCGCCTGTGACGCCCTCGAACGCTTCGGTGCGTGGCGAGATCGACGCCATCAAACTCAGCGTAAAGAAGCCGTGAGCTATCGGTCCGCCAAACGGACCAGCATTGGCCCGTTCGACATCAACGTGGATCCACTGATGATCGCCGGTTAATTCGGCGAACTGGTTGACCTTGTCTTGAGTCATCTCAAAGACCGGCCCCCAATCGCTCCATTCGTCGTTGACCGTGGCGTTGATTGCGTCGATGTCATCAAAGCGAATTCCCATGGCCCCGACGCTAGTTCACGACGCAGGGGTCGTCCGAATGGACGAGGGTCAACCCTTCTTCGCTGCGATCCGCGCTTTGAGATTGGCGACGAACTCGGCGAACGCCGGCTGCTGCATGGCCCAGAACTGCGGCTCGATCTCGAGCTCGACTGCCTGTTCACTGTTCTGGATCTCGTCGAGGCGCGAGAACGTCTCTTTCGTGCGCGCCACCAGACCTTTGGGGGCAGCCGCAGCTGTCGTGGCATACGCGACCGCCACGTTGATCAGTTCGGCATCGGGCACACATTTCCACGCAAGTCCTGCCGTTGCAGCCTGCTCGCCAGACAGACGTTCGCCGAACATGACCATCGCCTTTGCTGTCTGTTCGCTGGTCTTGTTCCGCAGCCGCCAGGTGTGACCGCCACCGGAGTGAATAGCGATTTGGTGAAAGCGCGAATCGAACCGAGCGGATTCGCCGGCCACAACGAGATCACAAGCCAACGCCAGATTCATGCCTGCTCCCACAGCGGCACCGTTCACCGCGGCGACAGTCGGTAGCGACGAATTCGCTACCCGCAGAAAGCCGGTGTAGATCTCGGCGAGCTCGTCGTGATTGCGAGCCCCCAACAGGTCATCGAGGTGACCGCCTGCACAGAACGCCGATCCAGCGCCCGTCAACACAATGGCACCAATGGCATCGTCTGCTTCGGCCGCGTCGACGGCCTTCACCATTGCATCATTCATCGCGGCCGAAACGGTGTTGCGGCGATCAGGGTCGTTCAACGTCATCACGAGAACGCGGTCACGGGCTTCGACAAGCAGAGTCATGACCTGAAGTTAGCTGGTGCCACCCGCCAGATCGCAGGCGCACCGGCACCCGTCACGAGAATGTTCGGGGCGATGGGCCAAACCCGCGAACCCAGAATCCCAGCAAACCCAGAATCCCCGCGAACCCCGAATCCCAGCAAACCCAGAAACCCAGCGAACTCAGAATTAGCGGCTGAACAGTGAGACGACCTCGAGCCGAGACGTGTCTGCGAACATGTCGACAACAACGCTGCGCACGTGGGCCCAGCCATCGCCACGAAGCAGACCCGTGTCGCGACCCAACGACGCTGGGTCGCAGCTCGCGAGAATCAACGAAGTCGCTTGGGTACGTCGCACCGCGTCGACGCCGTCGGCGGCGAGGCCACGCCGTGCCGGATCAGCAATGACGAGCGACGCGGACTGGCCTCGCCATCGTTCGACTCGAACCGTGTCCACCGACACATCGGGTTCCAAGTTGTAGGCGGCATCGGCCGACGATGACGGATTTGACTCGACCGAAGCGATGAGGCGGTCGGGGGCAGCTGCACCGCCAAGAAGACCTACCCCGGCGTAGAAGTCAACGACTGGGCCGGTTGTTTCACCGGCCATCTCTGTCACTTCGGCCACCAGGGCTTCGGCCCCGACGTGTGATGTTTGGAAGAATGAGTTTGCCGAGATCCGCCACTGCCGTCCGGCGACGGTTTCAGTGATATGTCCCGTCGGGTCTGCCGCCGCAACGATTCGCACATCGTCAGGAACCTTCACTGCCCGGCTGACGTTGTCGACGATTGCCATTCGCTCACCCGTCGCTGCGGCGACCCGGAGCGTGACTTCTGTTGCGTCGCCAAAGTCGCCTTCGACTATCAGCTGCTCGAGCAGTGGATGTGCGGCGCTGCACGCAGTCGCGACAAAGGCGCTGTTGCTGCGCCGAGACCGAAACCCTGCACGGCCGTCGGTGACGGCGCACCGCACGATCGTTCGTGGTCCTGCTGCGTGTGCCGAGTGCGTCACGAGCGGCGTGGACACCCCACCAAGGCGAGCCATTTGGTCGGTCGCGATCTCGATGCGCGCTGCCTGCTGCGCCGATCGATCGAACGACATCCAGTCGCAGCCACCGCAGTCGCCGATCAAATGGTGGTCGCACGTTGGGTCGACACGCAATGGCGATGGACGCTCGACAGACACGACGTCGGCGTGGGTGAACCGCCTCTTCGCTCGGGTGATTTCAACAGTGACTTCCTCATCAACGAGCGCTCCGCGAACGAACACCACCCGACCGTCGGCCAACCGGGCAACTGCCTCGCCGCCGGTCGCCATTCGTTCGGTTTGGACCGTCTGTCTGCTGCCGACCGATGCCAGCTCGGTGTTATCCACATCGCAAAGCTAGACGCTGGTCCAGCCGAGCCGACGGGGTCCACTACGTTCACAACCATGACGCCTTCGACCGCGAACTCGCCGCTCACACCTGTGATCATCCCTTCGGTGCTTCCTGCCGACTTCAGCCGCCTTGGCGACGAGGTCGTCGCATTGCACGAAGCGGGCGTTGATCGTTTCCAGTTCGATGTAATGGACGGCCGGTTTGTGCCGAATCTCACGTTCGGCCCCGACGTCATCGCATCGGTCCGCGACCGCACCGACCGCCCCTTCGAGGCACACCTCATGGTCGAAAAGCCTGACGAGCTGGCACACCTGTACGTCGAAGCCGGGTGCGACATGTTGATCGTGCACGCTGAAGCGTGCGACCACCTGCATCGCACGCTTGGCCATATCCGAGAGCTGGGCGCGGTGCCAGCCGTTGCGCTCAACCCATCAACACCGGCATCGGCTCTGACCCACGTGCTCGACCTGCTTGACATGGTCCTCGTGATGACCGTCAACCCAGGATTCGGCGGCCAACCATACATCGCAACGATGGAAGCAAAGATTGCCGAAGTGCGGGCCATGGTGACCACATCGGGGCGCGACATTGATATCGAAGTCGATGGCGGGATTGGTCCGAATACCATCGCAGGCGCCGCATCGGCTGGCGCCAACTTTCTCGTGGCTGGCAGCGCGCTGTACCGCGATCCAGAGGGTCTCGGGCACGCCGTTGACGACCTCCGAACTCGCGCCGCGCAGGCATTCGCTGCCAATGATTGACCGCTCACTGCGTGCCCCGGCCACGGCACTGATCCGCTCAGTCGTCGTCGCGTTGGTTACGGCAACCGTCTTGGTCTCGTGCACCGGGCCCGGACGCTCAGTCGAGTCGTTCTGCGAACAGCTGGTTGTGGTCACCGGGCCCGGCGGAGCCGAGGTCAACTTCGCTCCCGGAGACCCAGCACGTCTCGATGCTCTTGTCGACGAGCTCGAGCTACTCAACGAACGAGCACCGGCTGACATCGACGACGTCACCACCGACTTGTTCACGTTCTTTGCCGATTATCAGCGGGGAACTCGTGATGAGCGGCGCACGTTGCTTGTCGAGAACGAAGAGCGCCTGCTCGATATCTCAACCGTGCTCGACGCCTACGCGTTGCGCGAGTGTGGGGTGTTCTTGCAACGCACCGTGGCAACGGTGCCCCCCACGGCTTCTGCCTCGGGGGCTCGTACGTCTGGCTAAAGGCGCACAGTCCCGCACACCATCAACCGTCGATTGGCCCGGCCCGATCAAGGGCAGGTGCAGCGAGCGATACGGCATCGCATGGCTCGCCATCGAACAATGCCGGGAACCGAACGATGAGCCACTCGCCGATCGATGGATCAGTGACCTGTTGGTAGACCCGATTGTGCACGGTTTGCGGGTCAGCAATGTGGTCCGTGAAGTCCCTTACCGCCGCCGCCGGAACATCGGCGGCAGCAAAGGCTTCTTCCCATTCGATACCGGTGCGGGTTCGCAAAGCCGGGCTGATCGCATTGGCAAAGGTCTGGAAGATCTCTGACGGGTCCGCGCTCATGACGTCGCTGAACGCATCGCCGACACCGGCTGCTTCGAGCGCTCGACGGATCTGGCGGCCGGTCACGGGTGAGACGGTCACGAAGCCATCAGACGATCTAAAGGTTGCATCGCTGTTCGCATTGGTACCGACCCCAAGGTCGGGGGCCGCGCCGACCATGCGGTGTCCCGAGCTGATGTCTGCGCCGTAGAAGTGCGCAAGAGCGTCGACCATTGCCACATCGCATATCGAACCCTCACCGCTGTGTTCACGTTGCAACAACGCGGCGGTGGCCGTCTGCGCTGCGAACATTGCGCTGACCTTGTCAGCAATGTTGTTGTTCGTGTTGATCGGCGTATCGCGCCCTGAGATCGCGGCACCGGACCGGGCCTGAATGATCCCGTCGTAGGCCGGCAGGTCTGAGCGTGGGCCGTCTTGGCCGTAGCCCGAAACCCGCACCCAGATCAGCTTGGGGTATCGCCGTCGGATTGCGTCGGCCGTCAACCCTAAACCGGGCGCGACCGAGGGTCGCCAGTTCGTAATGAACACGTCGGCATCGGCAAGCAAGGCGTGCAGGCCGTTCATACCGTCATCGGTCTTGAGGTCCAGCACGACTCCCGACTTGCGTTGATTTGTTGCGCGGAACGCGAGCGAAGAATCGCCATAAACCGCTCCGAACCTGCGATAGGGGTCGCCGCGCGGAGCTTCGACCTTGATGACCGACGCGCCGAGGTCAGCGAGAATCATTCCTGCGTATGGGCCAGCGATGAAATTCGCTGCCTCGACCACATTGATGCCGGTTAGCGGAGCCATTGCTTGTCATTCCTGTCGTCGTCGCTGAAGAAGTGTCCCGTCCGAGAGAAGCTAGTAAGGACTACGTCACGCCAGGTAGGCACCGTCGGGGTCAGCTTGTGGTGAGTCGTGGACCACACTGCAAAGCTGCACGTGGGACGTCGGTGCGGTCGGCCAACACGACCATGCCAGACGATCCAATACCGGTCCGTCGACCCCGTTTAGGGCCAGAATTTCTGGGCTCATTGGACGACCTTGGTCGATGTTGGCAACACTGGCCCCACGGTCAACAGGCGCGCAGTGAGGGTGTCGTACCACCGCCGTATGGTTTCGTCGGTATGTCATGGTCCTGGGCGCTTCTTGCGTGTTTCATTGCCTCACAGGCGGCGATCATGGCTTTGCTATCGACCAGCGGCTTGTACAGCGAGCTCTTTGGGCGCCATCGCCGCAACGCACGCGCAGCCGATACGAACGAGCTGCTGCGCAGCGAAGATAGCGAATGGGTCGACCAGCACGAGTTCTGGGAACTCGGCGAGGTTGAAGAAGTCGCGTTCTAGAGCCCTTCTCGTTGGATCCCCTCTCGTTGGATCCCAGTACGGTTCGATTTCCTCGTTGGCGCCCGATTTGGCCAACATCGGCGGTCCAATCAGTTTGGAAGCACCGTTGATCGCTGCACCCGCCATGCTGTGGTGGCCTGCATCTACCGAGGAGACAGCCCGTGGTATCAGAACTATTCGACGCGAGCCTCTGGGATGACGTCGTAGGTTTCGACTTCACCGACATCACCTACCACCGAGCCCGAGACGTCGGCGCAGTTCGCATCGCGTTCAATCGCCCCGAGGTCCGTAACGCGTTCCGCCCCCACACCGTCGATGAGCTCTATCGCGCACTCGACCACGCCCGCCAAACAAGCACCGTTGGTTGTGTGCTTCTGACCGGCAACGGACCTTCGGAAAAGGACGGCGGCTGGGCGTTCTGCTCGGGCGGCGATCAACGAATCCGCGGGCGCGACGGCTACCGGTATACCGAGGACAACGCCGACGACGCGGCTGCGATCGACCCGGCCCGCAGCGGGCGCCTGCACATTCTTGAGGTGCAGCGGCTCATCCGCTTCATGCCCAAGGTGGTCATCTCGGTGGTCCCTGGATGGGCAGCGGGTGGAGGTCACAGCCTGCATGTCGTTTCAGATCTCACAATCGCAAGCCGCGAGCATGCACGATTCAAACAAACCGACACCGACGTCGCCAGCTTTGACGGCGGGTTTGGGTCGGCGCTACTTGCCCGCCAAGTCGGACAGAAGGTCGCACGCGAGATCTTCTTCCTCGGGCGCACCTATACCGCCGATCAGGCGATGACTCAGGGTGTCGTCAATGCCGTTGTTGCGCACCAAGATCTCGAAAC
>CALDYC010000058.1 GCA_937941245.1 uncultured Acidimicrobiales bacterium | reverse complement strand
TTCGGAGCGTGGGTTTCAACCCACGCTCTTTTCTATTGGAGGTGAAATGGCCATCGAAGACCGGGTCCGCGACGTCGTTGAACCCATCACCACCGATCTTGATCTCGAACTCGTCGACATTGTGTACGGCGGCGGTCGCCTGCGCATCACGATCGATAAGCCCGAAGGCCTCGACGCTCGATCGCTGACCAAAGCGACCCGCATGATCTCCGAAGACCTCGACGAAACCGACCCGATCAAGGGCACGTACACCCTTGAGGTCTCGAGCCCGGGCGTTGAACGCACGCTACGTACCCCCGAGCACTATCTGCGGTCGATTGGTGAACAGGTCAGCCTCAAACTCAAGCCGAACGCGCAGGGTGAGCGCCGAATCCGCGGCGAACTTACCGCTGCGACCGACAGCGACATCACCGTTGTTGTCGACGGCGAATCCAAGACGCTCGACTACGCCGAGATCACCAAAGCCAAGACCATTTTCGACTGGGGCCCGGGACCGAAGCCGGGAAAGACCTCGAAACCCAAGAAGTCGAACACATCCGCAAGCAATTCGACCGACGATGATTCTGTCGGTAACCAGAAAGGCTGAGCTGCCATGAACCAAGACATGATGGAAGCCCTCCAGGCCGTTGCGACTGAGCGAGGCCTGTCGGTTGACACGCTCTTCGCCGCTCTCGCCGACGCACTCGAGTCGGCATACAAGCGCCGCGAAGATGCGTGGGAGTACTCATGGGTGGCGATCGATCCGGACACGATGGAGTTTCGGGTCTTTGCCCAGGAACTCGACGAGTACGGCGAACCGTTCGGTGACGAGTTCGAAGTGACCCCGGACGACTTCGGTCGCATCGCGGCGCAGACGACACGCCAGGTGATGTCGCAGCGCATTCGCGAGGCTGAGCGCGAGCTCAAGTACGAGGAGTACGCGGGTCGCGAGGGCGACATCGTGACTGGCATCATCCAGCAAACCGATTCGCGGTACACGCTGCTCGACCTTGGGCGAGTCGAAGCGTTGCTTCCGCAAGCCGAACAGGTGCCACATGAGCGCCCCGAACCGAACACTCGGCTCAAGGCCTACATCGTTGAGGTCCGCAAGACTCCCAAAGGACCTCAGATCGTCGTCAGTCGAACGCACCCCGGGCTGATCAAGCGATTGTTCGAACTCGAAGTTCCCGAAATCGCTGACGGCATCGTCGAGATCATGGCCTGCGCCCGCGAGCCGGGACACCGCACCAAGATCGCGGTTCGTTCGAACGATGAGAATGTCGACCCGGTCGGTGCCTGTGTTGGTGCCCGAGGAAGTCGGGTTCGCATGATCGTGAACGAGATGAAGGGCGAAAAGATCGACATCGTGCCCTACAACGAGCGCACCGAAGATTTCGTCATCAAGGCTCTGTCGCCGGCCAAGGTCAAAGAAGTTCTTCTCGACCCAGACACCGGCACGGCGACCGTGGTTGTTCCCGACTATCAGTTGTCGTTGGCCATCGGCAAAGAGGGCCAGAACGCCCGGCTCGCCGCCCGGCTCACCGGCTGGCGCGTTGACATCAAGAGCGAAACCGACGTGGCCGAAGAAAAGGCCTATGCCGAGATCGACTGGGCCGATGGCGAGTGGATCACCGACGAAGAGTCCGGTGAACAGATGTGGCAGCCGGGCGGTGGAGGCGACCCGATTTCCCAGTCCGAATGGGAGAAGATGTTCGCTGCCGACAACGCCGATTCTGACAGCAAAGCCGACGCCGACGGCGACGACGCTGCTGACGACGCTGCCGACATCGACGTGGCCGCTGAGACCGCCCCCGCCGCCGACGATGGCGACTCGGCTGGCGCCGATGCGTCCGACGATGCAACGAGCAGCGATACGGCCGAGAACAGCCCAGCCGTCAGCTCGACTGACGAAGAGGAATAGCGCTGCCGGAACGGACGTGCATTGGTTGCCGGACTCGGCGGCCCGATCATGAGCTCGTGAGGATTGCGGTAACGCAGTCTGGTCAGGCCGCGATCGGGCGCGGCCAACCCGGGCGAGGAGCCTGGCTCTGCCCCCAACCGGAGTGCGTTGCGTCAGCGGTCCGATCGCGAGCATTTTCACGTTCCCTGCGAACCACACTCGCCGATGGGCGGTTCGCTGGTACTATCTCCGACTGGTTCACCGACCAGCATCGATAGTGTTTTTGTCGCTGCTGCAACAATGAGCCACTCGCAGGTGCCCAACGAACAGTTGGCGCGCCTGCAACAACGTCCGAACACGAAGGAAACAACGCCGACTTGGCGCAAAAGAAGGTACGAGTCCACGAGCTCGCTCGTGAGCTGGGACTCACCAACAAAGAAACTCTCGACCTGTGCGAATCGCTTGGCATAGGTGTGAAGACAGCGTCTTCCTCTATGGAGGAAGCGCACGCTGACCGCGCACGCCGCAAGGCAGACCGCGAAGGGCTCCGACGCGAGCCGATCGAAGAGGAAACGCCAGAACCGGCTGTTGAGCAAGCGCCTCCAGCGTTTGTGTCGACGAAGAAGCCGCCGCCGCGCCGCAAGCCGCCCGCACCGGGCCAAGCTCGCCCGCCGGTCCGGCCAGCGCCAGGTGGAGCTCCTCAGCGTCCGGCGCCACCGGCATCTCCTCCAACGGCACCAGCAACCCCGCCGCCGAGTGCGCCACCGGTTGCCCCAGCTGCAGCGGCTCCGGCCCCACCTGCTCAGGCGCCCGCCGCTCCGACGCCGCCAGTTCCTGCTGCCGGCACGGCACCGCGTCCACAATCGCCGCCACCGGCCCCACCAAAGCGCGTGGTCACCTCAAGCGGTTCGAGCGGCCCTTCGCGGCCCCGCCCCGAAGAGGCAGCACCACCGGCCTCGGCCCCCGCCGCCCCAGCCTCGCCATCGCCGAGTGCTGCAACAACGCCAACAGCATCGGCTGCAGCCTCAGGCCCAGCCGCCGAAAAAGACGCGACGCGCGACGACCCCAAGGCGAAAAAGGCTGACGGACCTGACGTGCCGCTGCGCCCATCGCCCGAAAGCGTGCCGCGAAGCGCATCAGGCAAGCCAATCCCACCTCCTCCCGGCCCGCTTAAGAGCGCGTCAGGCAAGGCGATTCCGCCACCTCCGGGTCGTGGAGGCCGAGGACCAGCGCCCGCCCGTCCTGGTGCCGGCGCTCGACGTCCAGGTTTCGCAGCTCGCCCAGGTGGCGGCGGCGGCGCCCCCGGCGCGGGCCCTCGCCCCGGCGGCGGACCCCCCGGACGTGGAGGTCCCCCAGGACGTGGCCGTGGAGGTCCAAATCAGCGTTCGCGCCGTCCAAAGCGTCGCAAGCGCAGGCGTTCACTTGAGGAACTGCGTCCAGTCGACGTTCCGACCTACACGGCCGAGAACGCGCCCGTGCCAGAAGGCACGATTGTCATCGAACGTCTGGGCAGCGCCCAAGACGTTGGCCCAAAGCTGAGCCGAACTGCAGCAGACATCGTTCGTTGGTTGCTCCAAAACGGTGAAATGGTCATGGCCACCCAGCCAATGACCGACGAGCAGATCAAGGGATTCGCGGACAGCCTTGGCGCTGATGTGCGTCTGGTCGATGCTGGCGAAGAGCGCGAAGAAGAAATGCGAGACATGCTCGGGGTCGAGGACCTCGACGGCCGTGACTCTGCGCCCCGCCCTCCGGTGGTCACCATCATGGGTCACGTCGATCACGGCAAGACCAAATTGCTGGACACGATCCGCAACGCGAACGTTGTCGCCGGTGAGGCTGGCGGCATCACTCAGCACATCGGTGCGTACATGGTCGACCACAACGGCAAGGCGCTCACCTTTATCGACACCCCCGGCCACGAGGCGTTCACGGCTATTCGTGCTCGCGGCGCCGATGCAACCGACATCGTGGTATTGGTGGTCGCTGCCGACGACGGCGTTATGCCGCAGACGATCGAAGCGATCAACCACGCCAAGGCTGCCGAAGTGCCCATCTTGGTGGCGGTCAACAAAATGGACCGCGAAGGCGCCAACCCGGACCGGGTCATGCAGCAGCTCTCTGAGCACGGTCTGGTGCCAGAGTCCTGGGGTGGAGACACCCAGATGATCCAGATCTCGGCTCTCAAGAACGAAAATGTCGATGGTCTTCTCGAGGCAATCGTGCTGACCGCCGAAGTAGAAGAACTCGCAGCACCGCCAACTGGCCGCGCCGCCGGCGTGGTGCTCGAATCGAATCTCGAAGTCGGTCGCGGCCCGGTCGCGACGATTCTCGTGCAACAAGGCATCGTCGAAGTCGGTCAGCCTCTGGTTGCCGGTGGAACGTGGGGTCGTGTTCGTGCCTTGATCAATGACCGAGGCGAACGAGTCAAATCAGCGGGACCGTCAACACCAGTCCAGGTGCTCGGTCTGAGCGATGTTCCCCGAGCCGGTGACGATTTCGTCATTGCTCAGGACGAAAAGACCGCAGGAAAGGTCGCTGACACCCGAGCCCATCATCGTCGGGTCGCAAGCCTGGGTCGCGATGCATCGTCGGCCGCTAGCGGTGCACGGCTCGAAGATCTTTTCAGCGAAGTGCAACTTACGGCTGCAGCCAAACTGCCCGTCATTGTCCGAGCTGACACCCACGGTTCGCTCGAGGCGCTCGTCGCCAGCTTGGCTCGTCTCGAACGCACCGAGGTCAAGATCAACTTCCTGCACTCGGCAGTCGGTGCACCCACCGAGAACGATGTGCAACTTGCTCAGGCTTCCGGCGCAACGATCATTGCGTTCAACGTGCGCCCCGATCGAGGGCTTCGCACGCTTGCTGACAAAGAAGGCGTCGAGATCCGCACCTACGAGATCATTTACGACGTCCTCGATGACATCGAGAATGCTGTTATCGGCATGCTGGTGCCAGAATTCGAAGAGATTGTCACTGGCGAAGCCGAAGTTCGCGAAGTGTTCCGTATCAAGGGTGTTGGCCTGGTGGCTGGTTGCCTGGTGCAGAGCGGCACGATCAAGCGCAACGACAAAGTCCGCTTCCTCCGCGATGGAACGATCATCTGGAAGGGCACGCTCACGTCGCTTAAGCGCTTCACCGATGACGCAACCGAAGTCAGAGCTGGCTTCGAATGTGGCGTTGGTCTGAGCGATTTCCAGGACCTTGTCGGCGGCGACGTCATCGAGACCTACGAGGATCGAGAGATTCCTCGCACCTAATCGTCGCCGGGGCTAGGTTTCCTAGACGTGTTGGTTCCGCGACGAAATGATGTTTAATGACAGATCCAGGCTGGTATCAGGCGCAAGGTGATCCCGCTGGCATCGTTCGATGGTGGAATGGCACCGAGTGGGTCGGCGAACCAACGTCGGGTTCCCCGTCGACACCCGCCTCGATCCCACCCGCACCCGGTTCCGCCGGTGCGGGCGGACATCGTCCATTAGCGAGCGTTGGCAAACGACTGGGCGGACGAGCGATTGACTTTCTGATCGTCGGTGTCTTTGCCGTGGTCATGTTCGTGCCGGTCATCGTCGACGTCGTTGAGGTGCTTGGCGACTTGCCGTCTGGCGCCTCTGATTCCGAGATCGAAGACGCGATCGAAGGTGTCGTAGACGGTGACAGCCTGGCCGGCCGGCTCTTGTGGATCTCGGTCATCGGATTCATCTGGGACACCGCGTTCACCGCGCTCAAAGGTGGCACCCCAGGCAAGCTCATGGTTGGTACCCGTGTGGTCGATGCAACGAGCCGGGCGCCGGCGCAGTGGAAGCACGCCGCCCTGCGAGCTCTCAACCGCTTGCTCGGTCTGGTTGGCCTCATTTCCGTTGGCCTATCAAATGCTGTCAGCGGAATCGGAGCCCTCATCGCGATCGCTTCGCTCATCATGTTGTTTGCGCACAACGAACGTCGCACGGTCATGGACCTCGTCGGCGGCACGGTCGTCGTCGACAAGTAGCTGGCGGCTCGCGGCTCGCCGGTAGCGTGACTCTATGAGTCGTCGAAATCATCGTGGGGGGCGCCCCGGCGTCCGAACCGAACGCGTGGCGTCGACGCTGCGCGAAGTCATTTCGGAGGAGCTCAACCGCATCGGCGATGACACGGTGGCCTACGTGACCGTGACCGATGTCGAGGTCGATGCCGAACTCACGCTGGCAAAGGTCAATATGTCAACCCTTGACTTGGTCGACGAGGATCTCGACGGCGTCCGCGAGCACACGCCGCGCATTCGCAAGGCAATCGCCCAACGAGCGAACATTCGACGGGTCCCGATCCTTCAGTTCATGGTCGACCCCGGCCTGCAAGCCGGTACCCGGGTGGAAGAATTGCTTCGATCGATGACTGACGACCGGGCGTTTGGCGACGCCCCTGACGGCCCCGCCGGCGATGGCGCTGGCGAACCGATGCCACCCAGCGGCCAGCGGTGAGCTCTTCTCAGGCTGAGGGTCCATCGGGGTTCGTCGTTGTTGACAAAGAAGCCGGCTGGACGAGCCACGACGTTGTGGCCAAAGCGCGCGGCGTACTGGGAACCCGCAAGGTCGGCCATAGCGGCACGCTTGATCCTGGTGCAACCGGGGTCCTGGTACTTGGAGTCGGGCGAGGAACTCGGTTGTTGCGATTCATCACCGCGCTCCCGAAAACCTATGTTGCCGAAGCGGTGCTCGGGGTAGAGACCGATTCGCTCGATGCCGACGGCACCGTCACCGTCACCCACGACATGTCGGGCGTCACCGTCGACGATGTGCGCAACATCAGTACTCGGTTCATCGGCGATATCGAGCAGATTCCGCCGATGGTGTCCGCGGTGAAAATCGACGGCAAACGGTTGCACCAGCTGGCCCGCGAAGGCAAGACCGTCGAGCGGCAACCACGACCCGTCACGATCCACTCGCTAGAGGTCGAAGACGTTCCAGGAGAACCGAGCATCTTCCGGTTCACGACGACCTGCTCAGCGGGCACCTATGTGCGCACGCTCGCAGCCGACATGGCCGCGGCGCTTGGCGGGGGAGCGCACCTGCGAGCTTTGCGCCGCACCGCGATCGGCCGCCACACCGAAACGCAGGCCCGTCAACTCGAACAGGCTGACATGATTTCGCTTGCAGCAGGGCTGGCCGACTATTCATCGGTCGAACTCAGCGATGGTGATGCCGCACGGGTGCGCAACGGTCAACGGCTGCCGAGCGAACAGCTTGTGGGCGACGGACCGTGGGTGCTGCTCGACAGCAGCGGTGAACTCGTTGCGGTTCACGAACTGGTCGATGGCCGTGTGAAACCCGCAGTCGTCATTCCGGCGAGCGGCGCCTAGCCAGCAGCGCAACATCTTGGTAGGTCGGAAGGGCCTAACCACCCGGTTACCCTCGACCAGTCCGGCAATCGCCGAGACACCTGCTAAGACGCAAGGCCCGCTTCCTCGACTATCGGGAATGCGAGCCGGGTCCGAAACCCAAGAAGGAATGCCGACCATGGCTGCACACCTGCCTCCAAAGTCAGACACGATCGAAAAGCATGCACGCGGCGAGCGCGACACTGGTTCGCCAGAAGTCCAAATTGCACTGCTCACCGATCGCATTCTGCACCTCACGGAGCATCTGAAGACCCACAAGAAGGACCACCACACTCGTCGTGGCCTGCTTATGTTGGTCGGCCGCCGTCGTCGCCTTCTTGACTACCTCGCCGGAATTGACGTTGAGCGCTATCGCGCCATCATCGGTGAACTCGGGCTGCGTCGCTGATAGGTCGAACCAAGAACAAATGCACGGTGGCGTGATCGCCACCTGCCACCATTGATATGTACCTCCACATGGTTGGTGGACAGTCGAAAGCGCCCGGCACTCCAGCCCCGCAAGATCACATAACGATCTGAGCGAGGTCCACTGGATCGCCGCCAGAATTGATATGTCGGTTGCTTCCCACTGGTCACTGGCATGTGGCGTCAGCACTCAGGTGAGTGTTGGCAACCCCCACAGAAGAATCGACAGCTTCCCCCGATGGCGGCTGTCATCAGGAGAAATGTATGACCACAGAAACACACAGTGTTTCCGCCCCAGTAGAGGGTGCACCTGACAAGGTGCTTTCATTCGAAACTGGCCGTATGGCCAAACTTGCTGGCGGTGCCGTCAGTGCGACCCTTGGTCGCACTGAGGTACTTGTCACCGCAACAGGATCCAAGAGCGCGCGCGATGGCGCTTCGTTCTTCCCGCTGACGGTCGACATCGAAGAGCGCATGTATGCCGCGGGCAAGATCCCCGGCTCGTTCTTCCGCCGTGAGGGTCGTGCAAGTGAGCAGGCAATCCTTGTCTGTCGATTGCTTGACCGTCCGCTTCGCCCGAATTTCCCCGAGGGCTACCGCAACGAGGTTCACGTCGTTGGAACCGTGCTGTCCGCAGACATGGAGAACCCCTACGACGTCATTGCGATCAACGGTGCATCGGCAGCACTGATGCTGAGCGACATCCCATTCGAGGGCCCGATCGGCGCCTGCCGCTTGGCATGGTCGATCGACGGCGAGTGGATTCCGTTCCCGACCTACGAAGAGGGAAGCGAAGCGACGTTCGAAATCGTCGTTGCCGGCCGCATGACCGATTCTGGCGACGTGGCGATCTCGATGGTCGAAGCCGGCGGCACCGCCGGTTCAGTACAAAAGTACGAAGCTGGCGCCCCGAAGGTCAACGAAGACGTTCTTGCTTCGGGCCTCGAAGCTGCCAAGCGCTGGATCCGTCAAGTCATCGAGCTTCAAAAGGAACTCGTCGCCAAGGTCGGCTCCAAGCCCAAGATGGACTTCATCGCGTTTGCAGACACCACGCCAGAGGCTTACGAAGCTGTCGCAGCAGTCGCTACGGACCGTGTCAAAGCGGCCATGAGCATCGCTGACAAGATGGAACGTCAAAGTGCCGAAAGCGCCCTCAAGGCAGAACTCGTTGCTGAACTGAGCGACAAGCTCGGAGATGACGTAAGCCACGTCGGCGGCGCATTGCGCAAGCTGACGAAGAAGGTCGTTCGCGATCGCATCCTGACCGACGGTGTCCGCATGGACGGCCGTGGACCTGCCGACATCCGCGAGCTTTCTGCAGAGGTCGGCGTCACCGCTACCGGTCATGGTTCCGGCATCTTCCAGCGAGGCGACACGCAGGTACTCAACGTGGCCACGCTCGGCACTGGTCGCATGGACCAGATGATCGACGGCATCGACCCGGTCACCCGCAAGCGCTACATGCACCACTACAACTTCCCGCCATATTGCACCGGTGAAACCGGCTTTATGCGTGGACCGAAGCGTCGCGAAATCGGCCACGGTGCGCTCGCAGAACGTGCGCTCGTTCCCGTTATCCCTGACTTCGAGGACTTCCCGTACACCTATCGTCTGGTATCAGAGGTCATGGCCTCGAACGGTTCGAGCTCGATGGCTTCGGTCTGCGGCTCGTCGCTGTCTCTGATGGATGCCGGCGTGCCGATCGCTGCCCCTGTGGCGGGTATCGCCATGGGCCTGATCCACGAAGGTGACAAGTACGTCACCATCACCGACATTCTGGGTGCCGAAGATGCCATGGGCGACATGGACTTCAAGGTTGCGGGAACATCTGACTTCGTCACTGCACTGCAGATGGACACCAAGATCGACGGCATTCCAGCCGACGTTCTATCGGCAGCGTTGCAACAGGCACTCGATGCCCGCCTGCAAGTACTTGCATCGATGAAGGATGCAATCGACGGACCTCGTCCCGAGATCAACGAGAACGCTCCACAGATCGTCACAATGGAGATTCCGATCGACAAGATCGGCGAGATCATTGGCCCTAAGGGCAAGGTCATCAACGCGATGCAGGCCGAGACCGGCGCCGACATCAGTGTCGACGACGATGGCATGGTCGGCACCGTGTCGATCGCTGCAACCGACCGCAATGCGGTCGCCGAGGCCGAGCGCCAGATCGGGTTGATCCTCGATCCGCCAACTCCAGAGGTTGGCGCAACGTACGAGGGCCGTGTGGTCAACATCACCAACTTCGGTGCGTTCGTCAACATCATGCCGGGTCGCGATGGCCTCGTTCACATCTCAAAGATCGGCGGCAAGCGCCGTATCGACCGGGTTGAAGACGAAGTCAGCTTGGGCGACGCAATGGAAGTTGTCGTCGAAGACATTGACCCGAACGGCAAGATCAGCCTTATGCCTGCCGAGTTCGCTGACGAGCTGAAGGAAGCCGGCGATTCCGGTTCCTCAGCCGGCGCAAGCGGCGGTGGCGGCGGCCGTGGTGGTCGCGACAACGACCGTGGCGGACGTGACAACGACCGTGGCGGAAGCCGAGACGGTGGCCGTAACCGCGGTGGGCGTGGCGGTCGTGACAACGACCGTGGCGGAAGCCGAGACGGTGGCGGACGCGACGGCGGTAGCCGTGACGGTGGAAGCCGTAACCGCGGTGGTCGTGGCGGCGGCGGTCGCGACGGTGGTCGCGGCGCAGACTCACCAAAGAAGGTCGGCGACGTTCCGGTTGTCTCGTTTAACGAGGCATTCGACGCCGAGCAATCAGAGCGTTACGGCGACATCTGATCTGACGTGACGACCCGAATTGGTGTGATCGGTGCAGCGGGGCGCATGGGCGCCTCTGTCTGCCAGGCCGTTCACGCCGATTCTGCATTGCAACTTGTGGCTGCGGTTGATCCGCAGCATGTTGGGCTCGACCTCGACGACGTCACCGGCGTCGTTGGGTCGGGCCTTTCCATTCTCGCTTCGGCAACCGACGCGTTTCAGCTCGGAGTCGACGTGGTTGTCGATTTCACGGTGGCCGACGCGTCGCGACACGTGCTGTTACAGGCTGCGGAAGCTGGCGTGCACGCCGTTGTCGGGACGACCGGGTTCGACGACGCTGATCTAGCGGCTTTCGGCCGCGCCTTTGTGTCGAGTAACTGTCTGATCGCTCCCAACTTCGCCATCTCTGCCGTGCTCATGATGCGATTCGCGGAACTCGCGGCTCCGTTCTTTGACACCGGCGAGATTGTGGAGCTGCACCACGACAACAAAGTCGATGCACCGTCAGGAACTGCAGTGACCACCGCCGAACGTATGGCGGCAGTATCAGACGAGTGGGCCGACGACCCGACCGAACATGAGGTGTACCCCGGTGCCCGCGGAGGCGTGGGCCCAGGTGGGATCCGGCTGCACGCGGTGCGCATGCGTGGCATGGTTGCCCATCAAGAAGTCATTCTCGGAGCCCAGGGCCAAAGCCTGACGATCCGCCAGGACAGCTATGACCGTTCGTCGTTCATGCCGGGCGTGATTCTCGCGTGCAAGCTCATTGGTGACCACCCGGGTTTGACGCTCGGGCTCGATCCGTTTCTTGACATCTGAGATCCGTCGGGGACCCATAGCCCCGACCACGACAGCCCGCAACTGGGCGTTTCTGTGGCGCCCGCGTTGGGTCATCTCTCACCTGCTTGTTGCGGCGTTGGTCCTGGCAATGGGGATCGCGGGCGTATGGCAGGTCAATCGGCACACCGAACGAGCGGATCGCAATGATCAGATCGAGGCCCGGTCGGCGCTCGATGTTGCTCCCGTGCGCGACGTCATTGGCCTTGACGCCCAGCTCGATGGTGATGGAACCGATCGTGACGGGTCCATCGGCGAAGTCGAACAGTTTCGCCGGGTGAGCGCAACCGGCGAGTACCTCGTCGAAGACGAAGTGCTGGTGCGCAATCGCACGTTTGAAGGGGCTCCTGGATCCTGGGTGCTCACGCCATTCCTGCTCGACGACGGGTCCGCTGTTGTCGTCAATCGTGGATGGATCCCTCGGGTCTACACCGCCGATGGGCCACGCGACGGCACCGAGCCAGCGACCGGAGTCCAGACGATCGAAGGAACAATCCAGCCAGCACGAGTTGCGAGCGGCATACAACAGAGCGACCCCGCTACCGGGCGCCTGTCGAGCCTGGCGCGCCCTGACATCGCACGACTCGCCCAACAGTTGGATTACGACGTGTTGCCGGTGGTGCTGCAGCTCGACGCTGAGCCCGCGAACTCGGTTGGGCTGCCGCGGCCGCTTCCGTTACCGGCTCTCGATGGGGGGCCACACATTAGTTACGCGGTGCAGTGGTTCGTCTTCACCACGATTGCGGTTGTCGGCTACCCACTGATTCTGCGACGAGTTGCATCCGGTCGAAGCGAATCAGCCCCTGAGGAATGACTTGCAGGGCACAAGCGGCCCGTGGCGGCGCCGACCGTGATCGGCGAGAACTCACCGCACTATCGACTCGATGAAGTCGACCCGATGAAGTCGACTGGGTAAATCGGTTGGAGCACTACGATCAGGGCTTGTGGACACCCGTGATGAACTTCGTGTGATCCATGCCCTTCGGCTGAAGGGATTTGCGAGCAGCGACATCATTGCGCAGACAGCGTCGATACCCGTCGAAAACGTGTCAACGGCTCTCGAAGAACTCACCGAGTCAGGGGCGGTGCGTTTCAAAGCAGGCACGATGACTGGGTACTCGCTCATGCCGCAGGGTCGGCAACGAGGCGAACAACTCCTCGCAGCCCAGCTCGACGCACACGGCTGCCGCGCCGAAATGCAGGCTGCCTACGGGCACTTCCTTGCACTGAATCGACCCTTTCTTGAATTGTGTACCCGGTGGCAGACCCGCACGCTCGACGGGGAACTCGGCGTGAATGATCACACCGACAGGACCTACGACGACTCGATCATTGCCGAGCTGGTGGACACCCACGACCTGATGGTCCCGGTGTGTCGGGAGCTTCACGAACTGCTCGATCGTTTCGAGTCGTATGAAACTCGGTTCGAACATGCACTCGTCGCCGTGCGGAACGGCGATACTCAATGGTTCACCAAACCAATCATCGACTCATACCACTCGGTGTGGTTTGAGTTGCACGAAGATCTGCTCGCCACACTCGGAATCGATCGCTCACAAGAAGGTCAGCAATGACACCAACATTTGGCCGAGTGCTTTCGGCAATGGTCACGCCATTCGATGGCGACGGCGCCCTTGATCTCGATGCTGCCCAGGCGCTCGCTTCGTGGCTCGTCGACGAACAGGGCCACGACGGACTCGTGCTCGCCGGCACAACCGGCGAGTCAGCCACCCTCACCCACGACGAACAGGGCGAACTGTTCCGCGCTGTCCGTTCCGCAGTATCGGTGCCGCTCGTCGCCGGCACCGGCAGTAACGACACCGCTGCGGCGGTTGACCTCACCGAACGAGCCGTCGCCAGCGGAGTCGATGGGCTGCTTGTGGTCACGCCCTATTACAACCGTCCAGCACAGGCAGCGCTTGTTGACCATTTCACTCGAGTCGCTGCCGCTGGTGGAGATGTTCCGGTCTTGCTCTATGACCACCCGGGGCGAACAGGCCGCAAGATTGAATCCGACACAATCCTCACGCTGGCACACGAGGTGCCGAACATCATCGGCGTGAAAGATGCCGCCGGCGATCCAGCGGCGACAGCCGCTTTGCTGGTCGACGCTCCTGACACTTTCGAGGTCTACAGCGGTGACGACGGGCTCACGCTGCCCTTGATGTCGATTGGCGCTGTGGGTGTGATCGGTGTTGCGACGCATTGGACGGGGCCCGATCACGTCCACATGCTCGATGCGTTTGCGAGCGGTGATGTCGTGAGCGCCCGCGAGATCAACGGCCGTATGCAGGCATCGTTTTCGTTTGCAGCGGCCCTGCCCGATGCTCCCAATCCAATCCCCGCCAAGGCGATGATGCGGGTGCTTGGCCAACCCGTGGGCCGGGGCCGATCGCCGATGCATCTCGAACCTGCAGGACTTGAAGCAGCCGCAATTGCGTTGATCGAGGGATCCGGTCTGGCGGCCGAATCGATCCTGGCAGGTAGGAACTGATGCCACAAGACGTCACCGTTACGTTCCTTGGTGGACTTGGCGACATCGGCCGAAATTGTGCCGCAATCGAAACGGACGACGCACTTCTCGTGCTCGACTGCGGCCAAATGTTTTCAAACGAAGAACAGCCTGGTGTCGATTCGATTCTGCCTGACATCGATTACCTGCTTGAGCGACGCGACAAGATCGTTGGCTGCCTGGTAACGCACGGTCACGAAGACCACATCGGGGCAATCGCTCAAGGACTGCTTCGCGGTTTGTCCTTTCCGATCTACGGGTCAGCATTCACGCTCGGACTCGTGCACTATCGCCTGGACGAACATCGGGTCACGGACAAAGCTGAGCTGATCGAGGTCGCTGACGACGAAGTCGTGAACATTGGGCCGTTCAGTGTCGAGTTCCTTCCGGTTACTCATTCGGTACCTGGTGGTTTGATCAGCGCGATCACCACACCACAAGGTGTGATCTTGCACAGCAGCGACTTCAAGCTCGACCCGCATCCGGTCGATGGTCGCCGCACCAACCTTCCTCGCATCGGTGCAATTGCCCAGGACCCTGGCGTGCGGCTGTTGCTTGCCGACAGCACGAACAGTGATGTCCCCGGGTCAACGGCGAGCGAAAGCTCGATGGGAGCGAACTTGGCCGATGTGTTTCGCGAAAACGCGGGACGCCGGATCATCACCGCTTGTTTTTCGTCGCACATGCATCGGGTACAACAAATTGTCGATGCCGCTGTTGCCGATGGCCGACGTATCGCAACCCTTGGGCTGTCGATGCGCAAGAACGTCACGCTCGCACGTCAGTTGAAGTTGCTCGACATTCCCGATGCATCGTTTATCGATATCGAAGAGGTCGAGTCGTTTGCTCCCGGGGAGGTCTGCATCGTGTCGACCGGATCCCAGGGCGAAGCGCGGTCGTCGCTCGCTACCGCTGCTGCCGGAAGTAGCCGTTGGATGACGATCAACGAGCTCGACACGGTGATTCTGAGTTCGCACTCCATCCCGGGCAACGAGGCCCGAGTGTCGAACATGATGAACGACCTCACCCGACGCGGCGCGAAAGTGGTGCATAGCGGCCTGGTCGAGATTCACACGAGCGGTCACGGCAAACGCGATGAACTGACGACGTTGCACACCGTTGCGACACCTGAATGGTTTGTTCCGGTGCACGGTGAATACCGGCATCTGGTTGCACACCGGGAGCTCGCGTGTTCGCTGGGAATGAAGCCCGAACGGGTGCTTCTTGCCAAGGACGGAGACCAGGTGGTGCTGCGCGACAAGGGGCTTGCCCTGCGCGAGAAGGTCACATCGGGTGATCATTTGTTGTTGAACGGGACGTTCCTTGGCGCCGATCGGGGAGTGCTCGGCGAGCGTCAGGTGCTGGGCCAGCAGGGTGTGGTCACGGTGACGGCGATAGTCGATTTCGATAGTGGTCGCCAGCTCTGTGATCCATGGGTTGAAAGTCGGGGATGGCTCGACGGCGACGACGCCGATTCGTTGCGCGATGAGCTGGTGCGACTGGTCGCCGATGCAGTTGACGGCGAGTTACGGAACCCATCGTGGGACCGCTCCTCGGTGTTGCGCAAGGTACGTCGAGCATCCGGAGGCTTCATTAACAAGAGCACCGGTCGTCGTCCGATGATCGTGCCGGTGGTTATCGATACCTGAGCGCTCGCCGAACGTCCGATGTGGCGGGTGTTGGTGGTGTTAGTGTTGTTGCTGTTGTGACTTCAACGACTCGTTCCCCCAAGAAATCAACGCCAACGAAGCCGAAAGGCAAGGCCACGACCACCGCAAAGGGAAGCGGCCGGTCGTCTTCAGCGCGTTCGGGATCGAAAGCGAAGCCCACAACATCAAACCGGAGACGGGAGAAGCCGAGTGGAACCCGCCCAGCGCGGGACCAAGCGCACACGCAACGGGGTCGCCTAGCCGTGACCCCGAGCGCTGGGCGGGTTCTACGCGGCCATCGTCGAGACATCTGGGGCGTGGCATTGGTCGCTCTCGGGCTGGTCAGCGCGCTCGGGATTTATGTCAACGCAGCGGGGCCGGTCGGTAACGGCCTTGCCGAGTTTTTCGGCGCGTTCGTTGGTTTGATCCGAGTGGCGATGCCGGTGCTGTTTGTTGCGCTCGGGCTGCTGATGATCCGTGGCCATCGTCGCTCCGGGCGGACCGCCCCCGCACGTGTCGCGACCGAAACGCATTCGAGTGAAGAGATCCTTGAACCAGCGGATGCTCCGGCAGTTTCTGCGAAGAAGATCAGCCCCGAAGAGGTGACGACCCGAGTTGCCATCGGTGGCCTGCTGCTGCTGGTTTCGTCGACCGCGTTACTCCACCTGAGTTCTGGTCGACCTGCGATTGGTGATCCGACGCAGGCGTTCATCGACGCAGGCGGCTACCTCGGCTGGCTGCTTGGCGCGCCACTGCGATCCGCATTTGGTGCCTGGGGTGCTCCGGTGGTGCTGGTCGCCATTTTGATCATCGGTCTCGTTGTTCTGACCGCCCTATCGCTCGGTCACCTGTATGACCGCGGTGCGCGTCAGGCTGGGGCCGTCGGTGGTGGGCTCAACCGGCTGTGGTGCATGCTTGTTGGCGTCGACCCAGCAACTGGTTTAC
Source organism: uncultured Acidimicrobiales bacterium (assembly GCA_937941245.1). Lineage (GTDB taxonomy): Bacteria > Actinomycetota > Acidimicrobiia > Acidimicrobiales > UBA10347 > UBA10347. The sequence continues at coordinate 29,819 of CALDYC010000058.1, read as the reverse complement.
CCAAGGCCAGCACGGCGAACTCTGAAGTGCCCATCGACCACGGGCCCATCGTTGACCCAACCGCTCCCATCATGGCCGGTGGGGAACAAGTGGGCCAGTACCGGCGCGGCCAAGCCGAACCGCATCGGTCACCGGGGCGAAACGAACGTGTCGGCCTGGATCTCCCGGTCGGCCACGTGGGCGTCGGCGATCCGCTGCTCGAGAACATTCCTGCGCCTGAATCTCGCAGTTTTCATAGCCTGGCCCGCGCAACGACGATGTCGACTGGTGAAGTAGCTGCAGCGACGGCGCCGACGGTCGACGCGCGGACGCCGAAGCAGAATCCCCGCCCAACAACAGGTGCGGCCGACGTCCATGCCTCAGGCGTTGCCGCAGGACGCAACGGAGCTCGTTCAGCTTCGTCCGAAACAGCTCCGCCAGAACCGACCCGTGTCGAAGGGGCCGTACCTGAAGCGAAGCAACGGGCCAAGCCCAAGGTTGTTGTCGCTGAAAGCGGGGCGTCGAAGCGCAAGAACTCTCGGGTGCGTCCGTCTGTGGCCGACTCGCCGTGGAAATTGCCCAGCCTCAAGCTCTTGAACAGCTCCGGGGCGCGCTCTGTTGACCAAAAGGCTGTGGCCGCATCTGGCGAACGGCTCGAAAAGGCGCTTGCTTCGCACGGTGTCGACGCTCACCTCGTGGGCATGGTCGTTGGTCCAACCGTCACCCGTTTCGAACTCGAACTTGGCGAGGGCGTAAAGGTTTCGAAGATCACGAGCCTCAACCGAGACATCGCCTATGCCATGGCATCGGCTGATGTCCGGATCTTGGCTCCGATCCCTGGCCGTCAGGCAATCGGCATCGAGGTACCCAACACTGACCGCCAGATCGTTGCACTCGGTGACCTGTTGCGCTCCGAACAGGCTGCCAAGGCCGAGCACCCGCTAGAAGTGGCGGTCGGGCGCGATATCCAGGGCAAAGCCACATTGATGAACTTGGCCAAGATGCCTCATTTGCTCATCGCCGGTGCCACTGGTTCAGGTAAGTCGTCTTGCATCAACAGCATCATCACATCAGTGCTCATGCGCTCGACACCTGCCGAAGTTCGGATGATCCTGGTCGACCCCAAAATGGTCGAGATGACGCAGTACGAAAACGTGCCGCACCTGCTCACCCAACCGGTGACTGACCCCCGCAAAGCGGCAAACGCGTTGTCGTGGGCATGTCGTGAGATGGATCGCCGCTATCAGCTGCTTGCTGGCAAGGGCTTCCGCGATATCGCTGGGTTCAACAAGGCATTCGACCGCGGCGATTTCGACGCAGAGAACGCAGAGATCGACGCCGAAGCTGTACCCGAGGAAGGCGAACCTCGCCGCAAGATCAGCCGTCTGCCGTTCATTCTCGTTGTTGTTGACGAGCTCGCTGACCTGATGATGGTGGCGGCTCGCGACGTTGAAGACTCGATCTGCCGCATTGCCCAAAAGGCTCGTGCTGTCGGCATCCACCTCGTGATCGCGACCCAGCGCCCGTCAACGAACGTGATCACCGGCATCATCAAAGCCAACGTGCCGGCCCGGTTGGCGTTTTCGGTCTCGAGCCTGACCGATAGCCGAGTCATCCTTGATCAAGGCGGCGCCGAACGGCTGATCGGGCAGGGCGACATGCTCATGCTTTCGCCATCATCGAGCGCTGCGGACCGCATACAAGGTTGCTGGGTCGAAGAAGACGAGGTGCGCAAAGTCGTCGGGAACTGGCGCGACCAGGCAGCAAAGTTCGATCTCGACGAATTGTCTGCGCAGGACGAGATCATCGAAGCCAGTCCAGCGGGTGCCTCTGGTAGCTCGGGCAGCGGAAGCGACGGCGCTGGTAGCGACGATGAGCTCTACGTTCAGGCCAGGGATCTGGTTGTGACCTCGCAGCTCGGTTCGACGTCGATGCTGCAACGCAAGCTCAAAGTGGGGTTCGCTCGCGCTGGTCGGCTGATGGATCTGCTCGAGGAGAACGGGGTCGTGGGTCCATCGGTTGGATCAAAGGCTCGCGAAGTTCTGATCTCTGAGCACGAGGACTGATTCGTCGCTCGTTGCCGGTTGCGGGAACAACTCGCGGTCGTGCCGGGGTTTCGAGCTACATGAAGCGACCATGCACGATCCTGCCATGCACGATCCTGGTAGTACTTGCCGTCCTGGGGGTATTGGCCGCAGCGTGCGCTTCGGATCAAGCGTCGGTCACGCGAGCCGCCTCGGTCGTGTCAGAAGTCGACGACGCCGATGCGGCACGACAGGCTGTCGATGACGTCGAAGTCAGCGACCAAGATGCGGCTGGTCTGCCAGATCAACCAACCAGTGAAGATTGGCTGGTCGAGGTAGATCAGATCGCGGGCGACCCGAGAACCGACGCCGTCTCGGCACTCGACAACTCCAACGATCCGTCATTTCCGTCACCGCTCGTCAATGTGTCGGACATCCGCAGCGGCGGTCCGCCACCTGACGGCATTCCGTCGATCGATGAACCGAGATTCCAACAAGCTGGTGACGTGGACTGGCTCGGCGACGATGAACCGGTGTTGTCTTTGCGAGTTGGCGACGAGACCCGGGCCTATCCCATGCAAATCATGACGTGGCACGAGCTCGTGAATGACACGTTCGGCGATGTACCCGTAACGGTTTCGTTCTGCCCGCTCTGCAACTCGGCGGTCGCCTATCACCGTGAGGTGGGCGAGACAGTGCTCGACTTTGGGACGTCCGGTCGCCTCTATAACTCGTCTCTTGTCATGTATGACCGTCAGACCGAGTCGTTGTGGACCCATTTCAACGGCACCGCAGTTGTTGGTGAGCTAGCCGGAACTGAACTGGAACTGCTCGCTATGCAGACAGTGTCGTGGTCGAGCTTCAAGCGGGCCCATCCCGATGCGCTGGTGCTCAGTCGCGAGACGGGTTTCACCCGGGACTACGGGCGCAATCCCTACCCCGGCTACGACGACGTCTCACAGGCCCCGTTCCTGTTCGACGGCGACACCGATTCCCGATTGCTGGCGAAACAACGCGTCGTTGCGATCCGCCACAACGGCGACTCGGTAGCTGTGGTTGTCGACGACCTGGCCGCAGCGGGGGTCATCGATCTTGAGGTGGGCGGTGAAGTCTTGACGGTGTGGCATATGCCAGGGACCGCTTCGGGGCTCGATACCGAACTCGTCGCCGACGGACGCGACATCGGGGCGACCGGCGTGTTCATGGCAGTCGTCGACGGATCCCAACGTTCGTTCGAGCGGGCGCCGACTGGTCTGTTTGTCGACTCGTCGGGATCCGCATGGGACATTTTGGGAAACGCTGTCAGCGGACCCGACGTGGGTGCGCAGCTAACGCCAATCGAGCATCTCGACACGTTCTGGTTCGCGATCGCCGCCTTCGACCCCGACATTCGTATTGTCGATTCATAGAGGCAGCAGCACCAGCGCATGTGTGGGCATCTGCACACCCAGCCCGCGAGATCTAAGGTGACTTCATGGCGAGTGTTGCGATGGTCGATCTTGGTGTTGGGCCGTACCTGCACGAAACGCCCAGCAAGCGTTTCCCTATCTACACCCGCGGTAACGCAGGCGAAGTCTGGCCCGAAGTCGGCTATCCGCTGACGATCGATTCGTGGCGTTCGCAGACGCAAACCCTGACGGACATGACCCTTGCGCTTGGCATGGTTACCGAGAGCGACATCGCCGAAGGAATCACCGTTGGCGGCGGATGTTTCGGTGGATACATGTACCTCAATCTGTCGCTCGTGCGGGCGGTCGCGCTCCGAAGCCCTGGTGTCACAATCGAAGAAGTCGACGCGACCTACCTTGGCAGCGAAGGCCTGGCTCCGCCCCACGTGCCCACTGCACACGACCGCAACTGGCGCGGCACCGTCGCGGCGCTGACGTTCATCCGGTCCCTGCTGAAGAAACCAGATACGGCATACCTTGCGACGGATCGTGCGATCGTGACGAAATGGCAGCGGCGCCAACCCGAACTTGTCCAGGCGAGCAACCATGCCGCCATTCGCGCAATCCGCGATTTGCATCGAGACATCGTGACCATGTTTGGCAACCACATCGACGTCACCAGCCGAGCCGGTGGGGCGGTAGCCATGCTCGCAGGGTTGGTCGAGAAGCCACTAGGTGACCGCGATGCTGCTATGGGTCTGCTCACCGGGCTCGGCGATATCGACAGCGCGGCTCCGAGCGAGGCGATGTGGGAACTCAGCCGTGCCGCCAATGCCAACGCAGCGGTTAGCGCAGCGTTCGATGCTGGCATCGAAGGACTGCACGATCGGCTGATGGCCGAGCCAACGGCTGCAGCATTTGTCGCAGAGTTCTCGGACTTTCTCGTCCGCTTCGGAAGCCGCGGGCCCAATGAGTGGGAGACCGCGTGTGACACGTGGGGCACCCGCCCAGAGCTTGCACTTACATTGATCGACCGCATGCGCGCCGCTGGCGAGACGCAGTCGCCGGCTGCTCGGACAGCGGCTCTCAAGAGTGACCGAGGCAGCCATGTAGCCGCAGCGCGCTCCCAGATGCGGTTCGGGCAGAAGCGACTCTTTGACAAGGCGATCCGTTCAGCGAGCGAGTACTCGGTTGCCCGCGAACGTTCAAAGACCACCGTTGTCGACTTGATCCAGGTTCTGCGGGTGGTCGCACGGTCGCTCGCGGAACGTGTTTCGGCAGAGGTACCTGGTGGCCACTGGGAAGACATGTGGTTCTGCTTCGATGCTGAACTCGACGGTTGGGTCGATGATCCAGGCTCAATGGTTGACGTCATCGCCGAACGCCGAGCAGTCCGCAATGAGCTTTCGCGTCGTATCCCCCCGTTTGTCTTCGACGGTGAGCTTCCACCAGCGGACACATGGCCGCTGCGCGAATCTGCTCTTGACGAAACCAACGTCATCGCACCCGGTGGCACGATTTCGGGACTTGCCGCTGTTCCGGGGGTCGCTGAGGGCCGCGCCTGTGTGGTCACTGATCCATTCGCACCCGGTGATCTGGGGCCAGGCGATGTGTTGATCGCGCCGCTGACAGACCCAGCATGGACCCCATTGTTTGTTCCGGTCGAAGCCGTGGTGGTCGATGTCGGAGGGCAAATGAGCCACGCAGTGATCGTGGCTCGAGAGTTCGGCATGCCGTGCGTCGTCGCCGCAACCGACGCAACCACCCGCATACCTCACGGTGCGCGAGTCCGGGTTGACGGCACTGCTGGCACCGTCACGGTTCTCGCCGAAACCTGACTCAGCTAGCCTGCGGCAGTGCTCGTCGGCTTACTGCTCCTCGTCGTTGGGATCGTCATTTTGACGTTTTCCGCCGATCACTTTGTCGAAGGGGCGGCATCGCTGGCCCGTTCGATGGAGATCTCGCCAGTCATCGTTGGCGCCCTGGTGATCGGCTTCGGGACAAGCCTGCCCGAAATGCTCGTCTCGGGTGTCGCTGCGGCACAAGGCGATGCGGACCTCGGGGTGGGCAACGTGGTCGGGTCAAACGTGGCCAACCTGACGCTGGTGCTCGGCCTGGCTGCGCTTATCACCTCGCTCACGGTTGCCAGGTCGACCCTGCGCACCGAGCTTCCGTTGTGCGTAGGTTCGGTCGTTCTCTTTGCACTTTTGGTGCAGAACGGATTCACCCGTATCGAAGGGGTGATCCTTCTGGTCGTGCTGGTGGCCGTGTTGGCGACGTTGTTGCGGAGCGGTCACGACGACAAAACTCTCTATGAACACGACGAGGACGAAGCGTCGATATCGACCAGCGCAGTCCGGACCGTAGCCGGCCTGGTCGGAACTGTTGCCGGCGCATGGCTCCTGGTCGAAGGTGCGTTGACGGTCGCTGACGAACTGGGTCTGACCGGCGGGTTTGTTGGTTTGACCATGGTCGCGATCGGGACATCGCTGCCCGAGATGGTGACCGCAGTCGTCGCTGCGCGCAAGGGCGAAACCGACCTCATCATCGGCAACTTGCTTGGCTCGAATATTTTCAACAGCCTGGCCGTTGGAGCAGTTCTTGGACTCGTCGGCCCCGGCCCGCTCGACGATGCGAACCTTGCGGGTTTTGCCACGATCATCATGCTTGGGGTCGTCGTCTTGGCCGCTGCGTTCATGCTGACTGGCGGTCGGATCGTGCGCTGGCAGGCAGGTTTGCTGCTCGTCGTGTATTTCGCCACCATGCCATTTACTGCCAGTACCGAGGACGAATGTGACGATGCATCGACTGTCACCACCGCTGACTGCGCGGCTGCCGTAGCCTCGACAGGTGGCTGATCAAGCTCCTGCAGGGAGCTACTTCATCGAAACGCTTGGGTGTCCGAAGAACCAGGTTGACTCGGACAAGCTTGAGGGCACGCTCATTGCCGACGGCATGAACCCTGCGGCGTCGGCCGATCAGGCGGACCTGATTGTGGTCAACACGTGTGCGTTCATCGAAGAAGCACGAGAAGAATCCATTCACACGATCTTGGCGCTTGACCACAACCGGCAAGACGATGCCCGCCTTGTTGTCACCGGCTGCATGGCAGAACGCTACGGCGATGAACTTGCCGAGGCATTGCCCGAAGCTGATTCGATTGCTGGATTTGGCGTACCGGTCACCATCGGCACTCGACCAACCGCTCCCGCATTCGACCTGCTGCACTTGAGCCGCCCGGTATCGAAGACCCCCTGGGCATACGTCAAGATTGCCGAAGGCTGCGACCGCAACTGCGGTTTTTGTGCCATCCCGACGTTTCGCGGGCCGCAGCGCAGCCGCACGATCGACGACATCGTTGCTGAAGTCCAGGCACTCGAAATCCGTGAAGCAGTGCTCGTCGCTCAAGATCTCGCTGCGTTCGGGCGCGATCAAGGTCAGGGCCAGCGCTCGATCATTCCGCTCGTGGAATCGGTTGCGCAGGTAGTCGACCGGGTGCGTTTGTTGTATCTCTACCCGAGCGACCTGACCGACGCATTGATCGACACCATCTGTAACACCGGGGTCCCGTACTTCGACTTGTCGTTGCAACACGTGTCGCCGCCGCTGATGCGCCGCATGCGCCGGTGGGGGAGCGCAGAGCGCTTCCACGATCGCATCGACGCAATTCGTTCACGCGAGCCCGACGCGACATTCCGGAGCAACTTTATTGTTGGCTACCCGGGCGAAACCGAAGAAGACCACGATGCATTGCTCGGCTTTGTCGAGCGAGCACGGCTGGATTGGTGCGGTTTCTTTGCGTACAGCCGTGAAGAAGGAACCTACGCGGCGGACCTCGATGGCGGCGTCGACGAGAGCTTGATGTCCGAGCGTCTTGCCGAGCTGCGCGATCTACAAGATGTCATCACCGAAGAAAAACGTGACGAATTGATTGGCCAGCAGGTCGTAGTACTTATGGATGAACCTGGAGTCGGTCGCACGCACCGCGAAGCCCCCGAGATTGACGGCATTGTTGAGATTCCGGAGACCCTCGAGGTCGGTTCGTTCGCCGATGTCATGATTGTCGATGCCGCGGGGCCTGACTTGACGGCAGCGGTAATCACACCGTGACTGACATCGTCCGCAGCTATCCGCTGTTTGGCTTGGCGACACCGGCAAATGCCATCACGGTCAGTCGCATTGTGCTTACGCCGGTGCTGTGTTCGATGGTGGTCGCTGACAACGCCACGCTCGGCACATCGTGGGTTGCGTTCACCGTTGGCATGCTGATGGCGTTCACGGACCTCATCGACGGCCGGGTCGCTCGAGCCACCAACAGTTTCAGCCGTAGCGGCGCGTTTCTCGATCCACTCGCAGACAAAATCGTCATTCTCGGTGTCGGTTTCACACTGGTGTCAGTCAACCGAATTGCCTTGTTGCCGATGGCCATCATCGCCATCCGCGAGATACTGATCAGCCTTATGCGGGTGCGCTTTGCGCTGCGCGGCGTAGCGATTCCCGCTCGCCCGCTCGCGAAGTGGAAGGCGACGATTCAGGGCGCAGCGCTGCTCATGGCCGTCATTCCTGTTCTGCTGAACCAACAGCGCATCGTTGACATCGCCGTGTGGTTTGCGGTTGCGCTCACGGTCTATACCGGCGGCCAATACTTGATCGACGGCGAAGCAGCGGCTCGCAAACTCGACTGACCTCGCACAGACATACCCACATCTGGGTATGTCTGCACAAACGGGTGACCTGGCACGTGTAAGCCAGTGAATGATTGCTGACGTGACTTCGATGCCGCATCGCGGCGAGCTAGATGATGATGCATTGATCGAGGCTGGTGTCGACGGTGATGACCGTGCTGTGGTGTCGCTGCTACGCCGTCACGATTCGCTCGTGCGTGGTGTCGTGTGGCGCATCGTTAGCGATCGGCACGTTCTTGATGATGTCATGCAGGAAGCACACCTCAACGTCCTTCGTTCGCTGGCGAGGTTCGAGCGAAACGGCGAAGCAACGTTTGTGACGTGGTTCTGCCAGATCGCGATCCGGTGTGCGATTGACGATCGACGAAAGGCGCAGACTCGAACTGCCGCTATGGCGTCGGTCGGTCGCCAGTCGGTCCCCGATGAGTTCGAACGGTCTGATCGTCGGTCGCTGCTTCGCGAGGGCCTCCGGCGACTCGACCCAACAACCGCTGCTGCCATTGCACTCGTCGATGGTGAGGGGATGACCCAGGAGCAGGCGGCCCAGGTGCTGAGCACGGACCGTGATCGCGTTGCTCGCCGGCTGCGTGATGGCAGACGCGCCTTGCGGACTTATCTCATCACCCATGGAGTCCACGTCCAATGAGTGACCATTCCAAGAACCACGACCCGCACGCTCTTCCGAACTCACAGGATCCCACAATGGCCGAACAAACGCCTGAACCCATTTCACTCGGCGAGCTCGTCCGCTCCGACCCAGCGCCGCCGCCGGGGCCTGACTACTGGCGTCAGCTCGAAGTGTCACGTCAATCCGGCGGCACCGAAGCCGATGTGGTCTTCCTCGATGTCGAATCTTCGCACCGCGCCGCAAACACAGGCGAACCCGGGTACGGGCAACGCAAAGCGATATTCCTCTCGGTTGCTGCTTGCCTTTTGGCAATTGTTGGATTTGTGGGCTTCGGCGCTCTCAACGGTCCCACGACCAACCTCGAAGTGGCTGACGAGCCTTCGAACGCTGCTCAGTCCACACCGACTGTGACAGCTACCGCGGACCCGGGGGTGGCAACTGACCCGCAGTCGAGCGGCGCAGTTGCTCAGTCTGGCGCTCAGTCTGGCTGCGGCACCGATGTCGAGCTCATCGAGCCGGGCGAGTTGATTGATTTCGATGGCGACGGGACCCCCGAACTCGTAGCCAGCGGTGCAGTCGCCGGGTCGAGCGGGGACATGAGCACCGCTGCGCTCAGGTCCGTGTATCGCTTGTCGGACATGTGTGCGTGGCAGCTCCTCGCCCGAGTCGAAGACGGGCCCTGGACGGGTGGCGGTGTGTTTGGCGAAGCGCGGCTGATGTGTGCAATCGGCAACGCAGGCACACGACAACTCGTGGCCCTGCGTGAGTACAACGCCGACGGTGTGCTTCGCCTTGAAGCGAACGTTCACGAGCTCATTGACGGCAACCTCGAACGGCGACCCCTTTCGCTCGTCGAGAACCCACCTGAGATCGATTCAATCGACGGTTTGGGTGTGGACTGGTGCGGCGTCGATGGTGCATCGGTTCCAGCCCACTCGTCGATGGCTGCGATCCGGTGCGGCGGTGACGGCTACGGCGTCACGCTCCCCGATGGGTGGCACACGCAAATCGTTGGCGGAGCGACGTGCCGCGAGTTCAGCCCGGTCCCATTCTCGTGGCCATGCATTGGCTGCACTGGCGCTGCTGTCGTCGAGTTCCAAGGTTTTCCGGACCAGGTCTCAGCCGTTCCTGTTCTAACCGACGAGGACAATCATTGGGTCGCCAAGGTCGGAGACCTGTCGGTTCCGGTTCGAGAACGACTGTTCTCGAGCGATCAGTCCGGAAGCGAACATCACGTGCGCAGCTACACCGTTCCGACGGACACGGGCACACCACTCGTCGTCAACACCGCGTATCCGGTTGCATGGTCAAAGCCAGATAACGATGCTGGGTCCGATGCCTTCCAGATGACCTATATCGACTTCACGAACGCCGTTGAGCAGCTGATCGAGGGGTTCCTCCCGCAGCCGCCCGAGCCAGCCGGTCGACCGGCAGGCTTTCCTGTCGGTGTGACCTACACCGCAGTGCAAGGTGACACGGTATGGATGATCGCTGATCGATTTGGTGTAACCGTTGCAGACTTCATGGCGGCCAACGATCTCGATGACCCGTCGCAGCTCGCCATTGGGCAACGCCTTGTCATCCCTGGGGGTCTCGAATTGCCGCCCCCACCCCCGCCCCCACCGCTCGTGCTTCCTCCGACCCCGGGCGCTATCGGGGGCCTCGCGACGCCAGAGCCCGCTGCGTCATCATCGCCGTCTTCAGGCGAGACGGCCGGCCCGGCTTCGCGTGAGCCTTCGTCGCCAGTCCCGGCTACCACGCCTGACATCGAGACCTCTTTGGCCGATCCACTCAGCTCATCGGAGTCTCGCGTTTCGGCGATGTTCACGGCTGATGGCGAAGATCGCACGCTCAACCGGCTCTTTCGTGCCAGCCCGATGGACGACACCGACTATTCCGCATGTTTCGACAGGGAGCTGCGCGTCGACCTAGCAGCGTTGGGCTTTGACTTCAGTGAGGTAGACGGGTTGCCGCCTGCGGATTTTGGCAAGACGCTCGAATCGTCTGTCGATGCTCTGTTCGCATGCGTCAATTGGCGGGTGCTTCAGGCGGTGGGCGTCGATAGTGCCGTCGCCGCCATCGCGGCAGATGCAACGACGCCGGATCCGAACGTGGTGATCACGGCAAGGGGTGCGTGTTTCGCCGCAGCGACGCGATCGGAAAAGGTGTTGTTCGCGTCGGATCTCAAATTGGCGTTGCTTGCGAGGGAGCTCGGAGACGAGGTATTGCCGCCCGAGTCGGCAACGATCGGTTGCATCGTCGCATTAACGTCGACCTTGGGCTTGCAGGGCTCGGTGTTCGTTTGCAATGGCGACGAGGGCGTAGATGTCCGGTCGGCGCCGACAACGAACGCTCCGAGTTTCGTGACGTTGCTGGCCAACCGTTGCGAGCTGCTTCGCGGAGATTTCACGCAGAACGGGTTCGCCCCAGTGTGGTTCGACGGCGCGGCTGGGTGGGTCCCCGTCGATGCGTTTGCCGTGAGTAGGTGAGTAGTCACACGATCAGGGCCGGAGCGGCATCTCTGCGGATGGGTCACAGGGCATAAGGTGGCCCACCGTGAGATGCGAAGTGATTGCCGTTGGCACCGAACTGTTGCTCGGCCAGATTGTGGACACCAACTCGTCCTACATCGGAGGTCAACTCGCCAGCTCGGGGATCGACTGCATGGTGCAGACCAAGGTCGGCGACAACCACGACCGTATGGCCGACGCGCTTCGGGGCGCCCTCGCACGCGCTGATGCGGTCATCATGTGTGGCGGTCTCGGGCCGACACAGGACGACATCACCCGTGAGGTCATTGCCGATGTGCTCGGAGTGGAGCTTGAGACACGCGACGACCTGACTGAGCGCATCAGCGCCATGTTCGGAACACACGGCCGGTCAATGCCGAAGAACAACTTGCGGCAAGCAATGGTTCCTGCGGGAGGGAAGCCGATTCCGGTACAACCAGGAACCGCTCCTGGTCTGTGCTGCACACGCGGCGATGGCAAGGTCGTCTACGCGGTTCCCGGCGTGCCGTGGGAAATGAAGGCCATGATTGACGAGTTCGTCATCGGTGACCTGCGAAACCGGGCCGGGCTGTCTTCGGTCATAACGAGTCGAGTGATTGGTACGTGGGGACAGAGCGAGTCTGGCCTTGCGGAGCTTCTCGCTGACGAGATTGTTCGCCTTGACAGCGATGGGGGAGCGACGTTGGCGTTTCTGGCCAGCGGAATGGACGGTCTGAAGATACGTGTGACCGCCAAAGCCGAAAGTGCTGACGCGGCTGAGCGGATCGTTAACGATGAGGTCGATCGCGTTCGTTCGATTATCGGAGATGACCTGATCTTCGGCTACGACGACGACACCATCGAGTCGGTTGTGCTCGACCTATGCCGCTCACAAGGATTGCGACTCGGCATTGCCGAATCGTTGACCGGTGGTCTGATCGGGCAGCGACTCACCGCAGTGCCAGGAGCCAGCGAAGTCGTCGCCGGCTCAATCGTGTCGTACAGCGATCAAGCGAAGCAGAACATCCTCGGGCTCGAAGCTGGCTGCGATGCGATCAGCGATGCTGCAGTTCGCTCGATGGCTGAAGGCGCCGCTTCGGTGCTTCGGGCCGATTGCGCGGTAGCGGTGACCGGAGTCGCCGGGCCAGCGCCGGTCGGCGATCATCAACCAGGAACGGTCTTTATGGCAACGATTGTTGACGGGGCCACCGAATCGTTCAACGTGAACTGGCCATTTGACCGTCAACGAATTCGAGAGTTCACGACGATCACCGTGCTGAACCAGCTGCGCAGGCGGTTGGCTGGTCGAGCAACGTGAGCAACTGGGCAGCGATCGACCTCGGCACGAACTCGTTTCATATGGTGGTGGCCGCAGTCAGCGACGATGGCAGCTTCGAGGTGTTGACCAGCGAGAAGGACATGGTCCGGCTGGGTGAGGGATCTCCGGGCGACATCGCCGAGCTCTCCGAAGCAGCAATGGCGCGTGGGATCGCTGCACTGGGCAGATTCAGAGTCATCGCACAGACCTTCGACGCTGCGGTCGTAGCGGTTGCCACCAGCGCCGTGCGCGAGGCCCGCAACGGGCGCGAGTTTGTGCGACGCGCCCGTACCGAAGCCGGCGTCGATGTGCAGGTGATCGCGGGTGTCGAGGAAGCCCGACTGATCCACCTCGGGGTATTGCAGGCGCTTCCGGTCTATGACCAGCAGGTGCTGGTCGTCGATATCGGTGGTGGCAGCACAGAGCTGGTTATCGGTCGCGCCGGACGTGAATTGGCAGCCCGCAGCCTCAAAATCGGTCACCTGCGGCTGACGAATCGGTTCTTCCCCGATGGGCGAATCACCGAGACCGCGCTGCATGAATGTCGGCTGTTTGTCCGTAGCTTTCTTGCCCCGACAGCCAACGAGATGCAGCCTCTTGGCTTCGACGTGGCGATCGGCTCGTCGGGCACCGCTACCGAACTCGGTCACCTCATCCGATTGCGATCGCGGGGTGCGACCGTCGCTGCGGGCGTCGACACCGTCATCGACGCAATCGGCCTCGATCAGGTCCTCGCTGAGCTCACATTGTGGCGTACCGCCGAAGAACGAGCGATGCAGGTCGAAGGCTTAGCTGCGAAACGGTCCGATGTGATCGTCGGTGGTGCGTTGCTGCTGAGCGAGATTTTCCGAAGCTTCGGCATCGAACGAATGATTACTAGTCCGTACGCGCTGCGAATCGGGCTGCTCGTTGACCAGAGCAAAGGAACCGCGGCCGGTGCCGCCCGATTGTCGGACCTTCGACGGAACTCGCTGTTGGAGATGGTCAGCTCTTTCGAGGAGGACCCCGCAGCCGTCGAACATGCGGCCGCGCTCGCCATGCAACTCTTCGACCAAACGCAGAGCCTGCATGGGTACCAAGCCGAAGAGCGGGAGCTGATCGAGGCTGCCGCGCTCCTTCGCAATGTTGGCGCGTTCGTTTCGCATTCAGGGCACCATCGCCACAGCTACTACATCGTTCGGAACAGCGACCGGTTGCTCGGCTACACCGACCGGGAAATTGAGATAATCGCCCAGGTTGCGCGATACCACCGACGCAGCGGACCGAAATCGTCGCACCCGCAATTCGATGAGCTCATCGAGCCCGACAAGACGCGCATTCGGTGGCTATCGGGGTTACTGCGGATAGCGGTTGGGCTCGACCGCACCGGCGTCGGCGCCGTCGAGTCGGTTTCATCGACGGTCGAGCCGGAGCTCATCCATATTGCGGTGCACGCAGCCCACGCAGCCGACACCGAAGTCGAGGTGCATTCCGCCAATCAACGGTCTGGCGTGCTTGCCGGTATGGCTGAGCGGGCTGTGGTCATCAGCTGATCTAACGCGGCGTATCGGGCGTCACCACGATCTGTATCACGCAAGGCTGTATAGCGGAACGGGTGATCACGATTGCGGTGCAGCGGCCTGAAGCCGCCCCCGCGCCGTTGACTACGGTGCGAGCATGACCACGACGATCTACCCCGCCCGCCGGATCATCACGATGAATCGTGGGCTTCCGTTCGCCGACGCTGTCGCTGTTCGCGATGGACGGGTGCTTGCGGTCGGAAGTAGGGACGACGTCGAGCGGTGGGGCCCGTGCACGATCGACGACAGGTTCGCCGACAAGGTGCTGCTGCCTGGGTTCATCGAAGCGCACAGCCACGTGATGTCAGGCGGTCTGTGGAACCTGCCGTACGTCGGATTCTTTGACCGCACCGACCCTGACGGCACGGTGTGGGAAGGGTGCCGAAGTATCGACGAGGTCGTCGACCGCCTGCTGCGGGTCGAGGCTGATGTTGCGGCGGGTGAACCGCTCATCGCTTGGGGTCTTGATCCGATCTACTTCACTGGCGAACGCTTGCTCGCTCAGCACCTTGACCGGGTCAGCGAACGTCGCCCGATCTTTGTGTTCCACGCCAGTGCTCACCTGGCCACAGTCAATACCGCCATGCTCGACGTATCCGAAATTTCCAGCTCGACCACGACGCCGGGCGTTGCCCGCAATGAGGACGGCACCCCGAATGGGGAGCTTCAGGAACCTCCCGCAATGAGTTTGGCCCGCATCGGCATGATCGGTCTTGGCACCGCAATCGCGAGCGACGATGCCTATTGGAACTACGCCCGCACGGGGCGAAACGCCGGGCACACGCTGATCACCGATCTCGGGACGAGTCGAGTGAACTCTGACACCGTTCTCGAAACCTGGCGACGCACCACCGCAGCGCCCGACTATCCATGTCGAGTGATGGTGGCTGGCTCACCGATGTTCGGCGGCCCCCAGGACCCCGACGAGCTGGCCGAGATCGTCACCGGCCTGCGTGACTCGTCAACCGACAAGCTTCGCTTCGGCGTCGTCAAGCTGATACTCGATGGGTCGATCCAAGGATTCACTGCTCGGGTGAACTGGCCGCACTACCTCAACCCGCCCGACGGCCACCCCGGCAATGGCCAATGGCTCATGGCCCCAGATCAGGTCGCCGAGACGGTCAAGATTTTGCATCGAGCACGGATCACTGTCCATTGCCATTGCAACGGCGATCAAGCATCGGAAGTCTTCATCGACGCCGTAGAACGGGCCATCGCCGAAGACCCGTGGCTCGATCACCGGCACACCGTCCAGCACTGCCAAATGACGACAGCCAGCCAATACGAACGCATGGGACGCGCGGGTATGTCGGCAAACATCTTCAGCAACCATCTGTTCCATTGGGGCGACCAGCACCGTGACATCACACTGGGCCCCGAACGCGCCGCGCGAATCGATGGCTGCAACACCGCCCGCCGCAGCGGCGTTCGCTTCTCGTTCCACTCCGATGCGCCGGTCACCCCGATGGGCCACCTCCACGTCGCCTGGTGTGCGGTCAACCGGCTGACCGCGACCGGTGAGGTGCTCGGCCCCGACGAGTGCATCAGCGTGGAGCAAGCGCTGCGTGCAGCAACCATCGACGCAGCACATCAACTCCGCCTCGATCACGAAATGGGCTCGATCGAGGTCGGCAAGCTTGCCGACTTTGCCGTCCTTGATGATGATCCGCTCGACGTTGACCCGGTCACGCTCAAAGACATTGGCGTGTGGGGGACCGTGCTCGGGGGCGTGCCGCACCCTGCGCGCACCTAATCGGTTGTCCGCTGAGCGCCCGCATCATCGCGCTGGTTTTCCGGAGCCCCCCCGGACCTGCCGCGGGGCCGTCCGGTCGTCGATTGTCTAGTCTGAGGCCATGTCGACGAACACACCTTCAGACGCTGAACTCCGTGAACGATTGAACGCCGAGCAATATGCGGTGACTCAGCAGTCGGGGACCGAGCCAGCTTTCACCGGCGAATACTGGGACTGCAAAGACGAAGGCACGTACAAGTGCGTGGTGTGCGACGAGGACCTGTTTGCCAGTGACACGAAGTATGAGTCAGGTTCGGGCTGGCCGAGCTTTTGGCAGCCGCTGAACGAGGACCAGGTGGCACGCAAGACCGACAGTAGCCACGGCATGATCCGTACCGAGGCACTCTGCGCGAACTGTGGGGCACACCTCGGCCACGTGTTCCCCGACGGCCCTCAGCCAACGGGTGAACGGTTCTGCATGAATAGTGCATCGTTGCGTCTCGAACGCAGCGAGGACGACTGACCTCAGGGCCCGTTTACGTCTTCAGCCACGGTGAGATCGAACGGCCGATCACCGTGAAACCGATGGGTTTAGCGGCGTGCGATGGCCCGAACAGCCTGCGCAAGACGATCAACCTCGTCTTCGTTCTGGAAGTAGTGCACCCCGGCGCGGACAACTGCGTCTATGCCTCGTGTGCCAAGGTCGAACTGGGTTGCGGTCGCCTCGGGTGCTGACAGATGCAGACGTTGCTCGCTCAGCAACGACACGACTTTCGGTGCGTCGAATCCGTCGACATTGAAGGTCACGATCGCGCTCTTGTGCTTGCCGAGGTCATGCAGCGTCACACCATCGACCTCGGCGAGAGCGGTGCGTAGCCGGCCCGAAAGCATGGCGTTGCGCTCGGCGATTGCATCAAGGCCGATATCGAGTGCGTAGTCGATAGCGATGCCGAGACCCACCTTTGCGGCGTAGGAGTATTCGCCGAATTCGTGGCGGGCCGCACCACGGTGCGGTTGCCACTCGAATGCAGATGTCCATGTGGCCGAACGTCCATCGACGTGCCGGGGCGGATTGAGCTGGTCGATGATCGAAGCCCGTTCGTAGAGCAACCCGGTGCCACGCGGTCCTCGCATGAACTTGCGCCCGGTAAACGACAAAAAGTCGCACTGCAGGGACTGCACATCGAGCGGAAACTGTCCGGCGGCTTGACACGAGTCGAGCATGTACAGCGCGTCGGTTGGGCCCACGAGCGCGCCGATCTCCTCGGCGGGCTGGATCATGCCGTTGCCCAGACCAATGTGGGTGATCGCAACCAGGCGCACCCGACTATCGAGCATTTCCGCCAGTTGATCCAGGTCGACCTCGCCGGTCGGTCCGCTAGGGATGGTCTCGATCGACACGCCGCGGTCTCGGGCTTGCAGAAGCGCAAAGGCATTGGCCTGGTATTCGCTGGAGGAGACCAGAACCCGATCCCCGGCAGCCAAAGGTATGACCTCGAATGACCGCCACCAGGCTTGGCCCGCGCTCGTCGCAAAGGCGATTTCTTCCGGCGCGCAGTTCAGTAGTTGGGCCCCGGCGCTGTAGAAGCGATCTAGATCATCGGCACGGTCTGCGGCGGCCTCGTAGCCGCCGATCTCAGCTTCGAGTCGGAGGTAATCGATGCAGGCATCGACCACCGGTCGGGGCGGCAGGGACGACCCCGAGTTGTTGAAGTGAGCGACGGTGGCAACCGCGGGCGTGTCGGCGCGAACGGCGGCAAGGTCGAGTGGCATCGGGGCTCACCGTAATCGTTCTCGGACCCCGATTCCGGGTAAAGAAAGGTTCGGTCCGAATTGTCACACTCGGTCTCTACTGTCGCCCTAGATTGCCCGTGGAGGTCGCAACCGTGCCCAAGAACAACAAATCGGCTTCGGCCGCCCCAGATGGTTCAGCGAGCGCCAACGTTTCGCGGCAGGACGAGCGGCAGGACGATCAGCAGGGCGATCAGCAGGGACGGCGCCATCGTGGCCAGCAAGGCGAGCGTCGTGGGACGGCAACCGCCTCGTTCGGCACCGGGGCACGAGAGAGCCATGACAGTTCGGCGTTCTACGCACGTTTTGTGCCACCGCAAATTTCAGACGATGAGACAGTTGTCGCACCGGCCGACCGGCCGTTTGATGACACGGTGTTTCATGGCACCGCGCAACATGTGTTGAGCGACCAATTGTCGGTGCGGGATAACTCGGTCGCGTTGGTGGTGACGTCGCCGCCGTACTTCGTTGGCAAGACCTACGAAGAAGCCATGGGGCAGGGCCACGTTCCCGCGGAATATGACGAGCACCTGGCGACCCTGCACGAGATATTTTCGCTTTGTGTGAACAAGCTTGAACCCGGCGGGCGCATCGCGGTCAATGTCGCGAACCTCGGGCGCAAGCCGTATCGCTCTCAAGCGGCTGATGTGATCCGGATTTTCGAGGACCTCGGGTTGTTGATTCGCGGCGAGATCATCTGGAAAAAGGGTGACGGCATGAATAGCTCCACCGCGTGGGGCTCGTTCCAAAAGCCGTCAAACCCGGTGCTGCGTGACCTGACCGAGCGAGTCATCGTCGCCAGCAAAGGCAGATTCGATCGGGCCCTGTCGAGTCGGGTGCGCGCCGAACGTGGACTTCCTAACGAAGGGTCGATCTACAAAGAAGAATTCATGGCTGCGACCAAGGACGTGTGGGAGATTCCATCTGAGAGCGCGACGAGGGTCGGGCACCCAGCGCCGTTCCCGCTTGACCTGCCGCGTCGACTGATTGACTTGTACACCTACTACGGAGATCTCATCCTCGACCCCTACATGGGTTCGGGCACTACCGCGGTGGCGGCCCTGAGCAAGGGGCGCAACTTTGTTGGGTGCGAAACCGAGCAGGAGTACATCGATCGCTGTGCTGAGCGAGTGAATGACGAACGTGAACGGATACGGGCGATTGAACCCGCCATAGCGAGGTCGGTGCAGGTGCCATCCGTCCGTGGCGGTCACGATCATGACGACGCGGATGTACCGCACGTGCGAGCCCTTCGCGAGGGCCAAAAGGCTGACCATGTTGCACGCCTGATCTTGGAAGAATGTGGATTCACCGATGTGTCCACCCAGAAGAAAAAGCTGCGGTCGGGGGTCGAGGTTGATGTGGTTGCGTTCGACCAGAACGGCGATGAATGGCACTTTGACTTGACCGGCACCTTTGGTATCGAACGCGATGGTTTGCGCCGCTCTGACACGCTTTGGAAGGCGTTGGGCCGAGCAGCTGCACGACATGCCGATAGCGCTGCTGGCGAGGTGCGCGGCGTCATGTTGACCACCGCTCTGCCCGAATCAGGGCCGGCGCTGGCTGCGCTTCGGGCGTGTGCGGTGTCCAACTCGACCATGGTCTTCGATGCGGTGGAGGTCTTCTCAGCTGAGGGCCAGGAACGCCTGGTCACCTATGCGGCAATGGGTTACCGAGCTGAGCCGCCGACCGGTATCGCGTCTCCGTCGTCACATGCTGGTTGGTGACAACCCGGAACAGCGCCGTTGCCATGGCTGACCGGGTTACGCCTGGGGCTTGGGCGGTCGTGAACGACGACCCGCCGGGCATCTTCGTCGCAGAAAATGCTGCGGTCATCTCGCGGGTGCTCGCACTGAAAGTTGTGGCATCTGCTTCGCCGTCGGTGTTCACCGAAGGCGAGCTGCAAGCAGTGCAGGAGCACCTGCTGCACGAACGATGGGCGCAGGCACTGCTCGTGTGGATGACTGCAACTGATATCACGGTTGATGTGTATGAAGAGTTCGTCCCGGTGTACGACGAGCAACTGCTCAATGCTGAACTCGCGTCGATCGCCATTCGCTTGTCTCGAGTGTTCACCGCCGACTCGCATGTTGCCGACTCAGCAGCCGAGTAGGTCCAGTGGCGGCGCTTCGAACAGAAATCACCGAGATCGTCACCGGACTGGCAATGCTTGGTTATCGCGACCTCGACGAAGCGCTCGACGTACGTCCACGATCAGTCGTGAACCTGGCCGACGAGCACTACGAGCGTCTCGCTGCCGCCCGAGTCGCCGAAAGCCATACCCATGAGTTTGAGACGGCATGGGAGAACGGTCGGGTGTTCGCCCGTTCTGAAGACGGGCTCAGAGGTCGTCCGCCGTGGACAGTCGAGTGGAAGGGGCCGCACAAGCCGCCCGGATACGAGCAGGTTCCAGCGGATTTACGCGTTGACCACGTGTACCTGATCTCATGCAAGTACGGCAGCTCAATCCTGCACAACGCTGGACCATCGCATGTTTTCCAACGGCGCTTGGCCGAAAAGCGCGTCGATCGCGGGCCCGACTGGTTCGAGGTGTCCGCTCCCGACGCCTACCAGGAGTTCTACCGCAGCTACGTGCGCTCGCTCGGGCTCGTCGGGTTACCTGATCGTGTCGGTGATCTCGACCGACATGGGCGAACCATATTGAAAGCGGCGCTCCCGAAGCGAGCCAAACTTCCGGCCGAGGTGCAGCAGTACTACGAAGCCTTTTCCATTGCGGTCTCGCAAGCATCTGCTGAGCAATGGAACGAATCGGTCACCTCAGCGCGCCACCGCGAGGATTTGGTTTGGCGTCTTCTTCGTTTGCAAGCTGCGCCATATTTCGTCCTCGGAGCGACGACCCAGCGGGCCCCGTTGCGTTACCGGGTGGGTACGCCGTGGGATTTTCGCCATCGATTCGAGGTCACCGGATTTGTGGCGTGGCCCGAAGTAGCCGGCCAGCCCCTCGTCAAATGGCGGGTTGAAGTTGCCGACCGTGACACTCGTGAGATCACTGCGATTGACGGTCACGTTGAGGTGCGCTGGACCCACGGTCGTTTCTCGGGAGCTCCCGAGGCAAAGGTGCACCTTGATTCAGCACCACATGATGTTCCGGGCTACTTCCCCCTGCAGTGAGCCAGGTGGGGCACCACACATCCGGCCCTGGCCAACGCTGGGGTTCTACGCTCGTCTCGTGAAAGATGACGGCATCCTCGAATCGCTCGATGACATGCATGATCAGCGGCGTAAGGGTCTAGCGCGGCGCGAGCTGTTTGTGTCACTCGGCGCCACGTTGACCCACACACCGTCGAATATCAGCGGAACGGTTGTGAGCTTTTTGGAAGGTGTTGACATCGTCCTGCGGGACCCGCTCGGCGGAGAGCACACCTTCGTGCCTACACCAGGGCTGTTCCGGCACAACGGCGATTTGGTCGCGCTGCGGGGCAAGATCGAGACGGTCGCCGCCGCCCCCGCCATTACTGCTTCGGGATCAGTAGCGGCATCTGACACCTCAGCGAAGGTTGCTCGCCCGAGCCGTATCTGGGTCGAGGGCATTCACGATGCCGAACTGGTTGAGCGAGTTTGGGGAGACGACCTGCGCTACGAAGGCATCGTTGTCGAGCAGCTTGAAGGTGCGGACGACCTCGCTCGGCGAGTGCGCGATTTTGGGCCGACTGACCACGCCCGACTCGGCATTTTGCTCGACCATCTCGTCGCGGGCAGTAAAGAGTCACGGATCGCAGCCGAGATCGATGATCCGAACGTCCTGATCGTTGGCCATCCCTACGTCGATGTCTGGCAGGCCATTCGTCCTGCTGCGGTTGGGATTTCGTCGTGGCCCGTTGTGCCGAAGGGTCAACCCTGGAAAGAAGGGGTGCTCGACGCGCTCGGCGTTGCCGACCACCCAGCGCAGTTCTGGAAGCGCATCTTGGGAGCGGTCAACGACTGGAATGACGTCGAAACGCCGCTTGTCACTGCGGTTGAGCAGATGATCGATTTCGTCGCTGGGGCCGTCAGCGATAGCTGACTTCACCCACCGAGCTCGAAGTCAGTTCGGGCACACACCTCGCGAATGGCGAAGATCGAGCGCAGTCGAGACACATGCGGCAGTTGTGCCAAATGTTGACGGTGCACGCGCTCATAGTCGGCGACATCAACACATACAACGTGCACCAGGTAGTCGGCGTCACCAGCCATCAGGTGACAGCTCATGACTTCGGGTGCTGCGCGAATGGCGACCTCGAACTCGTCGAGCACATCCTCGGCCTGTGAGTCGAGTGACATCTCGACAAATACCGATACTGATCGTCCGAGCGCGACGGGATTGAGCAACATGACGTAGCGGTCGATCACCCCCGACTCTTCGAGTCTGCGGATGCGACGCAGCGTGGCGCTGGGAGATAGGCCGACTCGTTCTGCAAGTTCGGTGCTGGTCATTCGCCCATCGACTTGCAGCTCTCTCAGAATGGCCCGATCCAGCTCGTCTAGTTCGATCATTCGGAAAGTATTGCGCAAAATATGTAGTTGACGCACGAAACATGTGCATCGGGCTGATCAGTAGCCAGAATTCGCAGAGCACCACCAGGTGAAGTCGCGTAGTGTCACATGTCACGCGATGTGCCCTCGAGCTGCGCAAGGAGCAGTCATGATTGTTGGTGTCCCTACCGAGATCAAACCAGATGAGCGCCGCGTCGGGCTCACCCCGAACAGCGTCGTCGACTACGTGCGTCTCGATCACGAGGTCGTCGTGCAGTCAGGCGCTGGGCTCGGAATCGGTGCCACCGATGCGGACTACGAACAGGCAGGGGCCCGTATCGCCGCCGACGCAGCGGCGGTGTTCGCGGCGGCGGAAATGATCGTCAAGGTCAAAGAGCCGCAGGCAGTCGAGCGAGCGATGTTGCACGAGGGTCACCTGCTCTTCACCTATCTGCACCTTGCTCCGGACCCTGAGCAGACCTCCGATCTTGTTGCTAGCGGCGCAACATGTATTGCCTACGAGACCGTGACTGACGACGATGGCGGGCTTCCTCTTCTCGCTCCCATGTCGCAAGTCGCCGGACGTATGAGTATCCAGGCCGGGGCCCACCATCTCGAATCGCCAATGGGCGGCGCGGGACTGTTGCTGGGCGGCGTACCGGGCGTTGCGCCCGCAAAGGTCGTCGTAATCGGCGGCGGGGTCGTTGGTGAAAACGCGATCGAGATGGCGGTGGGCATGGGGGCACATGTGACCGTGCTCGATCGATCCGGCTCGGTTCTCGACCGGCTGGCCAAGCGGTTCGGGCCGACAATCGTCACGATCCACAGCAACACCGCGACTACTCATGAATACGTCACCGACGCTGATCTCGTGGTTGGCGCAGTCTTGGTACGCGGCGATCGGGCGCCAAAGATTGTGACCAGGGGCATGCTGAGCGAGATGCGTGCAGGGTCAGTGCTGGTCGATGTGGCAATTGATCAGGGTGGCTGTATGGAAACGTCCAGGGCCACAACCCACGCCGACCCAACCTTTGTTGTTGACGAGGTCGTGCACTATTGCGTAGCGAATATGCCTGGGGCGGTGCCTCGCACGTCGACCTACGCTCTCAATAACGACACGCTTCCGTTCGGACTGCGGCTCGCAACGCAGGGTGCGAAGGCTGCGATCGAGGCAGACCCGCATTTGGCGAACGGCGTGAACGTCGCGGCTGGCAAGGTCACCGAGCCTTCGGTCGCCGCCGCTCTTGGCTACGACTTCGTGCCTCCACTTGACGCACTCGTGTAGGCCGAAGCCGGTACCCGTAGCGAGGCGTCCGTCGAGCTTTAGCAGTTAGACCTTTTAACATTTGGGCTAGACGATCTAACACGTCTCTGGTATTGTCCAAAACATATGACGTGAATCTCTGGGGGGTTTCATGGGCAATGATCGTGCTTCGGCGCAGGCACATCTCATGCCACACTTCACAAGTGGTGCGGCGTGGAACAGCGACAACCTCGCCACGATCGAACGTGGTGAAGGCTGCTATGTCTGGGATACCGACGGAAACAAGTATCTCGACGGTCTTGCCGGCTTGTTCTGTACCAACCTCGGACACGGCCGCTCGGACCTGACCGCGGCCGCGTCCAAACAAATGGACAAGCTGGCGTTCTTCCCAACGTGGGGCTGGTCGAACCCGCCCGCGGCCGAGGCTGCCTCGATGATCGCAGCTAGCGCTCCGGGGGATCTTGACGAGGTTTTCTTCGTGAGTTCCGGCTCAGAAGCTGTCGAATCAGCTCTCAAGTTTGCCCGTAACTACCACGTGAGCCAAGGCGACGAAGGCCGCTACAAGGTGATTGCTCGGGACTGGGCCTATCACGGAACGACTCTCGGAACCCTCGCCGTAACCGGCATCCCGAAGTTCAAGACCCATTACGCGCCGATGATGTGGGATGGCGTACGTCATGTTCGCAATACCTGCGGCGACGAGATCCCAGACGGAGGATCGGCGTCGGACCTTGCCTGCGTGCGAGCTGTTGAAGAGATGATCCTCGCCGAGGGCCCCGAGACGGTCGCGTTAGTGATTGCTGAGCCCGTCCAAAACGGACGAGGCGCAGTGGTGCCCCCCGATGGCTACTGGCAAGAGCTGCGTCGCATCTGCGACAAGTACGGCGTGTTGCTGTGTGCCGACGAAGTCATCAACGCATTCGGTCGTCTCGGTCACTTCACCGGAAGTGAACGATTCGGGGTGGTCCCTGACATGATCACATTCGCTAAGGGTGTCACGAGCGCATACCTGCCACTCGGGGGTGTCATCATTCGGCGCCCACTGGTTGAAGCAGTCTGGGAATCGCCAGTAGCGATGTTCAACCACGGGTCGACCTTTGGTGGTCATCCGGTGTCAACGGCAGTGGCCGTCGCGAATATGCGAGCGATGCACGACGAGCAGGTCTTCGACCATGTCTTGAACAACGAGGACTACTTTCGTTCACAACTCGAAGGTGTGCAGGCGGCACACAACTGCGTGAGTGAAGTGCGCGGCACCGGCTACTTCTATGCCGTCGAATTTTGTGCTGACGCGGCGAATGGCGTTGCGTTGACCGAAGAGCAACACACCGGGCTCCGCGGAGGAGTCCTTGCACAGTATGTGCGCGATGCGAAGATCATGATTCGGCCCGATGACCGGGGGGCGACCTTTCTCGCGATCTGCCCGCCGCTGGTCGCGGATCGCGCCGTTATCGACGACCTTGCGGCCCGGGTTGATCAGATCGTTGCCCGCACAGATCAGTGGCTCGCATAGATCCGCAGCTCCTCGCCGGGTGCGCGTTGGTGACCGTGGCTCACCGAGATCGTGATATCACCTAGATTGATGAGACAAGAATCGTTTCCGCCCAGGATTCGCAGTAATGGAGGGGTAATGCAAACCAAAACCATCCGGCACCTCATGGTGCTTCTGGCCGCAATGGCGCTTTTGGCGTCGGCGTGCGGCTCAGATAACTCGGCGTCCGACGTCGTCGGTGATGCACTCGATGCCGCCAACGAGGCGGTCGACGCCAACGACGATGCCGAGGCCAGCGATGGCGACATGGCTGATGACGCTGACTCGAGCGATGGCGACATGGCTGACGACGCTGACTCGAGCGATGGCGACATGGCTGACGACGCTGACACCAGCGATGGCGACATGGCTGACGATGCTGCAGCGGTGGCCGATGGGTGTCCTTCTGATGCGCCTGATGAGTTAAATGTGGCGTATTTTGCTGAGTGGCCTACGGCGAATCAGGTTGAGCAGGCGTCGCAGGGTTATGACGCGGCGTTGTGTACGACGGTGAATTGGTTGTCGTTCCCGTCAGGTAATGAGATGTCGTTGGCGATGGAAGCTGGCGATGTTGATATTTCCTATAGCCAGGGTTTGACTCCGTTTGCGAATGCGGTGACGTCTGGTGCTGATCTTGAGTTGATTGGTATTGCGGTTACCTATGCCGATGCTGATCAGTGCATCGTGCATCCGGATCATCTTGATGTGTTGGATGATGCGACGAATCTTGAGGGTGAGTCGGTGTATTCGCCGATTGGCAATGTTACGCATTTCCAGTTGTTGACTCAGCTTGATGAGTTGGGTGTCGATGCGGGCAATGTGAACATCATTCCTTCTGAGGGTGGTGCTGCTGCGGTTGCGGCTTTTGAGTCTGGCGATGTTGCGATGGCGTGTGCTTTTGGTGGTTCGGTTTTGGCCATGCTCGATGCGGGTGGTGTTCGTTTGAACACGTTCGAGGAGAAGGAAGCGATGGGTATTCGGGTGTTCGACATCGTGTCGATTCCGAAGAGCTTTGGTGAGTCTTCGCCTGAGACGGTGACGGCGTTTATGCAGCTCACCGAAGAGGCGAATGCTGCGTATAACTCGGGTCGTGATGAGGCGATGGAAACTATCATTGCTGGCGAAGCGGGTATGGAACTTGATGCCACGCAGGCGTTGTTGGATCAGTTCGGTTTCCCGTCAACTGAGGCCCAGCTTTCTGATGCGTGGATGGGTTCAACGGTTGCTGCGGTGATGGCTGAGCAGATGGCCTTCTTCCAGGAGCAGGGCGAGATTGATGAAGCGTTGAGCGACTACTCAGGGTTTGTAAACACCAGCTTCCTCGAAGCGGTGGCTTAATCCCCAAGCAAGGCAAGTAAGACAGGCGCCGCATTGACTGGGCGGGTTCGACTTCCGAACCCGCCCAGTGCGGTGTATCTGCCACGCGAGCAAGCAATGAAAAGCAAGTCGATACATGGGGGATGAGACGTCGGTGCCGCAGGATCTAAAGGTCGAGAATCTCGGCATGATTTATCAGGTGCCGAACGGCACCGAAGTTGAAGCCCTCCAAGACGTGAGCTTCACCCTCGAAGAGGGCCGGATTCTCACGCTGCTCGGCCCATCGGGCTGCGGGAAGACCACGCTTCTCAACATTCTCGCCGGCTTCCTTGCTCCGACCTCGGGAGCGGTATCGCTCGGCGCCCAAGAGATCACTGGCCCCGGCAGCGAACGAGGCATGGTCTTCCAGCAAGGCGCTCTGTTCGAGTGGCTAAGTGTCAACGAGAACATCGGCTTCGGTCAGAGCACCGAGTACTCGCGGGGGACGAGAGTTCGTCGCTTTCTGCGATCTCCCGGCGCTCTCGCCGGAGGACTGGCCGCAGCGGCGGCGATGTCTCTGGTGGTCGCGATTGCATGGATCGTCGTTGGTTGGATTCCGCTCGGTGGTGAAGATGTAAATGGGGCCCCAACTGGCCTCGATGCCCCCTCGGGACTGGTTGTCCAGCTGAAATCGGATCTCACGTTCCCCTTTTCGATGTCGTTCGGCTCCGATGCCGCCGAGCGAGCACAGACCCAAGGCAAACACACCCGGATCAACGATCAGCTCAACCGAACTGCTGCAGCGCTCATCGAACTCAACAGCGAGATCCAAGCCGGCAACGTCCAAGGCGATACGGCGAGTCGCAACGCAGACGTCGAGGAACTTCGCGAGGACCTGCTATCGGAACAGTCCAAGCTCGCCGAGGCGCGATCTGAGGTTGACGCGCTCGGCGAGACGCCGAACACCGACTACGCCTTTTTCGCCCAATATGCGACAAGTGCAGAAGAACCCGCATCGAAGAAGCAAGTGATTGTCGGCGCAGTTCTGGGCATTCCAGTTCTCTTGCTCACCCTGTTGTGCGCCGCGGCCCTCATCCTGAGCCTGTTCCTCGGCCGCACTCGGTCTGAGGTACTCAAGGGATTTTTGTGGTTCGTTGCTCTGGCGGCGTTCGCGTGGATCGTTCGATCGGTCGCGCTGAACAGCGACTGGGCCAGCTGGATCGTTGTGCCGTTGGCGCGAGCGTTGAAGGTCGTGCGCGTTGTTGCGGCCATCGGAGCCATCGGTGCCGGAGTGGCGTGGATCTTGGGCCCCAAGATCAACGGCTGGCTCAAAGGTAGCGACGAAGAAAAGGCGACGCTTGATCGCACCGAGGAACTGCTCAGCATCGTTGGTCTTGACGGGTTCGGCGACAAGGCGGTGTACGAACTCTCTGGAGGCATGCAACAGCGCGTCGCTCTGGCGCGAACGCTCGCAAATGACCCCGAAGTGGTTTTGATGGACGAACCGCTAGGCGCCCTCGATGCGCTGACCAGAGAAAAAATGCAGAGCCTGATTCTCGACATTTGGGACAAGACCGGCAAGACAATCGTCCTTGTCACACACAGCGTCGAGGAAGCCCTGTTCCTCGGGGACCGGTTGTTCGTCATGGCACCTCGACCCGGCCGAATCGAACGTGTCTATGACTTGCCCTTCGCAAAGCGCGGCCTAACAGAAGACGCTCGGCAGCTGAAGAACTCACCTGAGTTCGTCGAAAAACGCGAAGAGATTCTCAGCATCATCTGGGAGATGGAAGAAGAGATCATGGGACGCGAGGGATAGTGATGGCTCGACAACGCGCAAATAACGTTCAACGTAAAACCGTCACCTTCGGCGATGCGTCGGCAGTAACAGGCAACTGGTTCGCTGGCGTCATCACGATGATTGTGCTGATCGCCATTTGGTACCTGCTCACCAGGGTGTGGGGCATTCCGCAAGCGTTCCGAGATATGGCGACTGACCAAGGGTGGAACGAGATCGAGCTCCTCGGCAACTGCACCGATGACCCCAACTGCTCCTATACCCAGGTTCTCAATCGCCGCACCATGCCAGCTCCGTGGAGCGTGGTGACAGCGTTCGGCGACTTGTGGTCCGAAGGGTTCCGTAACGTGTCGCTTTGGGACCACACATGGTTCAGCCTCAAGCGAGTCTTCATGGGGCTGACTCTGGGCGTGCTGCTCGGTGTGCCGGTAGGGCTCGCAATGGGCCTGTCAAACACTCTTCGTGGCATGTTTGACCCAGTGGTCGAGCTGCTCCGTCCGGTTCCTCCGCTTGCGTTCATTGCGCTGATCATTGTCTGGTTCGGCATCTTCGAGACATCGAAGGTGGCCATCTTGTTCTTCGCCGCATTCTGGATCATGATCATCGCTGCCCGAGCTGGGGTGCAAGGCGTGCAACTTTCAAAGGTCCACGCGGCCTATTCGCTCGGTGCTTCGAAACCACAGATTCTCATGCGCGTCATTTTGCCGAACGCGGTTCCCGAGATCATTACCGGCCTTCGAGTGGCGCTCGGCGTCTGCTGGGGCACGCTCGTTGCTGCCGAAATCGTTGCGGCGAATGAAGGCCTTGGTGCCATGACGTGGAATGCCGCAAAGTTCCTGCGCATGGACGTGGTCGTCGTCGGGATCATTATTGTTGGCGTGCTTGGCTTCGCCATGGACGTGCTCATGCGCAAGATCGAAGCCCGCCTGATCCCTTGGCGGGGCAAAGGCTGACGCGGCCACAGCACAATGACTTTGCTGCTCGACGACTGGTACCGGCGGGCCGGTTCGAATCGCATGCGTATCGTGCTCGCTGACGCGCGTGACTCGCGGGCGCTCGCCGCAGCCGAGCAGTTGGAGCGGCGCGGCCTGGCCGAACCAATCGTGATGGGTGTAGATATCTGCGCGCTGGCAGACGCGAACGACGAGCGGAGCGAGCCAGCGAAGATCGATGCCCTAGCTCAAGCCGCGAGCATGAACCGGGAGCTAGATCTCGAAGACCCGCTCGTCATTGCGATGATCCTGCACAAATCAGGTTGGGCGGACGGCGTCGTCGCGGGCGCGAGTCGATCAACTGCCGATGTGCTTCGTGCTGGCCTTCGAACGGTGGGGGTTGCACCCCAAGCCGGGCTGCTGAGTAGTTGCTTCTTTTTCGTGCTTCCGGATGGTCAGCCGATCGTGTACGGCGACTGCGGAGTGGTACCGGATCCGACGGCCGAACAGCTCGCAGCGATTGCGATCTCGTCTGCATCTACGTTTGAACAGCTGGCCGATGAAAAGGCGCGAGTGGCTATGCTGAGCTTCTCGACCAAGGGAAGCGCGCAGCACCCACGGGTCGACAAAGTGCGTCAAGCAACCGAGCTGGCCCGGAGCTCTGCCCCTGAGCTGGCAATCGACGGCGAGTTGCAATTCGACGCCGCCTGGGTCCCGGCAGTTGCCCAAAGCAAAGCGCCAGAATCGACTGTGGCCGGCCGGGCCAACGTGTTTGTCTTTCCTGATCTCGATTCGGGCAATATCGCTTACAAGATCACGGAGCGTCTCGGCCATGCCCAGGCATTTGGCCCGTTGCTTCAAGGGCTGGACGGCGTGGTGCATGACCTGTCGCGAGGTTGCAGCGTTGAGGACATCATCAACGTCAGCGTGAT
>CALDYC010000057.1 GCA_937941245.1 uncultured Acidimicrobiales bacterium | reverse complement strand
AGGATCGCGAGGGCGAAGCAATCGCGTGGCACCTGCTCGAGGTGTTGTCCCCGCCGTCGAATGTCGAAGTCAAGCGCATGGTCTTCACCGAGATCACCCCCGATGCGATCCAGGCTGCATTGAACGAACCGCGTGAACTTGATCGCAAAATGGTCGACGCCCAAGAGGCCCGTCGCATTCTTGACC
This sequence comes from uncultured Acidimicrobiales bacterium, assembly GCA_937941245.1. GTDB lineage: Bacteria > Actinomycetota > Acidimicrobiia > Acidimicrobiales > UBA10347 > UBA10347. Next base: position 6,382 of record CALDYC010000057.1, on the reverse strand, counting down.
GATTGGTCGGTTACGAAGTGTCGCCGGTGTTGTGGAAGAAAGTCATGCCACGGTTGTCGGCAGGACGGGTACAGAGTGTCGCCACCCGCATCGTCGTCGAACGCGAACGTGAACGTATGGCCTTTGTGTCCGCGTCGTACTGGGACCTCGAAGCGCAGTTTGGTTTGACCCGTGACCCCGCGGACGGCGAGCCAGCGAGCTTCGGTGCCAAAATGATCGAGGTCGACGGGGCCCGCATTGCATCGGGACGCGACTTTGGTCAGGACGGCCAGCTCAAGTCAGCCGATGTCACCGTCGTCGACCAAGCTCAGGCTGAGACGTTGGTCGCTGACCTGCAGGGTCAACCGAGCGAAGTCATGTCGGTCGAAGCCAAGCCGTATCGCCGTCGGCCCGCCGCACCGTTCATCACGTCGACCTTCCAACAAGAAGCCGGCCGCAAGCTTGGGTTGTCGTCGTCGATGGCCATGCGTGCTGCGCAGGGGTTGTACGAAAAGGGCCTGATCACCTACATGCGTACTGACAGCACCACGCTGTCCGCCGATGCGCTCAAGGCCGCTCGTGACGTGATCGCAGAGAAGTACGGCAAGCAGTACGTGCCCGAAGACACACGGGTGTACGCAAAGAAGTCCAAGGGTGCACAAGAGGCGCATGAGGCAATCCGTCCGGCGGGTGCGACCTTCCGCAGCCCTGAGAGCGTGCGTGACGACGTCGTAAAGAGCGAAGCTGAGGTCTACGACCTGATCTGGAAGCGCACGGTTGCTTCGCAGATGACCGATGCAACTGGCGAGACCGTCCAGATCCGCGTCGGTGTCGAATCCAAAGCGGGCACACCCACGACGTTCGCGTCGAGCGGCACCGTGATCACCCATCAGGGTTTCCGCAAGGCCTATATCGACGGCGACCAAGACGACGATCAGGGGTCAGCGCTGCCACAGGTTGCTGTCGGCGATGCGCTTGCTGCGAGCGATCTCGAAGCTTCGGGCCACGAGACCCAGGCTCCTGCCCGATATACCGAGGCTTCGCTGGTGAAGAAGCTCGAAGAACTCGGCGTCGGGCGACCGTCGACCTATGCGTCGATCATGGGAACGATCCAGGATCGCGGCTACGTGTGGAAGAAGGGCTCAGCGATGATCCCGAGCTTCACCGCGTTCAGCGTGGTGAACTTGCTCGAACAACATTTTCCGAACCTGGTGGACTACGACTTCACTGCGCAAATGGAAGTGGACCTCGACGGCATTGCCGAAGGCACCGGCGAAGCGATCCCGTGGCTTCGCAAGTTCTACTTCGGCGACGACGTCGACGAAGGCCTGAAAGACAAGGTCGACAATCGCCTCGGCGAGATCGACGCCCGCGCCATCAACAGCATCCCGATCGGTGTTGACGAGAACGGCCAGATGGTCGTCGGCCGGGTTGGCCGCTATGGCCCATACGTCCAGCGCGGCGAGGACGAGCGAGCATCGATTCCTGATGAGATCGCACCTGATGAGCTGACGATCGAGATGGCGATCCAGTTCATCGAAGCACCAAGCGATGACCGCGAGCTCGGCGACCACCCCGAGCTCGAAAAGGCGGTGTTCGTCAAGAACGGACGTTTCGGCCCGTATGTGCAACTCGGTGAGATTGAAGACGACCCCGACGGCAAGCCACCTCGGGCATCGTTGTTCAAGTCGATGGACCCCAAGACGGTGACGCTCGAAGAGGCAGTGCAACTGCTTGCGCTTCCTCGCTTGGTTGGCACTCATCCTGAGGACGGCACCGAGATCACGGTGCAGAACGGCCGATACGGAGCGTTTCTGTCGAAGGTGTCGAGCGAAGAAGGCAAGAAACCAGACAACCGCACTCTGCCGACCGAAGAATCGCTCTTCACCATCACGCTTGAGGAATGTCTCGCGCTGCTCAAAGAGCCACCTCGACGTGGGCGTGCCGCACCCAAGCCGCCACTTGCTGAGCTCGGAATCGATTCGTTCAGCGGCATGAAGATGGTGGTCAAAGACGGCCGTTTCGGTCCGTACATCACCGACGGCATCTGCAATGCGTCGTTGCGCAAGGGTGACACGATCGAAGAACTGACCGATGAGCGTGCATCGGAGTTGTTGGCTATGCGACGTGATCGCTCAGGGACGTTCATCGAGGTCGACGGCAAGCCGAGCTGGGAGCCCGACAAGAAGGGCAAGAAGAAGGCTGCGGCAAAGAAGAAGGCCCCGGCAAAGAAGAAGAAGGCTGCTGCCAAGAAGAAAGCTCCGGCCAAGAAAAAGGCCACAGCGAAGAAGGCAACGGCAAACAAGGCCGCTGCTGCAAGCACCGCAACCGGTTCTGCTGAGAGCACCGAGGACTGAGCGCAATTGCAGGCTGCCGACCGGCTTTGGTCGGCCTAGCGTGGTGACCCATGGCGGCCGCTGACACACCGGCCGAGTCGCAGGACTCGGTACATACACGGTCCGACCATGGTGAACCGTCGCCGAAGTCGGTCAAGGGCGGCACTACCTATTTCGATGGGTGGGGAGCATTTCGCCAGCGCATCTTTGGCACCGACGAGTTTCTGCGATTGTGGCTCGCGCAGGTCGTCACATCGACCGGCGAGTGGGTGTTCTTCCTCGTCGTAGCAATCAAGGCTGCTGATGTCGGCCGAGGCACCCCCGAGGGGGCGGTCGCTCTGGTGCTACTCGCTCGTCTTGGGCCCGGCTTCCTCTTTAGTCAGCTCGCGGGCGTTCTTGCTGACCGGTGGGACCGCCGCAAGCTCATGGCGATCTGCGACGTGTCTCGTGCGCTTGTTGTTTGCGCGTTCCCGTTCCTCGATCACGTCTGGCAGCTGGTGCTGCTGTCGTTGCTGCTCGAGGCATTCACGATGCTGTGGATTCCAGCGAAAGAGGCGATGGTTCCCAACCTCGTCCCGAACGAACGTCTACCGACGGCCAACACGCTTTCGGCGCTCGCCACCTATGGCACGTTTCCGTTGGCGTTGCTGTTGATGTTCGTGCTCGACGCGACGACCGAGAACGACACCGCAATCGGCTTCTGGTTCGATGCCGCCACGTTCGTCGTCTCGGCGTTTCTGGTGTTGTCGCTGACAGCGGGCGGACGTCGCTCGCCCGATACTGCGCAGTCGATCGATGCCGACAAGTTAGACGTCAACAGCATTTGGCACGAGATGCGCGACGGTTGGAAGCTCGTGTTCGGCGACCCAACACTGCGTGCAGTCAATATCGGCCTTGCCGTCGCGCTTGTCGGTGGCGGCATGTTGATTCCACTCGGCACCGTCTATGCCACCGAGGTGCTCGGTGTCGCTAACCAGGGCTACTACGCCATGCTCATGGGGCTGGGCGCTGGGTTGGCGGTAGGGGTCATTGCTCTGCAAGGTGTGTCCGAGCGGGTGCATCGGCCGACGGCCTTTTCGGCGGCGATGATTGCCGCCGGCGTTGCGCTCGGTGTTGCGACGTCGGTTGCCGAACTGTGGTTGGTTGTGTTGCTGCTCGGCGTGGTCGGCGCCGCGGTCGGCGTCATCTACATTCTCGGCTTCACGATTGTGCAGCAGTCGGTCGACGACGATGTGCGTGGGCGAGTATTCGCAGCGTTTTACAGCCTGGCGCGAGCCGGTGTGCTGGTGGCGATGGTCGTCGCCCCGGCGCTCGCCGTGTTGTTTGACCGGATCACCGAGCTCACTGCCGACGGTTCGGTTGGGGTGTTCGGCTACCGGTTGTTGATCCCGGGCGTGCGGATCACGTTCTGGGTTGCTGCAGTGATCATTGCTGGAGCCGGTTGGTTCGCTATGCGCACACTTCGTTCAGTTCCCAAGCCAGATCTGCGGGCAGTCTGATGCCTGGTCGGTTGATCGTGTTCGAGGGTGGCGAAGGCTCGGGCAAGTCGACGCAGGCGGCGCGAGTAGCTGATCGCCTCGATGCCGTGTTGACTCGCCAACCCGGCGGGACCGAGATTGGGGCTTCGATCCGCGAGATGCTGTTGAGTACCTCGACGACTGGTCTGAGCGATCGTGCCGAAGCGCTGTTGATGGCGGCAGATCGAGCGCAACACGTTGACGAGCTCATTCGCCCCACGTTGCAGTCAGGACGTGACGTCGTGTGTGATCGGTACTTTGCGTCGTCGATCGCGTATCAAGGCGCGGCGCGGGGCTTGGGTATTGACGAGGTTCGGGCACTTTCGATGTTCGCGGTTGGCGAGGTCCTGCCGAATCTGGTTGTGCTGCTCGATGTCCCGGTCGAGCTTGGTCTTGGCCGAAGCACCGGCGCCACCGATCGATTCGAAATGCAAGACGTCGGCTTCCACCAGCGAGTGCGTGAGACGTTTGTGGCTCTGTCGGCCAGCGAGCCGAATTGGGTGGTGGTCGACGCGACTGCGTCTGTCGATGAGGTCGCGGCAGCGGTCGACGCAGCGCTGGAGCGACTCGGGTGACGGCCGACTTCCAGACCGCGCTGAGTCAGGCCTGGGCGTCGATCGTCGGCCAGGTCGATGCGGTCGCTGCCCTTCAGCAGTGGTCAGCCGATCCGCTGCACGCATTTATGTTTGTCGGGCCCGCCGGTACCGGCAAGCGACACGCCGCCCGGGTGTTCGCTGGAGCGATCCAAAGTCAGTTGCATGCTGGTGATGAGGGTGAGCAACGTCGCCAACTGCATCTTGCGCTCGAGGAGAACCACGCGGACGTCGAGGTACATGAACCCGAAGGTGCGTCGATTCCGGTTGGGTACGTGCGCGAGTCGGTTATTCCGTCGGTGTTTCGTAAACCGGTTGAAGGGCCTCGCCGCATCGTCGTCATCGATCGGTTCCAGACGGCTACCGACAACACCGCCGGTGCGCTGCTGAAGACGGTCGAAGAGCCAGCTCCGAACGCCATCATCATTTTGTTGACCGAGACGATTCCTGACCACCACGTGGCGATTGCTAGTCGGTGTTCTCGCATCGACTTCCCGCCGCTCAGTGAGTCTGCGTTGTCGAGCTGGCTTGGTGACCGTGGTATCGCTGATGGCGCCGCTGCTGAAATGATCGAAGCGTCGGGTGGCGATCTGCGTCGTCTTGAGCTGTTGGTCACCGACGAGGGGTTCGCAGCACGGGCTGCGCTGTGGAATGGGCTTCCGTCCACGCTTGATGGAACGGGTGCGACCGCAGGTTCGCTGGTGCGCGAGTTGGCCGCTCTGGTCGATGCCGCCTCGGAGCCACTCAAGCAACGCCACGGGGTTGAGCTTGAGGAGTTGGATGCTCGTGAGGAGATGTTCGGCACTCGTGGATCGGGACGGTCCGGCATCGATGCTCGGCACAAGCGGGAGCTACGCAAGCTTCGCACTGACGAGCTGCAGTTCGGACTGCGCATGTTGGCCAAGCGATACGGAAGCGAGCTCGCCGGCGGCGGCGGTCCGGCAATGATCGACGCCGTTGATCGGCTGCGCGATGCCAATGCTGCGCTGGTGCGCAACCCGAACGAAACACTGCTTCTGCACAACCTGTTCTGGAATCTGCCGCCACTCGATTGAGTCGTGGGTCCCGATTCGGGCGAATCGTTGGCCGCTCGGGCTGCTCTGGCGATACTCTTGCAGGCTGTACGCCCGGGTAGCTCAGTCGGTAGAGCAATTCACTCGTAATGAATAGGTCAGGAGTTCAATTCTCCTCTCGGGCTCCAACGTTGCGATTGCAACGAATTCGGTGGCTTGGATCGTTAGCACAGCGTTCGTTGAGCGATTCATTGCCCGAGGACGGCTGTCGTACCAGCGACCTACGCCGTTGCGGGACGGTTCCAGATCGATTGCAAGATCTGCGCAGTCGTGGCGGGCTAGAGCAGTCTCAGGTGACGACTCGGTGCTGAGCAAGAACTGTTGGTCCTAGTTCATCCGAGGTCGAGTTCGAGACCGATCAACTCGATTGCGCCGTCGGATGCAAGAACACCGATGATCTTCATTGCGCGAACAAGAAGGCCGCCCTTGACCAAGACCCGATAGTCGGTTCGGCCGTCGAACAATGGAGCCAGCGAATCGAAGCCGGTAGCAAAGCGCTCGACGATCTCCATCAACTCGATGGACTGGAAGTCGATGGCCGAGGGTTGACCATTCGGTCCGCGCTCGATCTTGAGTTGGCGGTCAAGATCCTCGAAGAAGGCCGCGTCGACGCGAACGTCGCGGCGGTCGGTCACGAGCTTGGCTGTTGCAGTCCGTTTGCGGCCATGTGGCTTAGAGCCGACTTTCGGGCTCGTTCGAGCAGCTCCGGTGGGAAATTGGCTGGATCCGTAATCTCTGCAGCGCGTGAGATCTCACGGCGTTCTGCGGGAGTCATCTTCTCAAGTTCGGCTGCAGTCCAGATCTTTTTGTCCACCCAAGTACCTTATCGAACGGCTGTGACAGCCGAATCCGAGGATCGGCTACAGCAACTAATTGTGAGCACA
>CALDYC010000056.1 GCA_937941245.1 uncultured Acidimicrobiales bacterium | reverse complement strand
CCACGACCGGGTGGTGGTGTTTGATCCAGCTGTTGAGGGTCGCCGCTTGGGGTTGAATCCGTTGCGGTGGGGTAAGCCAGAACAAGCGACCGACTTCATTGTGGCTCTGATGCGTGGACTGTTTGCTCGTAGCTGGGGAATTCGAACTGAAGACGTACTCAAAACCGGGATTCTAAGTTTGGCGCTCGCCGGAAACGATCACACGCTTGTAGATCTTCCTCGACTCCTCACTGATGCTCGCTTCCGCAACGAAGTTCAGACGCGACTGCCGCCGCATCCGCTGCTGGCTGAATATTGGACCTGGTTCGAAGCGCTCGGCGAAGGACACCGTGCAGAGATCACGGCACCATTGTTGAGTCGACTCCGGTCATTGCTGTTGGCAGGTCCGTTACATCAGATACTCGGGCAACCGAAACCGAGCTTTGATTTCGATGTCGTGTTTCGTAAACGCCAGACCGTTTTGGTGCCGTTGTCGGCTGGGAGTCTCGGCAGCGACGCCGCTGGGCTGCTCGGAGCGCTGGTCATGGCCCGACTGTGGCAGCTGACCCAACAACGTACCCGGCTACCCGAACACGCCCGTCACCCCGTAATGCTGTACCTCGACGAGTTCCACCAATATCTGCATCTGCCCACGTCGATGGCCGAAACGTTGGCTCAAGCCCGGGGTCTTGGCGTGGGGCTGACCTTGGCGCACCAGCACCTCGATCAACTGACACCCGACGTGAGGGCAGCAGTTCTGGCCAACGCTCGCAACCGCATCATCTTTCAACTTTCCGCCCGAGACGCCAAAGCCGTCGCGGCCGATATGGCACCGGTGAAAGACGCCGACCTTCAAGCGCTCGGTCCCTACGAAATCTATCTACGCACCGTCAACCAATCCGCCACCACCCAGCCAGTGTCTGGCGAGACGACACCGCTACCGAAGGGTGACCCGCGCCAAGCCAGCCAGCTGGCAATGCGTTCAATCCAACAATACGGCCAGACGCCGAAACCGCCGCCGAGCAGCAAGCCGGAGAGAAAAGCGAAAGGCAAGTCTGAGCGTCAATTTGGGGCATCACCTCGATCGAAAACAGGTGATTCGGATAGTGAGCGGGGTGCTCGATGAGTGTCCGGTCGGTTGTCCGGTCGCTGCCGCTCGACTTCAGCGCGATCCCTTTAACAAAGCGGCTTAGAGAGCGAATTGCGTCACGACTCCTTCACTTCCATATCTTCCAATTCAGACGTGGGGGCCATCAATGACACGCCGCAACTACGTCACCGCCAAACAACTCGCAGCTATCGACAACGACCTCACAGACATCGACCGACAGGTTCTTGGCGACGTGGCCCGGTTTCGTCTGATGAGCGCGAAACAACTACAACTGCTGCACTTCGGAACATTGCCCCGCCACGAGCGGCGTAGCCGACGAACCCTGGTCAAACTTGTCGACCAAAGTGTTCTGGATCGGCTACCCCGGCGAGTCGGGGGCAGAGGCAAGGGCTCGGATTCGACGCTGTATCGGCTTGGTCGAGCCGGACGCAGACTGATCGGCGCTTCGAGCGCAGCCGGGCCGTCATGGCAACCAAGCGCAACGTTCGCAGCTCACACGCTCGCCATAGTTGATCTGTACGTCGAGATGCGGCAAACAGAACAGCTCGGTCGCCTGTCTGTCGGGCAGTTCTCGCCCGAGCCTGGAGCGTGGCGACAGTTCACCTGGAAAATGAAACCAGTCACACTCAAACCTGACGCCTTCGCCCGCATCAACGTAGACGACGTGTCGTGGCAGTACTTCATCGAAGTCGACCGCGGTACCGAGTCATCGAAAGTCATCGCCCGGAAATGTCAGACCTACCTCGACTACCTCGACACCCGCCCACCAGATGAGACGTTCCCCGCAGTGCTGTTCCTGGTCGACAGCCAACGCTCCTACCACTCGCCCGACAGCGATGACCGGGTTCGACAGATCGAAGCGGTGGTAGCCGATCAGGCTGAGCCTGCAGCGCAGCTGTTTGTGGTTCGGCGGCGAGATCGGCCCCCATGGGAACACCACAAACCAGCGACCGAATAATTAGGAACAAGAAAGGAGGTGATCATGGATGATCATCAACAACTACCTGTCAATGGACAGGGCAACAGCAGACGAGATGAAGCCGAAGGGCAGATGCTCCAGGTATTGGAAGACTTCTTCTTGCTGGCCGAACCCGACACGGTTCACAAACTCGACGAGCACCTGGCCTCGATCGGGATCAGTTTGCGAGCTGACCAGCTCATCAGAGAGCTTGGCCGACTCGTCGCCAAAGCTGAAGGCGTACACGATGACTGAGGTAGCTAAACCAGTCGAAGCAGCGGAGACCGCACCACGTTCTGGCCCTGCCGGATACTTCGCGAGCCTCAGCGACTACAACGCCGGACGACTACATGGAGTGTGGGTTTCAGATCTGACCGATTCTGAAGCGGTCCAAGAACAGATCCAGACCATGCTGGCTGAGTCGGTTGAGCCGGGCGCCGAAGAATGGGCGTTGCACGACTACGAAGGCTTTCAGCCTTGGCGGCCATCGGAATATGAGAGTCTCGCGACGCTGGCGCTCATGGCATCAGGGATCGCCGAACACGGTCCGGCGTTTGCAGCATGGGCCGACTATCTCGGTGACTTCGATGATGAACGGATCGAAGCGTTCGATGACCACTACCGCGGGCACTGGGGCACCATTGAACAGTTCGCGGTTGAGATGCTCAACGATCACGGCTTCAACCTGGTCAAGCATGTGCCGCAGTGGATACGGCCGTATGTGTCGATCGACTTTGAACAGCTCGGACGGGACCTAACAATCGACATGCATGTCACCGACGCTCCTGGCGGTGGGGTGTGGGTTTTTGAGCCCGAGGCGTAAGCCCATGAACGGGTCCGGTCGCGCACAGTGGTCGACGATGCATCGCAGCTCGTCGACCACTGTTAAAAACACAAATCGGTCTCTGTTGCCTCATTTCATGGTGTACAAACTCGCGCATTATTGAGACAATAAGGGCAATGAGAAACAACTCAACAGCAACAGACAACAGCAGACCGGAGCTACTTGCGAAGCGAATAAGCAAAGCACGCCAAGCCAAAGACAAGAGCATCTATGCGCTCGCGAAAGAGACCAACATTCACCGCTCAACATTGCAGCTACTCGAAGCAGGCGACATCCGAAACCCGTCACCTGAGTACCTGGCCCGCATCGCTGACGCACTGGATCTGAAACTGTCGGACCTGTACCCGCTCGCTGGCTACGCCGTCCCCAACGACCTGCCCGACTTCGACGGCTACCTGGCTGCCAAGTTCAGAGGACTCCCCGCAGACGCCGTTGACGAACTCACCGGACACCTTCGCTACCTCGCCGACAAACACGGACTCGACCCCAAAGGGCCAGCTCCCGGAGAAGACGAACAGCCCGAGTAGGGCTCGAACTCTCGCAGTCTGCCGAAACCAAAAATATTCAACCGCTCAAATCGAAACGAAAGGAGGGAACCATGAGCAGCCCCAAACATCACCAACTCAAAAACCAGAGTGACCTTCAAGCCCTGCGCACGCTGGCACCAAACCGGCAACTGACCTGGACCGAAGAAACAGCCGTCGCTGCCCGCCAAGCCAACCGGCTCCGCCAACTACATCAACAGACTCGAACGCTGGCCTTTGATATCGACATCATCGCCACCCAGCCACGGCTGCGGATCGACGCCGACAGCTACCTCTCCATGGCTGGGTCAAGCCACTGGACCGGAAGCCACTGGCAGATCCTCGTCAATGAAACCGACCATCCGCTACGCCAACGATTCACGATCGCACATGAGTACAAGCACATCATCGACAACCGTCGACAGATCAATCCTGACTTCGAAGAACGAATTTGTGACTACTTCGCCGCCAACCTGCTCATGCCGAAACGACTCGTCGTCGCGGCCTGGACACAAGGTCAGATCGAACGCAACCTTGTCGCCATGGCTAAAGCCTTCGCCGTATCGCGGCCAGCCATGAACTACCGGCTCAACCAGCTCGGACTTGTCTCGCCACTGCCACGCTGCAGAAACACCATGCACCCAGCAAACCGGCCGAGCGCCTTCCAAAACCGATCCACACACCACACCACCGCCAACTACTTTGAACCATCTGTCGAACTGTTAGGAAGCCGCCAATGACCAAGACCGCCGTGATCTATCTAAGGGTGTCGACAGAACGTCAGGCTCGGAAAGGCGGTGGCACCGAAGGTTTTTCGATCCCAGCGCAACGCGAAGCCTGTCATCGCAAGGCCAAAGCGCTCGGCGTAACAATCATCAACGAATATCTCGATGCCGGAGAATCTGCTCGATCAGCTGACCGTCCAAGCCTCAAACAGATGCTTGCCGACTTGGCGACGCCGACTGGCGCCGCTGAGTTCGTGATTGTGCACAAGCTCGACCGGCTGGCCCGTAACCGTGGCGATGACGTCGCGATCAACATGGCGATTCGCGACGCCGGAGCGGCCCTGGTTTCGTGCACGGAGAACATCGACGACACACCATCAGGTGCTTTGATGCACTCAATCATGGCTGGCATTGCAGAGTTCTACTCCAAGAACCTCGCAGTTGAAGTCAAGAAGGGCCTACAACAAAAAGCCCGTACTGGCGGCACGCCAGGGCGCACACCACCCGGCTATCTCAACGCCGGGCGAATCGTCGATGGTCAAGAAGTGCGCATCGTTGAAATCGACCCCGAACGGGCACCTCACATTGAGTGGATGTTCAAATCCTACGCGACAGGGGACTACACAATCAGCGATTTGCAGCGTGAGCTGGAGAGCCGGGGCTGCCGGTCTCGTAAGACACCCAAAGTCCCATCAAAGCCATATAGCAGATCACAAATTCATCGATACCTGTCAAGTCCGTACTACGTCGGCGTGGTGACCTATGGCGGCGTTGAGTACGAAGGCAACCATCAGCCGCTCATCGATCTCGACACATTCCGCACGGTGCAGACGATGCTGGCCACCAACCGCACGGCCGGTGATCGTTCCTACCGCCACCAGCACTATCTAAAGGGAAGCCTGTTCTGCGGGCACTGCGGAGCAAAGATGACGCTCACTCGTTCTCGTGGTCGCAACGCACGGATCTATCCGTACTTCTACTGTCTTGGCCGCAACAAAGGCCGAACCGACTGTCAGCAAGCTTTCATAGCCGTAAAGCAAGCCGAAGCAGAAGTTGAGAAGCACTACGGCCGATACCAAATATCACCGGCCGTCATTGCCGACATGCGCGAAGCAATCACTTCACACATTGCCGCCAGCCAGGCATTGAACGCCAAAGAGGTCGAACGCCAAAAACGACGCTTGAAGAAGCTCGACGACGAACGTCGCAAGCTACTGCAAGCCCACTATGCCGATGCGGTCCCGGTTGATCTCTTGAAAGAAGAGCAGAGCCGAATCGGAGCCGAGACCGCTCAAGCAGAACGGATCATGGCTTCATGCGCAACCCAATTCGAAGTGATGAACATGAGCCTCGAAAAGGCCTTAGACAAGATCACCAACCTGCACGTCAGCTACCGCATCGCTGATGATGAAGGGCGACGCAAACTCAACCAAGCACTCTTCGAAAAGTTGTTCATCGTCGATGACGAAATTGCCGGAGCCGACCTGGCCGAGCCATACCAGCAACTGCTTGATAATGACATCGAAGGACGGATCAGGACTGAACAGCAACTCCCACCACAGGAACTGTTCAAGACTGATTCACCCGAAACCGTCAGCTACGAAAGACGAGCCGAAATCGACACCGAGACCGTCAAGGATCTACTCAATCAAGTTGATTGGCACCCATACGAACGGCCCCTCGGCGCACTACCGATTGATACAACAAACCCCGCCGCGTATTACACACGACGGGGTTCGAACTTGACGCTTTTGGCGGAGGGAGTGGGATTCGAACCCACGGTGAGTTTCCCCACACACGCTTTCCAAGCGTGCCGATTCGGCCGCTCTCGCATCCCTCCGTGTTCACCACCCGAAGGTTGCGAACGAACTGGCCACGATATCGTGGCAACTGCCCGGGTTCCGATGTGACGGCCGGGTCCTGTGCAACAGCAGTTCGTGAACCGAGTCAGGGCCGGAAGGCAGCAGCTCTCAACGAAGCCTGGTGTGTGCCGCAGATCGCCTGGTCGTCACTTCCGAACCCGGGCCTTTTTTATTTTCAGATTGACCATCGGGAATAGGCCTGTACCCCTTCCGGGTTTCGCCATGAACCCTCTAAATGGATCACGAGAGACGACCCATGAGATCGACAAAAACGACAGCGCAACGAATGACTCGGCACAAGGCGGCAGCGGTGGTTGCCGGGCTTGCGCTGTTCGCAACGGCCTGCGGCGGTAGCGGCGGCGGAAGCGGCCAGACATCTGACGAACAGACGGCAATCCTCGAGTCAGCTTCGCAGAACGAGTCCGGCCTGACGGTTAGCGCCGACCTGGTCAGTACTGAAATGCTCGACGTGCGGACCGGTGAACCAACGACGTTGTCCGACGTCGTCGACGGCGACCGTGCCGTGGTCGTCTGGTACTGGGCACCCCATTGACCAACCTGCCGGGCTCACGGGCCAGGCATCGAGCAGTTCGCTCGAGACAACGCAGAAACGATTCAGGTCATCGGCGTGGGAGCCCAAGATGACTTCGAACAAGCTCAGGACTTTTTGAACGACACCGACAACGACGAGCTGACCATGCTGTGGGAAAGCACCGGTTCGGTGTGGCGCATTAATCGAATCATGGCCAACTCCAGCATTCAGTTGTTCTCCCATGACCTGTCCCAAGGGTCGGGCATTTTGTTCTTCAATGACGATGACCGAGACCTGATCCTCGAAGCTGCGCCGCAGCAGCCCTGGGCCCCATAAGACCGAACGCCGCCAAGACCGAACGCCGCCAAGACCGAACGCTGCCAAGACCGGCCCCTGTCAAGACCGGACCGACCGAACCCGCCAGCAGCGTTTAGCTGGCGGGTGCGAGTGCTTCGAGAACGTCCCAGTCGATGGAGCCATGACCAGCGGTCGGGTGGATTGGCTGAATGCACACATGGCTCGCGCCGGCGTCGTAATGGGCTTGCACCCGCGCGCCTAGCGCGTCGGCATCGCCCCACGCCATGACGGCATCGACAAAGACCGGGTCGTCATTTTCGATCTGGTCTTCGGTGAACCCCATGCGCTTCCAGTTGTTGCGGTAGTTCGCAAGCCCCTTGTAAATCGAGAGCTGTTCAGCGCCCTTAGCTCGCCCGACATCGGGGTCGGTGGTCAGGCAAACCTTCTGCTCTACGCACAGCGCTGGGCCGTCGCCAAGTAGGTCGCGAGCCATAGCGGTGTGTTCCGGTGTCGTCCAGTACGGATGAGCGCCCGCGCTTTGCGCGCCGGACAGTTCGAGCATTTTCGGGCCGAGTGCTGCCACCACGACGGGTGCCATGTCTGTCTCTGGGCCCATCCACGGCGACGCTTCCATTGCTTCGAGATACGTCTTCATCGCCGTAAGCGGCCGGGTGTAGTCCACGCCCCGCAAACCCTCGACCAACGGCTGGTGGCTCACACCAATGCCAAGCAGGAAGCGATCCCCCGACATTTCAGCCAAGCTGCGGGCCGCCTGCATCATGACGCCGGGATGACGCATCCAGATGTTGGCAATGCCGGTGGCCACGACGAGCGACTCGGTGGCGTTAAGCAGCGTCGCACTCGACACGAACGGATCGCGTCCCACGGTCTCTGGGATCCACAGCGCCGAGTAGCCAAGAGATTCGAGACGCCGGGCGAAGTCACCGCATTCGCTCGCAGTCATCGCGTCGCAGAAGTTCCAGACGCCGGTCGTTGAAAGCTTGTTCAGGTCCACAACGCGCAACCTAGTCGCCGCAGGGTCTGCGATCCTCGGCCGATCACATGTCAGGGGCTGCGGTTAGGCTCGAAATCATGGCCTATGAGGCGCTCTACCGGCGCTACCGACCGTCCACATTCGGCGATGTCGCTGGTCAATCGCACGTGGTTTCATCGCTACGCAATGCGGTGGCCGGTGACCGGGTCGGACACGCGTACCTATTCAGCGGACCACGCGGAACCGGCAAAACCACCTCGGCGCGCATCTTGGCGAAGGCCCTGAACTGCACCGACCTGGCTGGCGGTGAACCCTGCGACGCGTGCGATTCGTGCGAGCAGTTCAAGACATCGAGCAGCTATGACCTTCACGAGCTCGATGCTGCCTCGAACAACGGCGTCGACGCCATGCGCGACCTCATTGGCAAGGTGGCCCTGGGCTCTCCGGGGCGAACCAAGGTGTACATCCTCGACGAAGTGCACATGCTGTCGTCTGGGGCCGAGAACGCACTGCTCAAAACGCTTGAGGAACCGCCACCGCACGTGGTGTTCGTGTTGTGCACCACTGAACCGAACAAGGTGGTGCCGACGATTCGTAGCCGCACCCAGCACCTTGAGTTCTCGCTGCTGTCGTCGGCCGAGGTCGGCGGATTAATTGACTACGTCGCTGGCGATGCTGGCTTGTCGATCACCGACGACGACCGCACCTATGTCATTCGTGCCGGCGGCGGCTCGGCGCGAGACTCTCTCTCGGCGCTCGATCAGGTCGTCGCTGCGGGTGGGGCACCAAAGGTCGGCCACCACCTCGACGCACTGCTCGGTGGATTGGCCGACCGTGATACCGCAGCGGTGCTGCTCGCTCTCGATGGAGCGATCCAAGCCGGTCGAGATCCGGCAACGGTCGCCACCTCGGTTCTGACCGATTTGCGCGGCGCCTTTCTCGCGTCGATGTCGGCTGACGTCGATCACCTTCCCGAATCCGAGCGCACCGCGGCCCATGCACGCGCCCGCTCGATGTCGGCCGGCCAGATCACCCGAGCGATCGAGGTCATCGGCACGTCGATCGTCGACATGCGCGACGCGCCCGACCCCCGGGTCGACCTCGAGGTTGCGCTGGTCCGTCTTACCCGACCTGATCTCGATGTGACCCCCGAGGCGCTCGTCGAGCGCATCGAACGGCTCGAAGCCGGTGGCATCGCTGGAAACCCTGCTGGCGGCCCGGTTGGCGGCGCTGCAAGTGGAGCGGCGCAGGCTGCTGCTGTCGTTGTTTCTTCTGATCCGGGCGACGGTGGGTTTGCGGCCCCGCCCGCTGCGGATAGCTCGACACAGCGGGCCGCAGAATCTGTACCCGAATCCGCTGGTGTGCCTGCGGACCAGGCGCCGCACGCTTCGACGAATCAGCGACCCCAGCCGCAACCATCTGAGCAGCCGCAACAGCAGCCGCCAGCAGCGCAACCGGCCACCGGTGGGGGAGCGCCGACCGGGGCTGACATTGCTCGGCAGGCGCTGGCCCGCCAGCAAACTAGTAAGACCGGTGGCGGGCTTCCATCACAGCCTCCGCAGGCGGCCCAAGCAGCTGGACCTGAAACCGGCGCAGCAGCTGACGCGATCGCGCCAGTCGTGCCGATCGGAGGCGGCCGTTCGATGGCTGACGTGCGTCGAGAACGTCGAGAAGCGTCCGAAGCCGACGCCGCGACCACGAGCGAGTTTGCGGCCAACACCGAGCCTGGCGCCAGCAGTGATCCAGCGTCAGCCTCGATGTCTGCGGCGGTGCCGGTTCAGGCTGGTCCCGAGGGCGTCGCTGCTGTAGACGCAGTCGTCGATCACGCTCAGCAACCCGATCAACCGGTCGCTGACGGGCTTGCCCCGGTCGCCCAGCTGCCGGGGTCGCACCCCAACGACGCGCCAGCGGCGACCAACGTTCAACCGACGGCAACGCCTAACGAGCCAACGCCGGCGTCCGACGCTTCGGCTGAGCCGACGCAACTGCCATCGTTGTCAGCTCTCGAGACTGCGTGGGTCGAAGGCATGCTCACCTCGTTGTCGGGCAAGGTTCGCTCGCGTTTCATTGCCGGACAATTTGTTTCGGTGTCCGACTCGGCAGCGCAGTTTGGGCTTCCGAACCCGGTGCATCGAGACCGCTGCGAAGAAGTTCGCGCCGAAGTCGACGATGTGTTGGCAAAGCATTTCGGGCGACCAGTGCCGCTTGAACTCATCGTGCATGCGCTCGATGTCGAGCCCGACATCTTCGCCGCTCCCTCGGCGCACGCTGCGTCTGAGCCTGCCATTGTCGAAGACGAACCGGCGATCGACCCAGATGAGCTGACCGACGCCCCCGACGTCGGCAAGACTGTGGTGGAACGAGTCCTGGACACCTTCGAAGGAAGCACCGTCCTCGACGATTGACCAAATCGAGATCAAAGGACAGCCGATGTCTGACACCGGTGGGCAGATGCCCGACATGAATTCGCTGCTTGAGCAAGCCCAGAAGATGAGCGAGCAGCTCATGGCTCAGCAAGAACAGGCCCAAGCGGTTGAAGTCGAGGGCAATGCCGGTGGGGGAGCAGTACTCATCCGCATGACCGGCGGCGGAGAGTTCCTCTCGGTCCGGATCGCTCCCAGCGCCGTTGACCCAGAAGATGTCGAAATGCTTGAGGATCTGATCCTTGCTGCACTCAACGATGCCGTTGCCAATGCAGCGGCAATTGCGCCGACTCCTGATCTTGGGGGCATGGACCTGTCAAGCATGGGCCTCGGTGGTCTGCTTGGTGGCAGCTGACGCGTGTACAGCGCGACCATTCAAGAACTCATTGACGAGTTCGGCCGCCTGCCCGGCATTGGGCCGAAGTCGGCTCAGCGCATTGCGTTCCATCTTCTTCGGGTCCCCGCGTCCGAGGGTGAGCGGTTGGCCCGGGCGATTGTCGAGGCCAAGCGCCGGGTCCGGTTCTGCGAGACCTGTTTCAACCTATCCGAGCAGCTGACGTGTGACATTTGCGCCGACGATCAGCGTGACGAGACGTCGATCTGTGTTGTCGAAGATGCCCGCGACGTCGTCGCGGTCGAGCGGACCAAAGAGTTCAACGGTCGCTATCACGTGCTGCAGGGGTGCATTAACCCCATCGAGGGCATTGGTCCCGAACAGTTGCGCATCGGTGAACTCATGCGCAGGGTTGCAACCACAGAGATACGCGAAGTGATTGTCTGCACCAACCCGAACATCGAGGGCGAAGCAACCGCGATGTATCTCGCACGTTTGCTGGCCGGGGCTGATCAGCTTCGGGTCACCCGCCTTGCCAGTGGTCTACCCGTCGGGAGCGACCTTGAGTATGCAGATGAGATCACGCTTGGACGGGCATTCACCGGTCGCCGGATGATCAACGAGAGCTGATCGTTCGACCCGAGCCAAAAGCACCGATGCCGTCAGATCTCAAGCCGGGCACTGGCTGGGAGATCTGACGGCATCAGACGTTTGGTAAAGGTTTGCAAGGGTCGTTCCGCCCTCGCATTACGGTTATGTTACGACGACCGTAATGTGTTTGTCAAGTGGGAAACTGCTTCGGGACGCCCTCAGACGCGAATGATGAGCGCGTCGCCTTGTCCGCCTCCGCCACACAGAGCAGCGGCGCCGATGCCGCCACCACGGCGAGCAAGCTCGTGAGCCAGCGTGAGCACCAAGCGATTGCCCGACGCGCCAATCGGGTGGCCGAGCGCGACCGCGCCGCCGTTCACATTCACATCATCGAACGAAATGCCGAGGTCATCGATCGACGCGGCCGCTACCGCAGCGAACGCCTCGTTGATCTCAAACAGCGACAGATCCGACAGCGAGAGTTCGGTGCGGTCAAGCGCTGCTCGAATCGCGTTCGATGGCTGAGTCAGCAGCGAGCAGTCAGGTCCGGCGACCTGGCCGTACGAAAGCAGTTCTGCAGCCGGATCGATGCCGAGCTCGGCTGCCCTATCCGCAGACATGATCACCGTCGCCGACGCACCGTCGCTGATCTGGCTGGCGTTGCCCGCCGTGATGTGACCAGATTCGGTAAATGCTGCCCGCAGCCGCCCGAGCGATTCAATTGTCGTGTTCGGCCGGATGCCCTCATCGTCGGTGAGTACCACGTCGTCGCCGCGGCGTTGGGGGATCGAAACCGAGACGATCTCTTGCGCGAACAGTCCGTTCTTCTGAGCTGCTGCCGCCCGTTCGTGAGACGCCATCGCGATCTCATCCTGTGCCACCCGGTCGAAGCGGGTACTCGCCAGATAGCGATCGGTGGCCGCCCCCATCAGCTCGTGTTCAAGAGCGCAGAACAAACCATCGTGATTGAGTGAGTCGATTGCGGTCTGATCGCCGAGCTTCCATCCGCCTCGGGTCGAGGCCAAGAGATGAGGTGCGTTGGTCATGGACTCCATGCCGCCCGCAATGATGATCTCGGCATCTCCGGCCTGAATCATGCGCCAGGCGAGATAGATGGCATTCATGCCTGAAAGGCAGACCTTGTTGATCGTTGTTGCGGGGACCGATAGCGGGATCCCGGCATGGGTTGCGGCCTGGCGAGCGGTGATCTGACCAGTTCCGGCCTGAAGCACCTGCCCCATAAAGACATAGTCGACCAGTTCAGCTGCCACTCCTGAACGGGCGAGGGCACCGCCAATCGCGTGACCCCCGAGCTCTGCGCCCGACACCCCGGCGAAGCCGCCTGACAGGCGTCCGATCGGCGTGCGAGCTCCGCCCGCGATGACAACTGCAGCCATAATCAGGCCTCCGGTTCGTTGGTGACGTTCTGCATGACGTCGCTCACGACGTCATCGAGCAGGATGTTTGCGGTATCGCTGAACACCGGGCGGACCGAGGTCGTATCGCCAAGGTGCGTTTCGGGAATCCGGGGGAGCCGCCGAGCCGGGGTGTCCGCCGCAGATCGCGGGAGGTCAAGGTCGGCCGGAACGTCGGTTAACGCCCCGAACGGCGCTGAATCGATTGCCTGGCCTGAGTCGAGCCGGTCTGAGCCGAGCCGGTCTGAGCCGAGTTGATCTGGGTGGCGCAGACCTGACTCGACAGGGTCGAACGCGCTTCGGTTCGCTCCGACGGGTGCCGCATTGGCCGGAATGTCACGCAGGTGGAACTCGCCCGCTGGTCGACCCATAGGTCGCACGAGTAGCTCCGCCAACGATGCTTCGATCGCGAGCAGCCGGTCGTCGATCGTCTGCGCAAGATCGGCATTGACGTTCACTGCCGAAGACATCATGTCGGTCGCAGTACTCGGGGCAGTCACACCGGTAGAGCCAGCGTCTGAGATCAGCTCACTGACCTGTGACGCAATGCGAGCAAGGAAGTCCCGCACCTCGCCCGGGTGATATCCCTCGGCGCTCGGCGTGAAGACCCGATTGGCGATCTCGTCAGGCGTGAACTGCATGATTGTTCGTCCTCCAATGGACGACTGCGGCCAGATAGTGCGATGCTACCGACCGATGCAGGTACATCTCATTGACGGCACATACGAACTGTTCCGCCACCACTTCGCTATGCCATCGCGAATCACCGCTGATGGTCAAGAAGTTGCGGCCACCCGCGGCGTGATCGGCTCCATGTTGTCGATGATCGACGATGGAGTGACCCACATCGGTGTCGCCACCGACAGCGTGATCGAGTCATGGCGCAACGCGCTCTACGACGGCTACAAGGACGGCAGTGGCGTACCCGATGAGCTGGCGACCCAGTTCCCACTGCTCGAAGAGGGCCTTCGAGCTGCAGGATTCGCCGTCTGGCCGATGATCGAGTTCGAAGCCGACGATGCCATGGGGGCAGCAGCGATGATGGCCGCCGCCGATCAGCGAGTTGACCGCGTGTTCATCTGCACCCCCGACAAAGACCTCGCCCAATGCGTGAGCTCTGATGGTCGCATTGTTCAGTTCGACCGGCGCAAGCGTCTGCTCGTCGATGAACAGGGCGTGATTGACAAGTTCGGAGTCAAACCGGCATCGATACCGGACTACCTCGGACTCGTCGGTGACTCGGCCGACGGATTCCCGGGTCTGCCGGGCTGGGGAGCGAAGTCGACGGCCACCGTGCTTGCCCGCTACGAACACATCGAGAACATCCCGCGGGCTTCGGGCCAATGGGATGTCGCGGTTCGCGGTGCCGCCAAGCTTGCTGCCACGTTCGACGCGCACTTTGACGACGCACTGCTGTTCAGACGCATCGCCACACTCGACCTCGAAGGACCGGCAATAGGCACCGTCGACGACATGGCATGGACCGGCGTCACGCCGGCGTTTGCCGAATTCTGCGAACGCATCGAAGCACCCGGTCTTGCCCGTCCGGTGCCCGGCTCCTAGCGTCGGCTTCATGGCCGCAATCGAACCGTTCACCATCAGCACCACCGACGAGCAACTTGCTGATCTCAAGGTCCGGCTCAGCGCGACCCGATGGCCCGACCGTGAAACCGTCGATGACTGGAGCCAGGGCACGCCGCTCGGGTACGCCAAAGAGCTCTGCGAGTACTGGGCCGACGGCTACGACTGGCGTTCACGTGAGCAACAGCTGAACCGGTTTGATCACTTCACCACTGAGCTCGACGGTCTGAACATCCACTTCATCCATCAACGCAGCCCCCACCCGCAGGCTCGACCACTGCTGATCACCCACGGCTGGCCAGGGTCCATCGTCGAGTTCCACAAGGTGATCGAACCGCTCGTTGATCCGGTTGCGTTCGGTGGCGTCGCTGCCGACGCATTTCACGTCGTTGCTCCATCACTTCCGGGATTCGGGTTTAGCGCCCATCCGACCGAGACCGGCTGGGGTGTGCACAAGATTGCCGAAGCATGGGGCACCCTGATGGCCCGTCTCGGCTATGACCGGTACCTGGCCCAGGGTGGCGACTGGGGCTCAATGATCACCGGTGCGATTGGCGCAACCGACACCGACCATTGCGCAGGCATTCATTTGAACATGCCGATCGTTGCACCCAACCCCGAAACCATGAGTGATCTCTTGCCGGTCGAGCAGCGAGCGCTCGATGCCTTCGGCCACTACGAGCAATGGGACAGCGGTTACGCCAAACAACAGAGCACCCGTCCGCAGACGCTCGCCTACGGACTCGCCGACTCGCCATCGGGTCAGGCAGCCTGGATCATCGAGAAGTTTTGGGCCTGGACCGACAACAACGGCAGCCCTGAAGACGTGTTGACCAAAGATGAACTGCTCGACAACATCATGGTCTACTGGCTCACTGAATCGGCTGCCTCATCTGCCCGGATCTACTGGGAGAGTTTTGCGAACGTCCCCCGCGACGAAGTCCACATTCCAATGGGGGCATCGATCTTTCCGAAGGAGATCTTTCAGACCTCACGACGCTGGGCCGAGAAACGATTCACCAACATCGTGCACTGGAACGAGCTCGAAGTCGGTGGTCACTTCGCCGCATTTGAGCAACCCGACCTCTACCTGTCTGAAATCCGCACCTGGGCGACCGCCGCGTGGAACGCGTAAAGGCCCCGACCGGCCGTGTCTGTTAGGGCCTAACGAACTCAGGCGTCTCGTGAGCGGGCGGTGTTGCGAGCAGCGTGAGCGCCTGCTCGATAGACGATGCGCCAGCGATGATTTGGCGGTTCGTGTCGCTAATGAAACCGGCGCTGTTCGCGTGATCGATCAGGTCGTGGATCGGCTTCCAGAATTGGTCAGTGTCAAGCAGAACGACTGGCTTGGGGCCGTCTGCGTGCAACCCCAGCTGCGTCCAGGTCGCGGCCTCGAACACTTCTTCGAATGTGCCGAATCCACCCGGAAGCCCGATAAATCCGTCTGCAAGTTCGTACATGCGGGCCTTGCGCTGGTGCATGTCGTCGACGACCTCAAGGCTGGTGATGCCGTCAGCATCGATGCCGTTGGTGAAGAGCCCTCGAGGGATCACCCCAATGACCTCGCCGCCCGCCTGCATGGTGGCTGCGGCAACAGCTCCCATGAGGCCGCTGTGCCCACCGCCGTAGACCACTCGAATGCCACGACTGCCCAGTGCAGTGCCGACCTGCGTTGCCATATCGATGTAGTGCTGATCGATCCGGTTACTGGACCCGCAGAACACTGCAACACTTGAAGGGTTAGCCACGGCTTGTGACCTTAGTTGCGGCCGCCGTCTATCCTCTGCGTCGTATGGCAGAACGGACAATGCAGGACCGCCTCGACGAGCTGGACACGCGCCGAGACCAGGCGATCCACGCCGGATCCGAGCGTTCGGTCACCCGTCAGCACGACAAAGGCAAGTTGCTCGCCCGTGAGCGCATTGAATACCTGCTCGACCCCGATTCGTTCAACGAAGTCGACATGCTCGCTCGCCATCGTGCCCACGAAGCAGGTCTCGATAGCCGGCCCTATACCGACGGCGTGGTCACCGGCTGGGGAACGGTCGATGGTCGCAAGATCTTTGTGTACGCCCAAGACTTCACGGTCATGGGTGGCGCCACCGGCGAAGTTCATGCCGAGAAGATCCACAAGATCATGGATCTCGCGATGTCCGTCGGGGCTCCACTTGTTGGCCTCAATGACGGCGCCGGTGCCCGCATCCAGGAGGGCGTTGTTGCCCTCGACGGATACGGCGGCATCTTCCGTCGCAATGTCGCAGCCTCAGGGGTCATCCCCCAGATCAGCGTGGTCCTCGGTCCTTGCGCCGGCGGAGCGGTCTACAGCCCGGCAATGACCGACTTCATTTTCATGGTGCGTGAGACATCGCACATGTTCATCACCGGACCTGATGTGGTCAAAACCGTGACCGGCGAAGAGGTCACGCTCGAAGAACTCGGCGGCGCCGGGAGCCACTCGTCCAAATCGGGTGTCGCGACGTTCGTCGAGAACAGTGAGCACGACGTGCTCGACTCGGTCAAAGCTCTGCTGAGTTTCTTGCCCTCGAACAACCTCGAGTCGACCCCAATCGTGCCGACCGATGACCCGTCGACTCGATCAACGCCCGAGCTGCGCGATCTCATGCCCGAGAGCTCGAGCCTGCCCTACGACATGACCGAAGTCATTCGCACCGTCGTAGATGACGGCGATTTCATGGAGTATTTCCCGCACTGGGCGAAGAGCATCGTGTGCGGCTACGCCCGAATGGGAGGCCGCAGTGTCGGCATTGTGGCGAACCAGCCAATGATCTTGGCAGGTGTGCTCGACATCGAATCGTCGTCCAAGGCGGCACGCTTCGTTCGCACCTGCGATGCATTTGGGATCCCGCTCGTCACCTTGATCGATGTCCCGGGCTTCCTTCCTGGTGTTGATCAGGAGTACGGCGGGATTATCCGCCACGGAGCCAAGCTGCTCTACGCCTATTGCGAGGCGACTGTGCCACGAATTTCTGTGGTCACTCGCAAGGCCTATGGCGGGGCCTATGTGGTTATGGACAGCAAGTCGGTCGGGTCCGACCTGACCTTTGCGTGGCCGACCGCCGAGCTCGCCGTTATGGGCCCACAAGGAGCGGTCGAGATCGTGCATCGCCGTGAACTCAACGACATTGACAACCAAGACGAACGAACCGCCCGCAAAGATGCCCTCGTCGACGAGTACGTCGAGCAGTACGCAAATCCATATATCGCTGCAGAACGCGGCTATGTCGACGAAGTGATCGACCCAGCCGACACCCGACAACGGGTGATTGCCGGCTTGGAAATGCTGGTGACAAAGCGTGAAGAGCAGCCGCGTCGCAAGCACGGCATCGTGCCCCTGTAGGTCGCATCGATGACGACACCGGACACACCGACAACGAGCGCCCCATCTTCGGTCGGCACGATCGCGATCAAGGGCCAGCCAAGCCCGGCCCAGGTGGCAGCGATCGTCGCCGCCATCGAGATGACCTGGCCCAAACCGGCCCAAGTCGTTGCTGCACCGCCAGCAGCAACAGCCTGGCGGTGGTCCGGGCGTTGGTGGGCCGAAGGGCGTTTGCCTCAGGGCTGGCAGTAGCTCAACACTCGCAGCGGTTCACGCTGCAGCCGTGCAATCCACAGCCGTGCAATCCGCAGCCGTGTAATCCGCAGCCGTGCAATCCTCATTTGGCGACTTTGCGCCGAATCCGCCGGTTGCGCTGATGTGCGCCCGCGGTCAGCGCCCCGAGCCCCAGTCAGGCTTCGGCGACCTCGGTGCGATCCTGACGCCACTCGCGGGCAGAACTCAACGCCGATCGGGCCCGATCGAGCACCTCGGCCCCGTCGAATCCGTTAGCGGGATAGCAGGCAATGCCTGCCCAAATAGTGGCATCGTCGACTTGTTCAGCAAGACGGCGTCTAATGCGTTCAACTGTCCAGATCGCGCCGTTCTCGGGGGTGTCTTCGAGAAGGATCGCAAACTGACCGTTCTGAAGCCGGCACAGCGTGTCGGCATCGCGCAGGGTCTCGCGAATGATGTCCGCGCTGGCTGGCGGGTCGAGCGATTCGGGGTTCGTGCTGGCGTCCTTGACCGCTTCGAGAAGCACGAGCGCGAGTGGTCGCAGATGACGCCGGGCGGCGGCAACCCGGGCACTCAAGGTGACGACGAAGTAACGCTCGCCGAGAAGACCGGTTTCGGGGTCGGCCAAGTCCGACGTATCGGAGATGTCGAGACCCTCATGGATGCCGGCCGGAGTTGCCAGCGGCGGTCGTGCCCGTCCAGATCCTGATGTGCCAGATACCGCCGCGCCAGACGTTGATGCGCCGGCGTCCGCAGAGCTGAGCGACGAGGTTGATCCAGCGATGCCAGCGTCCATCTGAATGATCTGGCGATCCATTGAACGGACTTTGCGG
This sequence comes from uncultured Acidimicrobiales bacterium, assembly GCA_937941245.1. Lineage (GTDB taxonomy): Bacteria > Actinomycetota > Acidimicrobiia > Acidimicrobiales > UBA10347 > UBA10347. The sequence goes on along the minus strand of CALDYC010000056.1, from coordinate 21,366 downwards.
TTCAGTCTTGAGATCGTTGCGTTCATCCAGATGGCGGCCCCGCCGAGCAGCAACGCAACGCCCGCCGGGATGAGCGCGAGAGCACTGTTGTCAGAGATGAGACCGATGATCGCAGCCGCAATGGCGACGATCACCAGGGCGCCGGCCATAAGCCCCAACAGCGCGGGCGATTCGACATCGTTGATATCGGAGTTGATACCGGACTGATCCATACGAGCTTGCTCCGCGAGACGGCTAAGGGGACAGTGACTTCATCGGCCGAATTGTTCAGGGATCAAGTTGATTCACTGATTTGATCGAAAAGGCTGTCGAGATGTTTAGTTGCGATCGGTGGGCAGTCTTGCTGAACCGCACGACCGACCCGATGAAGATACTCGGTGCGAGCGATAGGCGTGACGCCAAGTGTCGCAAGGTGATCTGTTGGCCATTGGACGTCAAGTAGCTGGGCATCGACTGACCGCAGGGCGTGCACCAGTGCAATGAGCGCCACCTTTGACGCGTCGGTTTCGATGTGGAACATGGACTCACCGGCAAACATGGCGGCAACCTTCACCCCATACAAGCCCCCGACGAGCTCGTCATCGAGCCACGTTTCGACACTGTGGGCCCACCCGAGGCGGTGAAGTTCGATGTATGCCTCGACCATCTGGTCGTCGATCCAGTTGCCTTCGCGTTCAAGCGATGCACACGTTCTAATCACGTCAGAGAACGATGTGTCGATTGTGACGCGGAAACGGCGAAGCGACCGGCGCATGCTTCGTGTAACGACTAATCCGTCAAGTGGAAGCACCCCTCGAGGGTCAGGCGACCACCAGGCGATCGGACCGTGTTCCTCGATCGGCATCGGAAACATGCCGTGGGCATAGGCAGCGATCAGGGTCTGCGGAGAGAGATCGGCACCGACACCGACAACACCGTGCTCGTCGGCGTCGTTGACAGCCGGAAACTGCCACTCGTTAGGTGGCAGCGTGGCCGGCTTCATCGCACCGCTAGTTTCGATGCCATGCATGAGGTTCCGGCATCGACGAACGTGTCTGCTGAGCTGCGCGCCGCAATCGCAGACCTGTGCGGGCGCTGCCGGGCCTTCGACGTCCAGATTGCGTCTCGGTGGGCGCAGTTCGCCGCCGCAGCCGGCTTTGACCCGAAGACCGAAGCAAGCGGAACTGCCGCTTTGATATTCGGCGACATCGATCTCGTCATGGCCGCGGTGTCGCAGCAGCCCGAACGCGTTGGATTTGTGATTCCTGACGCATTCACGCCTGGCCGGTTCACCGGACGAGCACGTGTACGCAACGATGCCACACAACAACTATGGGGTGCCGGTTGGTCGGTGCAGGCGGTCGAACGAATCGAGGTGCCAGTTACCGGCGGCCGCATCGAATTCGTGGTCGGCGAAGCCCGATCGTACCCGACGTCAGCCCTCAATGATGTTGACTGAGTCGATGATGGTCGCGCCGCCTGAATCGCTTCGGACGATGTTGTCGAGCACAGATATGTCGCCAACGAGCTCACCAAAGATCGTATGAACGCCAGTCAGTGATGGCGTCTCGGTAAAGGTGATGAAGAACTGGCTTCCGTTGGTAGCGGGCCCGCTGTTGGCCATTGCGAGCAGACCGGGGCGATCGAATGCCAACTCGGGGTCGAACTCGTCTGCGAACCGGTAACCCGGTCCGCCGACGCCGGTTCCGAGTGGATCGCCGCCCTGCGCCATGAAGTCTTCGATCACACGGTGGAAGCTGATGCCGTCGTAGAAGCCGTCTCGGGCAAGTGCGACGAAGTTGTTGACTGTCAGGGGAGCGGCGTCGGCGAACAGTTCCAATCGAATCGTGCCAGCGTCGGTATTGAGAATTGCGGCGTACTGCTTTGACTCGTCGATCAGCATGGGGGGAGCGCTGTCATAGGCCTCGTTGCGCGCGGTTGGGACGACTGCTGCAAGGGCGCGATCGCCAGCGAAGGGAGCAAAGTCCGCTGGCACCGAGTCGACGAGCGGGACAGCGGTCGCAGCGACGACTGGTTCAGCGTCGGCGACCTCTGGTTCGTCGGCGAAGTTGATGCCGTTCTCGTCATCATCGCCGCCGGTCAACACGCTGAACAGCACGAAGAGCGCGATGATCCCAAGAATGATCGCGGCGATGAAGCCATAACGCTTGGTGGATGATTCTCGCTTTTCGCGAGTTTGCTCCCGCTCGACTTCCACCAGGCGAGACTGCCGGTTGGCTTTTTGGCGAGCGCGTTTATCGGTACCCATGGAGCGGAATCTACCAACGGCAATCGCAGGCACCATCGCGACAATCACCGCTAGCGTGTTGGGTCGTGGGCCTGTACGTGCAGAAATTCGGAGGCACCTCCGTCGCTGATCCTGAACGCATGAGCGAGGTCGCCGACCACGTTCGTCGAACGGTAAGCCGGGGGCACCAGGTCGTATTGGTCGTCAGCGCTATGGGCAAAGAGACCGACGAGTTGCTCAGGCTGGCCGATCGGGTGTCTGACGTGCGTCCAGGGCGCGAGATGGACATGCTCATCACTGCTGGCGAACGCAAAGCGGTTGCCCTCGTGGCGATGGCATTGAACGGCGCCGGTGTCGAGTCCGAATCGTTCACCGGAAGCCAGGCCGGGATCATCACCGACACCACCCACGAAAATGCTCGGATCGCCGAAGTCAAAGGCGACCGAATCAAGGCATCGCTCGCCGCCGGATTTGTGCCGGTCGTTGCCGGCTCGCAGGGCGTGTCGACCGATAACGAGGTCACCTTCCTTGGGCGCGGCGGAAGCGACACCACCGCAGTCGCACTAGCTCACTGTCTCGGCGCCGATGCGTGCGAGCTGTACACCGATGTCTCCGGCGTCTTCACAACCGATCCCCGCGTCGTGACCAACGCCCGCAAGATGAGCCACATCAGCTTTGATGAGCTTCTGGAAATGACCGCAGCGGGCTGTCCTAAACCGGCTATGCGCTCGGTCGAGTACGCACACCGACACGGGGTCGCGCTCCACATCAGATCAGCTTTCACCTGGGAATCAGGCACCTGGGTCAACAACGAGGAGTCAACGATGGAACGAGCCATAGTTACCGCCGTCGTCCACGACATGAGCGAGGCGAAAGTCACGATTTCGCAGGTTCCCGACGAACCCGGAATTGCGGCCCGACTGTTCCGTTCACTCGCCGATGAAGAAGTCAACGTCGACATGATTGTGCAGAACGTCAGCGTCGCCGGCGCCACTGACATCTCATTCACCGTGCCAACCGCAGACACCAGCAAAGCCGAACAGGTGTCGACTGGTTTGGGGCTCGGCAACGTCACGACCGACGACAACATCGGCAAAGTCAGCCTGGTTGGCGCCGGGATGAAGAGCAATCCTGGGGTTGCCGCCCAAATGTTCGAGACGCTGGCCGATGCTGGTATCAACATTGAAATGCTGTCGACTTCAGGCATTCGTATCAGCGCGGTGGTTGACGGAGCGCGAGCCGAAGATGCGGTCAACGTCTTGCACGCTGCGTTCGAGTTGGATCGCCCCGTCGTCTAAAACCGGCTGGCCAGATGAGCGCACAGCGGTACGCTCAGCGGCATGGAAATCGGAATTGTTGGTGCCACAGGTCAGGTAGGCGGCGTCATGCTGCAGATCCTCGCAGATCGCGGTCTCGACATCGGCACCTTGCGAGTGTTTGCCTCGCAGCGGTCCGCCGGGCGTGAACTGACATGGCAGGATCGCACACTCACGATCGAAGATGCGTCGACCGCGGACTACAGCGGTCTTGACTACGTGTTGTTCTCAGCCGGCAAGACCACGTCGATGGCGCTCGCTCCAAAGGTGGCCGCACAGGGCGCCATCGTCATTGACAATTCGTCAGGTTGGCGTATGGACCCCGATGTGCCATTGGTCGTGCCCGAGGTCAACGCTCACGCGCTCGATGCAATCCCCAAGGGCATCGTCGCCAATCCGAATTGCACCACGATGGCAGCTATGCCGGTGCTCAAGCCGCTCGCGCTCGAAGCTGGTCTGAGCCGACTCGTCGTCAGCAGCTATCAAGCTGCATCGGGATCTGGCCTGTCGGGTGTCGACGAATTAGCAGGACAACTGGCCACCACCGGCGACCACAGCCGAGCTCTGACCTACGACGGCTCAGCCGGGTCGTTCCCGGCCCCCGAGAAGTTCGCGACCACGCTTGCGTGCAACGTGGTGCCGCTGTGCGGGGCGATTGTCGATGACGGCAGCCTCGAGACCGATGAAGAGCAGAAGCTTCGAAACGAAAGTCGCAAGATCCTTGAGCTGCCAGACCTTGCGGTGAGCGCGACGTGCGTACGGGTACCGGTGTTCACCGGACACTCGCTTGTGGTGAACGCCGAGTTTGATCAGCCCTTGAGCGTCGAGCGAGCAACCGACATTCTTTCTGACGCCGACGGTGTCGTCGTAGACGAGCTTCCAACGCCGCTTAAGGCAGCCGGAGCTGACCCGACATTCGTCGGCCGAATCCGACCCGATGCCACGGTCCCCAACGGACTCGTGCTGTTCCTGTCGAGTGACAACCTTCGCAAGGGCGCCGCCCTAAACACGGTTCAAATCGCCGAAGCACTCGAAGCGCGCTGATCCACGTCATGCGCATCGATGAGTTTCAACAACTCATGGAAACCACTTACGGCGAACAGGATCGTGACCGCGGCATGCCGAGCACGGTGGCATGGCTGTGCGAAGAGGTCGGCGAGCTCGCGCAAGCCGTCCGCAAAGGCACCCGTGAGCAGCAGTTGCATGAGCTCGGCGACGTGTTGGCCTGGTTGTCGTCTCTCGCCAACCAGCTCGATCTGTCGTTGACCGACGCCGCACAGCGCTACGTGACGAATCCTCCATAGCCCTGGCGGCTGGTTCTGTCTATGCCTGCTGCCTACGACTCGGCGGGTATTGGCATGGACCACCGCAACGCGGCGGTGAGCGCGACCGTGGCTGGCCGAAGCACCAGCGGATCGATGCCCGGCCCGAGCGGAAGCAAGAGCAGTGAGCGCACGCGTCGCGGCAGCAGCCCGACGGCCGCTCCAAAGATCACGGCGTAGAACGGCAGTGCCGTCAACGGCAAGGGCGGCGCGAACATGAATCGGGTCGCTTCGCGGCAGTCGTCGCCTGCCGCAAGCACCGGATCGTAGGAACGCAGCAGCTTGGCGAGCTCGTCGCGGCTTTGCGGAGCAGACGTGGCCCCGAGAGCGAGAGCGATGGGCGCCATATCGGCGACATATCGGTCGGCGTCGGCACTCGATAGTGGATTGACGCCGTAGCGCTGATACGCCCGCAAGAAGCTGTCGACCTCGGTGGCGTGGACCCACGCCAGCAGGTCGGGGTCCTCGGCGCGGTAGGTGCTTCCGTCGTCAAGGGTCCCGGTGACACGTTCATGCACAACGCGCACAATGCGAATTGATTGGCGGGCGTCGGCGGCCGAACCAAAGGTGGTGGTTCCAATAAATGACGCCGTGCGATGCAAACGCCCGAGCGGATCACTGCGGTAGTTGCTGTGCTCAGCCACGCCACGCATGGCGACCGGGTGAACCGACTGGAACAGGATCGCTCGAACGCCACCGACGAACATGGCCGGATCACGGTGCACCTGACGGACTGGACTGTCGGGCGAAATCAAACCAGGGTCGTCGCAGTCCCATGGCGCGGGGGTCGGCGGCTCAGTCTCGCCGGCGATGATCGTGCGAACTCGCGTGGCAATCTGGTCACGAAAAAGATCAAGAGCCATCGGGGATGACCGTAGAACGAAATGGTGTCGCGCACGAGGCCCAGTCACATGATTGTCGGACCCGCCGACAACGGGTTCGTCAGCGGCCCTCGGAGCGAAGATTGCGATCGACGAGGAACGCTGCGGCCGTGATGGTTGCGATGAGGATCGCTCCACCGATCACGATCCACGTTGTCGAGCCGGTTCCGTCGTTGCCCGAAACGTCAACCGGCGCGACATCTGCCGGGGGAGCGATCTCGGGTCCGGCATCGACCGGCATAGGCGGTTCGTCCAGAAAGAGCCCATCGTCGTCTAGGAGCTCGTCTGATGGATCGGCTGGAACCGGAACGGCGGCCGGTTGTTCGCCTTCGACACGAGAGTTGGGATCGGTCATTGCCTCGAGCCAACCTTCTGCGGGGACCCCTTCCCCGATGTCGATCCTTGCGCCGCGCGGAGATGTGCGTTCGAGATCGGCTGCTTGAGCGATGAGGTCCGGCGGTGCGGTCGAACATGATCCGGTTGCCACCGCTGCACCGTCGTCGAGGTAGAGCGGACTCAGCGTTGTCGAGATCATGTCGCCGATTGAGAAGCTCACGAAACAGCTGTCGTCGAACACCCCGACCGACACCGAATCGTCGACATTGTCGAATGCATCGACATCTACCTCGACGGTGTAGACGGTGACCCGGTCTCCGAAGGCCAGCTCGGCGAATGTGATGCCGGTAACCGTTCCGATGATTGTGCCCTCGGACGCGACAACTGATTCGGCAGAAGGCGCCATGCACGAGCAGGCCCAGGCCGGAAGCGAGGACGTCACAGTGAGCGCTCCAGCGAGCAGCAGCGTGACAAGCGAAGCTGCAGCGAATCTCGCAATGCCCCGCCAGGCGGCGGCTGAGATGAGGTGTTGCGTACCGGTGAATTGTCGCATGCCAGTCAGACGTGCCGAGTAGCGAGTTGGTTCCCCGGAACGTGAATCAACTCGTTGGATCGTTGTCCGCTTGCGCACCCAGGTGGGTAGGGGGCGTCCCTTCAGTTGGATCGATGCCACAGCGGGACAACTCCCGTAAGGTCGGGGAATGCGGGTCGAGGAACGACTGACGATCAGTGCAACCGCCGGCGTCGTCGTGGGTGCTGTCGGCGCGTTTCTCCCGTGGGCGAGGATCGGTGGGCGGAACCGTTCAGGTTTTGCGACCGCTGATCTCTTTGTCGGCCTGGGTTCGGGTTCGTTGCCTGACCTCATCAGCTGGGCCGGCCGATGGTGGTACGTGCCAGCTGTGCTTATGTTCTGTGTGTGGCTCTCGGTTCTCTTTGACGGGACGACCTGGCTGCGGGTGGTAGCAGTCGTCGTTTCGATGCTTGCCCTCGCGATGTGGTGGCTCTTTGTGTGGGCTGGGTGGAATTGGTCGGTCATTGACGTTGCGTGGACCGGTCCGGTTGTCACCACAGTCGGGGTTCTCGTCGTTGCCCATGCAGCAGCATCGAAGCGGAACTCGATTTTGTTCACGGGCACAGGTCGGGTCCGACCATCATCACTGTTGCAGGAATCCAGCGAGGAACTGATATGAGCGACACATCCCCAGGCGCCGGCTGGTGGTTGGCCTCAGACGGCAAGTGGTACGCGCCTGAGCTGCACCCGGACTACGTAGCTGAACCAGTCGCGAGTCGCTTCGATGCCCAGCCTCACCATGCTGCGAGTATCGACTCACCAGATTTCGCCGCCCCAGCGACTCTGCCGCCCGATGGTCACATAGTCGAGCGCTCAACGTCGGATCTCGCGAGCGGGGGCACCCCGACAGAGACGTCGCGACGGGCACCGATTCTTGGAGTCGTTGCCGTGGTCCTCCTCGTCGGGGTTGGGTTCATTGGGTGGCGTTTGCTGTCGGGCGGATCCGGTTCCACTGGCGCCGACTCACCCCAGGCTGCAGTCCAACAGCTCTTCGATTCGATCACCGATGCTGACCCTGTCGGCTTTATCGAGGTCGTTGACCCACTCGAAATCGACACGTTCTATGGCAGTTTCAAACCATTCATTGAGACGCTCGACGGCATCGTCGACGACAATGCGATTGAGAGCCCACGCAGCCAGGAGCAGGTTGGCGAGGCCTACGAGCGATTGTTCGAAACACTGGACATCAACGTCACCGGGTCTGACGGGGAAGCACCGACCTACACGGTCGAAGAACTTGGCGATAGCGGACGGATTGCGAAAGTGCAGTTTGACTCGCTCGAAGTATCGATCAATAGGGTAGGCGAACCGGATCGGGCACTGATTTTCGCCGGTGGCGGTGAGGTCGGCGCGCTCGATGTGTCGGCGGTGGACGGCGCGGGTCTCGAGTTGCGGACAGTGAACGACGACATCATCGTGACGGCGATCGAGCCCGACGGCGACGAAACTCGCGAGGTGATCGAAGACGTCCCGCTGCAGCTGGTCACGGTCGAACGCGACGGCCGTTGGTACCTGTCGATGGGGTACAGCATCGGGGACTTTGTCGTAGAGGTCGCTGATCCGTCGACTCGGCCTGACTATGGCCGAGCCTTTGACATCGTCGCATCGGGCGACGGAGGTAGTGCCACTGCCCACGATGCGATTCGTGATCTCGTTGAGGCGGTCGAGACAATCGACTACCAGCGGATCGTCGACATGATGGACCCCGAAGGCTTGCCCTACCTGCACGACTACTTCCCGCTTCTCGATGCTGAGATTCCCCGTGGTGAGCTGCGCGAGGCACGCGAAGAACTCGATCTTCGGGTCACCCAGCTCGAACTGCGCGACGAGCCGTGGAACGACAGGGTCTTTGTGTCGATCGACCGGATCGAAACCGATGTCGCAGGTGGCACGATCGACCTCAATGGTGACACCTTCTGCTTGAGGTTGGTCAGTCCAGACGGAGACGTCACCGATGAGTGTCTTGACCAGGTACTTGACGAGGAGTACGGCGACGAACCGGTTGCCGAAGGCACCGACATTTTGGCGCGTGATCTCGTTCCCGATGCCATCGGCCTGGTCGTGATTGAACGAGAAGGCCGGTTCTATCTCGACCCGATGGGCACATTCGGTTGGTACTACGACGTGTTCGGCGAGGTACTTGCCGACGTGCTTTCCCAGGGCTTCAACGAGGCAGCGGCCACCGACCTCGACACATCTGACGGGACCTTTGTGGTCACCGAGGGACCAATCTTGCGATCTGGTTCGGTCGCTACCACGGGCATCGATGGCGGTGCTGGCGTTGCGATCAGCGTGGAAGATGTCCGGTTGGCGGGTGCCGGCTATGCCCTGGTCCGGGTCTCGACCGACGCTGAGGGCGACGAGATCGTCGGCTTCGACGCCACATCATCGCCGCAGTGGGGAATCGTCACCGACGTCGACCAAGGGGCGGGAGCGGTGCTTCCTGCGGTCGTTGCGATCACCGAGTCCACCCTGACAGTCGAACTCGTCGACGGCCTGGTCGCACTCGATGGCGTCAGTGGCGTGACTGGCGAGTTCGACTCGGCAGGCACCCCTGTCGTGATCGAGCTGGATTCCACACGCGGCTATGAACTAAGCGGCGCAACCTGGACCTATCTCGAGGATCCGAACACTGCGTCGGTGCAACCCCTTATAGGCGTCGAGGCAGAATTCGGCTCATACGTGCGATCTGCCAACCAGGTCGTCATCTGGGGTGAACCCGGTCAATCGTTCGCAATCGAAGACCAAACCCGTGATCTGGTCGAGCCGGACGCAGAAAATTCGGCGCCAGATGATGATACGGCCCTCGTTGATTCGTTCGAAGTGCACATGCAACAGCTTGGATTCGACTACGGATACGAGGTGTCTGGCGGCTACTTCGACGGGTGCGGACCATCGGACCCCGACGTTGACACTGTCATCTTCGGTGACGGCCCGGGGCAAGCCTTGATCACCGTGTACCCCACTCTCAACCGAGCCGAGCAGGCGTTTGCAGACCTGCGATCAGTTGCCTCACCGTGCGAGAGCTACGGGGGCCTGGTCGTGCTGTCAAACGACAGTCCAGCTCCTGACGAGATCCTCATCACCTATAGCTATGACGCAAACGATGAGCCCGACCGTGAGCAGTACTTCCTCCGAGGGCGCTCGATCGTTGCCGCGGTAGCGGTAGACCCCGTTGAGTTCGGCGAAATAGCCGATGTCGTCCGGGCGTTCCGCTGATGATCGGGGGAGCGGCGGGTTCAGCTAACGATCTCGACCGCGACGCCGTAGTGATCTGAACCCACCACATCGCCCACCGGGTCGATGCCGAACAAGTCAGCACGAGCCGGGTTGCCGATCGGACGTTTGGTTCGTGGGGCGCCAATCAGCACATAGTCCAGTCGCCGGTCTGGCCAGCCAGTGTTCTGCAGGTACGGGTTGTCGCGGGACCAGGTGAAGCCGGGTCCATCGCCAGCAGTCTCCCACGCATCGGTCCAGGTGCGGCCCTCAACGAACGGGGGCCTGCGTCCGGTGAGTGTGCGAATTTCGTCGCTGTCATGGACCGCATTCAGGTCGCCGGTCAGAACCGGTGGAAGCTCGCCCGTTGCATGCAATTCGATGAACTCGGATGCCGTTGCGAGCTGCATCTGACGAACAGCGGAACCGTCTTCGGGGTAGTGCAAATGCGTCGTGAAGACCGGCACGCTGCCGAACGGTGACTCGACCAGAGCATGCACACAGGACCGATACTTGCGCCCTTGTCCATCTTCGAGGAAGCAATGCTCGCGTCGACTGATTGGCCACCGGCTGAGAATGGCGTTTCCGAAGCCAGTTGGATTCGTTGCCTCGCGAGGAGGGCGACCGGCCCAGGTTGATTCGAAGTCGAGTTCGGCGGCAAAGCCATCGATCTGGTCGAGCCACGTTTCCTGCAACGTAATGATGTCCGCATCGAGCGAGCGAAGCGTCTCGAGGATCGCCGGTTGGCGCTGCTGCCATTCGCCGAATTGCCACTGGATGTTCCAGGTCGCGACCACAAAGCTCATGCGGTGAGGTTAGGCAACAGTCGCGGCGGTTGAAGAGTCGGCTGCGCCGGAAGCTCGAGCCGTCCGTCGGCCGTCAGGGCCAGCAAGCAGCAGACCTCCAGCGACCATCGCTGCGATGATCACCGCAGCGGTCCAATAGGCAGCCCGCTGGCCGTGGGATTGATACAACCAGCCGGTGATGGGTGCCATGATCCCCGCGGCCAAAGCCTGCATGGCCCCGAGCACGCCTTGCGCACCGGATTGCCGGGATTCAGGAGCAGTCAGCGCAACGGCAACGCCACTTGCTGCGAAGGTCAGACCGTCGGTACACGCATGCGCCATCGATACAGCAAAGATCGCCAGCCCCGATGCGAGAGCGCCGTAGATACCCATGAAAATCGACGCTGCGAAAAGTCCAACGCTTGCCACAAGAAACGGACCGCGGCGCTGCGCGAGCTTCCCCGCAACTGGACCCATGATCACCAGTGGGATGGCGAACAGAGCAATACCAAGGTTGGCGATCCAGTTCGGCGTGTCGAGATCGGTGTGTACGACGTCCCATAGCGAGTCGAACGCTCCAATCATGAGGAACGCAGACGACCCGATTAACACCGCACCGGCGAACGGGCGAGACCGCAACAAATCGATGGCGAACCGTGGTGTGCCGTCGGGTTCGGCCGGTGGAACGGCGATCGGGCGGCTGAACACGACGACCAATGCAATCGCAGTGACTGCGGAAACGACGACGAAGGGGGCGGCTAGTCCGAAGGGTCCAACCAACACGGCTGAGATGACCGGGCCCATGGCAAAACCGAATACGTCCGCGCTAAAGAGCCGGCCAAGGTTGCGTCCGAGGTTGTCGCCTGAACCAATGACAACCGCTCGCTTGATCGCAGGCGTTGCTGCGCCGACACCGAACCCGCTTAGAACGCGTCCGAGCAGAATGACGGTTGCGGTCGTACCGAAGCCCATCATCAATAGCCCGATGATGTTGATGAGCGCGCCGCCGATGACAAGTTGCTTGGCGAATCCGCGGTCGCCGAGCGGGCCGAGACCGATCTGGGTGAAAAACGCAACGATGAAACCGAGTCCGATGATCCATCCGATCGTTGACTCGCTGATTCCATAGTTGTCGCGAAAGTCACCGACGATCGTGAACAACGCTCCATACCCAGCGGTCAAACAAGCCGACAAGATCGCGAAACCGACGACCGGGGTGGTGCCGGCCGTAGGTTCGCTGTTCGTGTCGTCGGCATCGCAAGCCGGAGCCCCGCTCGATTCGCTCATCGAGGCAGGCTAGGTGGTGCGGTCAACCCTGACGGCGTCGAATCTCAGCCGTAATTGCTGGCACCACTTTGTGCAAGTCAGCAATGACTGCATAGTCAGCCTTGGTGACCATGTTTGCCTCGGCATCGGTGTTGATGGCCAAGATGCGTTTACTGGCCATCGCTCCGACCCAGTGCTGGATAGCGCCGCTGATGCCTGTGGCGATGTAGATCTCGGGCGCGATACGAGTGCCGGTCTGGCCGACCTGATCGGTGTGGTTCCGCCATCCGAGGTTGGTGACCGCTCGTGAGCAGCCGACCCGCCCGCCGAGCAGCTCGGCGAGCTCTTCGAGTTGGTCGAAACCTTCGGCTGAACCGACTCCTCGGCCGCCGGATATGACAACCGGGGCGGTTGACAAGGTCACACCCGCGGTCTGTACGTCACGGTCGCGCACGATGGTCGCGGCCATTGCTGGGTCAAGTGCTGGGGCGAACTCGCGCACCTCGCCCGCTCCAGGTGCGTCGGCAACTTCGGCCACGACCGAGTGATGGCCAAAGCTCAGCACCTTTGTCGGGGCATCGAGCGTGGCGTCTTCGAGCAGTGAGCCACCCCACTGCACCCGGGTCATAGACCACGGCCCATCGCTTGGCGCGACAGTCATGCAGTTGGCCACGAATGGAAGGTCGGCGCGAGCCGCCAGCTGTGCGAGGACCTCGTTGCCTCGGCTCGTCCCTACCGCAGTGATCGCGGACGGGTTGATAGACGCCACCAACTGGGCAACTGTTTCGCCGACGGCATCGGGTCCGTAATCGGTTAGTACTTCGTGTTCACACAGGTGCACGACAGCGGCGCCGCCGGTCGCTGCTTGGCTCACGAGGTCTCTCGCTCCAACGCCGACCAATGCGGCATGGAGCTCGACGCCCATGTCGCTCGCAAGCTTGCGAGCGGCGGTCAGCGCCTCATCGTTTGCTTCGACCCATTTTCCTCGGTCATGTTCGAGAACCACGAGCAAGCTCATGCCAGCACCCCGATCTCTTCAAGAATGTCGACAATGCGGACGGCTGCGGTTTCATCAGTGCCGAGAATTTCAGTCGTACTGGCTTGCTCCGGTGGACGGTGCAGGCGAATAAGTGCCTGGCCGCCAGGTTCGGCCGCAATCTCGGCAGTTTCGAGGGTGGCCTTCTTTGATGCAAGCCGGCCCTTCATCGTCGGGTAGCGCGGCAGGTTGATGCCCTCCTTAATGCCGAGCACCGCTGGTGTCGGCACTTCGTAGACCTCAAAGCCGCCGTCGATTTCACGACGGGCGATTACCGAGCCATCGCCCGGGTCGATGCCTTTGATGGCGTTGACGCTTGGTCGCCCAAGCTTGAGGGCGACACGCACGCCGACCTGGAAGCCGCCACTGTCGGCGCTCTCGTTGCCGAACAGAATGAGATCGAACGGCTGACCGTTCGCTTGCTCGGCTTGTTCGATGGCGGTAGTGAGAGCCGCCGCCGTCCGCTGCGGGTCCCATGCTGAACCGTCGGTCGGCACGAGAATGATGTGGTGCGCTCCCACGCTCGCGCCGTAGCGAAGCTGCTCTTCGGCTTCGACTGGACCGAGGGTGAGCACGGTGACCTCGCCGCCGTCGCGTTCGCTGATCTGCACGGCTTCTTCAAGCGCGCACTCTTCGTGTGGGCTGGTGGTGAACCCAAGGTGTGCCGAGTCGACTGACAGGCCGTCCTCGGTGACGTTGATCTTGGCGCCAGGAGCGGGGACCCGCTTGACGCAGACAAGAATGTTCATTGCCGTATCAGCCCTTGAGTCGAGAATCGTCGGGGTCAAATGCCGAGCCGGTCGTGGCAACGACTGTCACAGGGAACAACTCGTTCATGTACATCACCTTGAACGTGTTTCCGATTTCGGCTTGATCGGTCGGCAGGTAACCGAGGCACAGATACTTGCCGTAACTCGGAGCGTTCCCAGCGGTGGTCACGACGCTGACGCGGCCGTGGCTGTCGGTGATTCGCTCGCCGTCGTTGGTAAGAATCGGTGCGTTGCCGGCTTGGATGAATCGTTGCCGACCGGCGCTGTCGGTGTGATCTTCGACCGCGAACGTGCACATAACCGCGTCGGGCCCAGCTTCGCGGGCTGCAAGATAGGCCTGCTTGCCGATGAAGTCAGCTGCCTTGACCTTGGGGCGTGCGAGCCCGGCTTCGACCGGGTTGTACTCGCTTTCGAGTTCGGCGCCCATCAGGCGGTAGCCCTTCTCGATGCGGCCGCCAACCGCGTAGACGCCGGCACCGCACGGGCGCAGACCATGATCAGCTCCGGCACTTGCGATCGCTTCCCACACCGCGGGGGCGTCGTTCCATGGGATATAGATCTCCCAACCGGTGTCGCCGACGTAACTGATTCGGAAGATGTCGACGTCGACGCCAGCGACGGTCACCGAGCGCACCGAGCCGTAGGGCGAGCCTTCGTGGCTCAGGTCTGCGTCGGTCAGCTGGGCGAGGATCGCAGGAGCGTTCGGTCCCCAGAGGCCGATGGTGACATAGTCCTCGGTGTGGTTGGTGAAGGTAACTGAACCGTCGGTCGGCATGTACTTCTTGATCCATGCTTCGTCTCGACCGCCATCGAAGGCGCCGGTTACGACACGGATGTGCTCTTCGCCGAGACGAAGCATGGTGAGATCTGAGTGGAAGCCGCCGTCAGGCGTGAGCCATGGCGTGTAGGTCGACGTACCAACGGCCTTGTCGACCTTGTTGACCGAAAGGTACTCGGCGAACGCAACTGCTCCGGGGCCCTCGAGGTCGAAGATCTGGAACGCGGTCAGATCGACCATGCCAGCGTTCTCTCGCAGGTTGAGATGCTCAGCGTCGATGATTGGTGACCACCAACGGTTATCCCACTCGACTTCGCGTTCACTCAGCCCATATCGCTCGACGAGATCAGCGTTGCTCGTATACCAGTGCGGACGTTCCCAGACCCGGGCGGTGAAGTACTCGGCTCCGGCCGCGTCGGTGATGGCCTTGAGGCTGGATTCCTTTAGGCCCCGTCGTGATTCCCACTGCTCGCTGGGGTGGACGATGCCGTAGGTCTTGATGAAGTGTTCGTCGGCGCGTGCCCAGATGTGCTCGTCGCTCAACTCGTCGGGGTAGAAGCGGCTGATGTCGCTGGCGTGCGGATCGATGACGCGGGGGTAGCCGTATGTCATCCACTCGGCGACCACCTGGGCCATACCCGGGCCTTCTTTGACCCAGACGGCGGCGGCTGACCACAGGTTCCGCACGTCAGGAAGTTCGCCAAGGCAAGGCATTGCGTCGGGGGTGAGCGATAGCAGACCATTGATCGCATATTTGATCTCAGCATCGCCGAGCATGTCCATCAGCTCGATGGCCGTTTCCATCTGCGGATCAAAGTCGTCTTGTGTGAACGGCATCTCGGTCGGCGAGAGAGCGGCTTCTTCATTGGACGGGATCTCGTCGGGGTGGTGCAGGATCGCTCGGTGGCCATAGGAGCCGACCTCCATCGAGCCGGCTGATTGGCGCTCGTAACAGAACGTGTCCATGTCACGCACGATCGGATAGCCGATCTCGTTGTTGGTTTCGACGAGGACATCCATGGGGCCGACGTCGGCCATTTGGTGCACCGCTGGCACGAGCGGAATGTAGGTGTCGGCCATATTCGCAATTCGGTTGGACCACACGCCGCAGGCAATGGCAACGTATTCAGCTTCGATCGTGCCCTTGTCGGTAACGACTGCCTTGATTTGGCTCATGCCGGGTACGGGATCGTCTTCGGTGATGAGGTCGAGAACTTCGGTGTTTGCGAACACCTGCAGCCCGGCCTTGTCTTGTGCTTCCTTGCGCATGACCGTGCCGGTTTCGAGCGAGTCGACTACCGAAACGGTGGGGCAGTGGAAGCCGCCAAGAATGACTTCGTCGTTGATAAACGGAACGAGTTCTTTAACTTCTGCAGGTGTGAGCATTTCGGCCGGAACGCCCCACGCCATAGCCGACGTCATGCGTCGATCAAGTTCGTTCATGCGCTCTTGCGTGCGGGCAACCTCAATGCCGCCCGAGTCGACGGACAGGTTCATGTCGCGGTACTGATTCGCGCTCTGAACACCGAGCAAAGCCATCTCTTTGTTGTGATCGACCGGGAAGATGAAGTTCGACGCGTGTCCGGTGGAACCGCCGGGGTTCGGCAGGGGACCCTTCTCGATCAGGACGATGTCGGTCCATCCGAGACGGGCAAGGTGGCCGACTAGACAGTTGCCGACAATGCCGGCGCCGATGACTACGACCTTGGCTGAGGTTGGAAAATCGCTCATGTTGTGAACTCCAGTGACGATTGAGCGTTTGGATGCATCGGTTGGTGCAACCAGGTTGGGCCTGTGATGTATTGGTGATATATCACATATGTATCAGTGAGCTTAGATGTGCTTGCGACCTCGAACAACCCCGAAAGATCGATGACAGAGTCCCTCGGCGAGCAGGCCTATCACCAGTTGCGGCAGATGATCGTGCAGTTGACGTTCGCGCCCGGTGACGTACTCCGCGAAGACGAACTTCAGGATCGGCTCGGCATTGGCCGCACGCCGATTCGCGAATCGTTACAACGCCTCGAACGGGAACACTTTGTGACGGTGATTCCGCGGCGCGGCATGTTCGTGTCGGGTATCGACGTGTCAGAGCTGTCCATGCTGTTTGAAACGCGGGCGGTTCTCGAGCCGTACGCCGCCCGGCTGGCAGCGTTGCGCGGCGCTGATGAACACTGGGACCAGATGGAAGCACAACTCGCGGCCACGAGCGACGCGGCAGACGGCAACGCGCTGTTGGCAATCGACCGCACCTGCCACGAACTTATGTGGAAGGCGTCGGGAAACCGGTTTCTGCTCGACACTCTCGACATGCTGTACGCGCAAAGTGATCGACTCTGGCACCTGTACCTGTCCGATGTGACCGACCCGGCGCATGCGGTTGGCGAACATGTCGAGATCCTCGATGTGTTGCGCTCTGGCGATGCCGATGCAGCTGCAAGTCTGGTCCAAGCCCACGTCGCCGCGTTCGACGAACAGGTCCGGTCTGCGGTTACCGCTCGACTCGTCGCCCCGCTCGCAGGCTGACCATGTCCGCATCAGTCCCGACCCCAACCCCAACCCAATGTCCGTGTGACACGGGACGCCGGTATGGCGAGTGTTGCGGGCCGATCCACGCAGAAGGTGCCCGTCTCGGGTCGACCGCTGAGGCCCTCATGCGAGCGCGCTACAGCGCCTATGTCATGTGTGATGAGTCCTTTCTGCTCGAAAGCTGGCATGTCGACACCCGTCCGCCGGCGGTGGTCTTCGATCCCGACATCAGCTGGCACGGTCTGACCGTTATCGACACCGAAAGCGGTGGGGTCTTCGATGCCGCCGGTGAGGTCGCGTTTATCGCTCGATTCGATCGCGGCGGTGAACCACTGCAGCTTGAGGAGCGAAGCTCGTTCGTTCGGGTCGAGTCTCGCTGGATGTACGTCACCGGCGAGTAGCGAGTCGCTCGGCGGGTCGGTGCAACCGGTCACACGATGACTGCGTGCGATCACCCGAAACCTACAGTCACGCGATGCCCCGACACTCGCGCACCTTGTGACCACACGCGATGCCGGCGTTGAACCGCTAACCAGCAGATTCGGGCTGCATCTCGTCTCACTCGGCGTGCTGCTCTATGCAACCGGCCCGGTGCTTGCCCGATCCGCTGATACCGGTGGCGTGCTTCTGTCTTTCTGGCGACTGTGGTTCGGGCTTGGCGTGTTCGGGGTAGCGGTCGCCGTGCAGCGTGCGCTCGGGCACACAATCGGCACGAAGCGTGGGTTCAAGCTCGCTGCTCTCGCTGGTGCGCTGTTTTCGATGAACCAGGTTCTGTTCTTCTCGGCGATCCAACGGACGTCGGTAGTCGACGCCACGTTGATGGGCACCCTGTCGCCGATTGTGGTCGCGCTGTTGGCGATCAGGGTCTTTGGCGAACGCCCTGGTGCTCGTTTCCGATGGTTCGCACTGGTGGCGATCGGCGGTGCCATCTTCATCGTTGTCGCTGCTTCTTCAGGTCCCGAAGGCGACCCCGCGGGCATGGCGATGGCATTTGGTTCAACGGTGCTCTTCGCCGGCTTCTTCATCGTCTCGAAGTTGTCGCGCCCCGAGATCAGCGTCGTCGGCTTTCTCACGACGGCCATCGGGACTGCGGCGTGCTTCGTCAGCTTCTACGTGATCATTCTGGGATTGTCGCCGAGTTCGGTCGAGGGGCCCGACCTGTTGCGTGCGCTCGCTATGGCCACGATCCCGGGAGCAATTGGTCACATCGCGATGACGCTTCCGCTCAACCATCTGCCCGCGAACGTGCCACCGTTGTTTCGCTTGGGTGGGCCGTTTGTTTCAGGGTTGTTGGCCTGGGTTTTCCTGAGCGAGGGCATTGGATGGGTACACCTGGTGGGGGGTGTGATCATCGTCGCCGGTCAAGCCGGGGCAATCATGTCGAAGGCCGGACAAGACCTGCTGCGCGAGGCCAAAATCGAGACTGCAGGCCAACAGCCATCTGGCTGAGATCAGCGGCCTTGGGCCCGAAGGTTGCGGTCGACAATCCAGGCCGCAGCCGTGGTGATGGCGATCAGCACCGACCCGCCAAGCACGATCCACTTTGTCGAGCTGGTGCCACCTTCAGGGGTGGCTGGGTTGGCTTGCGCCAACTGCCCAGGAGCGCGAACGACTGGAATCTGGACTGGCGCAGCAGGTATCGCGATTGGCGGTTCGGGTGTCGGAATCAGCGGGTTCCCGTTGGGGTCGACCGGAATCGGTTGGGGTATCGGGTTGCCGAGCTCGTCGACGAGCGGTGCGTCGACCGCATCTGGTGTCGGTCCGAAGGCATTGATGTCCGGTGGCTCTGGCAACGGCGGTTCCGCAGTTGGGAAGATCGGGTTCCCGAACTGGTCGACGGGAACGGGAATTGGAGGTGCAATTGGCTGATTCGGAACGGCCACCGGCGCAGGTTGTTCGACAGCGATACCAGGTTGGGCACTCGTAACTGCGCCAGCCCAGTCGGCGGCGCTCAATCCTTCGCCGATGTCGATTCTTCCACCCCTCGGCGACGCCAATTCGATATCGGCCGCCCCGGCGACCAACTCGGGCGACACGACCGAGCACGAACCTGTTGTGACAGCGGGACGGCCCTCAGGTTCCAGCCCGCTCACCGGGTTCAGCGAGGTTGCAATCACGTCGCCGAGTGAGAAGGTCACGAGACAACTGTCGTCGTACACGCCGACGAAGACTGAGTCAGCCACATTGTCGAAAGCGTCGAGTTCGACGTCAACGGTGTAGACCGCAAGACTGTCGCCCCGAGGGAGGTCGGTCACGTTGAGGTCTGTCACCGTGCCGACAATCGCTCCCTCAGCTGTGGCGACCCCGTCGGCGCTCGGGGCCACACATGAGCAGGCCCACGCTGGAAGCGAAGAAGTCAGCGACAGTACCCCCGCGAGTAGAAGCGTGACGAGGGTTGTCGCGATGCACCTGCTGAGCAGGCGTACACGAGTCGAGGTGATACGGCGATGCATATGCATGGGACGGTTCGTTGGCGGCGCTGGTTCCCGACGCGTCCACACCCGCCGGCCAGACCGACACTAGTGCTCGGGGGAGCTCAGCGAGCACAGCGGACCGGTGCCTGGCGGTGGTGTAGGGCGGTTCGACGCCTGCCACAATCGTCTGATGTCAGAACAGACGCCCTATGAGGCAATCATCTCGAAGCGAGATGTGCGCCACTACACGGATCAACCGATTGGTGACGAGGTCATGCGGCGCATCCTGCAAGCCGGACGCATGGCCGGTTCTGCAAAGAATGTCGAGGCCAACCGGCTCATCGTGGTCACTGACCAGTCGGTTCAAGAGGCCTTGGCCCACGCAGGTGATTTTGCATCGTGGATCGGGTCATCCGCAGCCATCGTGGGCTTTGCGTCACCGTCGACGGAACTTCGATTGTTCGACGTCGGTCGCCAGGCGCAGAACATGATGATCGCCGCGCACAGCGAAGGCATTGCAACCTGTCCGGTCACGCTGCACCGGACTGAGGTCGCTGGTGCAGCGGTCGGGCTTCCCGACGATTGGGTGATGCCGATGGTGATCACGCTCGGTTGGCCGATCGCCGACCCACCAGACAGTCCACTCAAGCGGGTGCGGGTAGGGCTCGACGAGCTCGTGCGCTACGACCGCTGGGAGTAAACGCCACGGTCATCGGCTGAGCGGGCCGACTGTCAGGTGGGTGTTATCCGACGGTTGCGCGAAAGACCGTGGCGTGCCCGGACGCCGACCATGCGAGGTCGGTGCCGGCAATGAATACCGGTTCGCCGGGGTGGATCTCAACTGAAGCTCCGTCTGGCATCGAAATCGTCGCCGACCCGTCGGTGGTCACGACAATCTCTGGCCCAGAGACAACGGCGTCATAGGTCGAATCGGCCAGGACGATCCGGGTCAGCCCAAACTCGTCGACGGGAGCGTCGAAGCGATGAACCGGGTGAGCTGGTCGCTGCGGCGAGATGACCTCAGGAGCCGTCACAACTACCTCGGCCAGTTCGTCAATGTCGACGTGCTTCGGTGTCAATCCGCCGCGGATCACGTTGTCGCTGTTTGCCATGAGTTCCATGGCCGCTCCGCGCAGGTAGGCATGGAGAACGCCCGCACCAAGAAACAGAGCCTCGCCCGGTTCGAGAACGACATGATTGAGTAGCAGCCCCACGACGACGCCAGGATCATTGGGATACTGCCGATGCAGTTCTTGGGTCCAGGCTGCAACGAGTCGCCATGGCGTTTCTTCAAGCGATGACGCAGCGTGTACGACCGAACTGATGGTCGCGGCGTCTGCTTCGCGGAGCAACCACATCGTCGTGTCTCGGAGAACTTCTTCGTCAGTGCCGGACTGGTTCAGCCGCTGAGCTAACGCATCGCCGCGTTCGTCTCGGAGCCGGTCGACCATTGCCCTCGTTTCGTCGAGCGGGCGGAACCCGCACTTGGCCTCGAATCGAGTCAACGCGCAAATCAGTTCAGGTTTGTGATTTCGGTCCCGATAGGTGCGCACGGCGCCGTTGATCGGGATCCCTGCGGCCTGCTCGCGATCGAACCCACGGGCGGCTTGATCGGCATCGGGGTGAGCCTGGATCGACAGCGCACGGTCTGCGGTCAAGATCTTGAATAGAAAGGGGAGTTCGCCAAAGCGCGCTGAAGCCGACGGTCCTAGCCAAAGCTCGGGGTTCTCAGCAATGGCACTATTGAGCTTTCGGCCGTCAGCGAGCGTCGCCGGCGCGTTTGGGTGGGCTCCCATCCAGAGCTCTGCCTCGGGTTCACCGGACGGCACACGTCCTTGCAACGACGCCAAGAACGACGAGTCGCCCCACGCGTAGCGTTGAACCTCTGGTGTCAAACGTTCCACAACGCAACGTTAGGG